>NZ_JBVIGX010000009.1:0-216646 GCF_055570595.1 Streptomyces sp. NPDC031132
CCCCCCCCCCCCCCCCCCCCCCCCCCCCCCCCCCCCCCCCCCCCCCCCCCCCCCCCCCCCCCCCCCCCCCCCCCCCCCCCCCCCCCCCCCCCGGGACCGTGACCCGCGGCCGTGATCCCGACCGGACCCGCGCCACCACCCGCTCAGACCCCGGCCTCCGCCGCGATCCGCCCCGACCGCACCGCCGCCAGCAGGTGCGCGTGGTCGGCCTCGCTGCGGTCGGCGTACGCCACCGCGAAGGTGGCCATCGCCTCGTCCAGCTCGTCGTTCTTGCCGCAGTACCCGGCCAGCAGCCGCGGATCGGCGCTGTGCGCGTGCGCACGGGCCAGGAGGGCGCCGGTCATGCGCCCGTAGTCGTCGATCTGGTCGGCGGCCAGCGCCGCCGGGTCCACGCTGCCCTTGCGGTTGCGGAACTGCCGCACCTGGTACGGCCGCCCCTCCACCGTGGTCCAGCCCAGCAGGATGTCGGAGACCACCTGCATCCGCTTCTGCCCGGCCACCACCCGGCGGCCCTCGTGCTCCTCGACCGCGGACTCGAAGCCGAGCGCGGGCAGGTGGGGCAGCAGCACGGACGGCCGCGCCTCCTTCACCTGGAGCACCAGCGGCTCGCCCCGGTGGTCCAGCAGCAGCACCACGTACGAGCGGGTGCCGACGCTCCCCGTGCCGACCACCCGGAAGGCCACGTCGTGGACCGCGTAGCGGGCCAGCAGCGGCAGCCGGTCGCCCTGGAGGGTCTTCAGGTACGGGCCCAGCGAGGCGGCCACGGCCGCCGCCTCCGCGTCCCCGACCCGGCGCAGCACCGGCAGGGCGTCGACGAAGCGCCGTCCGCCGTCGGGGCCGGCCTCGGTGGACTTGGCGGCGAACCGCGCCGAGGTGTTGTTGCGGGCCTTCTCCGAGACCCGCTCCAGCGTGCCCAGCAGGTCGCGGGCATCGGTGTGGGAGACGAGCTCCTCGTCCGCGATGGCGTTCCAGGCGTCCAGCGCCGGCAGCTTGGCCAGCAGCCGCATGGTCCGGCGGTAGGCGCCCACCGTGTCGTGCGCCGCGGCCCGGCAGGTGTCCTCGTCCGCGCCGGCCACCCGCCCGGCCAGGACCAGCGAGGTCGCCAGCCGCTTCAGGTCCCACTCCCACGGGCCGAACACGGTCTCGTCGAAGTCGTTCAGGTCGATGACGAGCCGGCCGCGGGCATCCCCGTACAGGCCGAAATTCGCCGCATGGGCATCGCCGCAGATCTGCGCGCCGACCCCGGTCACCGGGCCCCCTGACAGGTCGTGCGCCATCAGCCCGGCCGATCCGCGCAGGAACGCGAAGGGGTTCGCGGCCATCCGGCCCACCCGGATCGGCGCCAGCTCGGCGACCCGCCCGACGTTGGACTCCTCGACCGCCCGCACCGCGTCCGGCCGCCCGGACGGCACCTCGAAGTGCGCGTGCGCCGAGCGCGGCACCCGCGTGCGCAGCGCCCGGCCCGCCTCCTTGGGCGAGCCCGCCACGGCCCTCGGGGCGAACCCCTCGACCGCGGGTATCCGCCCGCCCGTCGCCCCGTCCGGCTCCGCAACCCGCTGCTCCGGTACCGCCACCATCCGTGCCGCCCCCGCCCGTACCCGTCGTACTGTCCCGGCCAACATCATCAATTCGGCCCGACCGTATCTACAGCCCGGCGTCCCTGGCCAGCAGGGCGGCCTGAACCCGGTTCTCGCAGCCCAGCTTCGCCAGGATCCGGCTCACGTACGTCTTCACCGTCGCCTCGCTCATGTGCAGCCGCCGGCCCGCGTCCGCGTTGGACAGGCCCTCGCCCAGCAGCGACAGCACCCCGCGCTCGCGCTCGCTCAGCTCCGCCACCCGCCGCCGGGCCTCCTCGCCGCGCCCCGCAACTTGTCCCGAGGCCAGCTGGTCGACCACGTGCCGGGTCGCCCCCGGCGAGAGGTACGCGTCCCCGGCCGCGGCCGCCCGCACCGCGCCGATCAGCTCGCCCGGCGCCGAATCCTTCAGCAGGAACCCCGCGCCGCCCGAGCCGAGGGCCCGCAGCACGTTCTCCTTCTCCCCGAAGGTGGTCAGGACCAGCGCCCGGACCTCCGGTGCCGCCCGTCCCAGCTCGTCGAGCGCGGTCAGGCCGTCCATCACCGGCATCTGGATGTCCAGCAGCATCACGTCCGGCGTGTGCGCGCGGGCCAGGTCCACGGCCTCGCGGCCGTTCGCCGCCTCCGCGACGACCTCGATGTCCGGAGCCGAGGTCAGGATCATCCTGATCCCGGCCCGGATCAGCGGCTCGTCGTCAGCGATCACCACTCGGATCACCTTGGCTGTCACCCGCGCTCCTACTGCTCGACCTCGTACGCCTGCTTGTCGACGAGCTTGCCGTCCTTGAAGCAGAACCGGAAAACGGTATCGGTGGACAGCCCCGAGCCGTCCGACGACAGCAGTGCCAGACACCCCGCGCCCTCCGGCCGCTCCGGCCCCTTCCGGTCCAGGCCCTCGGTGAGGAAGCTCTCCCCGTCGGGGAGACGGCTGCGGACCGCCTCCTCCGACTCGCCGACCCGCACGTCGTCGTAGTCGTCCCGGCTGATCATCGCGCTGCCCGCCGTACCCATCAGCAGCACCACCCCGGCCCCCATCACGATCACCAGCAGCACCACCGCCGCGAAGGCGATACCGCACCCCATCGCGATGCCCCCGGTCCGGCTGCGGCTCCGTACGGCCAGCTCCCGGTCCACCGCCGCCCAGTCCATCGGCGGCGCACCCGCGAGGCCCAGAGCCTGGGCCTGCGCCTGCTGCCCGAAGTCGTCGGCGATGTGGTCCACCCCCGCCGGCTCCGTCCCGTACGGCAGCACCCCGGCCACCCGGAACCCGCCGTCCTCGGTCGTGCCCGCGTGCACCATCCCGCCGACCAGCCGGGCCCGTTCGCGCAGCCCCGTCAGCCCCTGCCCGCCCGACACCACCTCGCCCGTACCCGGTCCGGCCGCGGGCCCGTTGGCGATCTCCACCACCAGCGAGTCGTCCTCGTACCGCAGTTCCACCGAGATCGGCGCCCCCGGAGCGTGCTTGTACGCGTTGGTCAGCGCCTCCTGCACGATCCGGTACGCCGCGTGGTCGCACGCCGCGACCAGCGGCCTCGGCCGCCCCGCCGAGGTCATCCGTACGTCGGTCCCCGCGCTCCGCGCCGCCTCCACGATCCCGGCGATCCCGGCCACGCCGCGCGCCGCGGGCTGCGCCTCCTCGACGGGCACCGGCGCCTCGACGCCGTCCCGCATGATCCCGACGACCTCGCGCAGTTCGTGCATCGCCGCGACCGAGGCCTGCCGCAGCACCCCCACGGTCTCGCGCTGGCGGTCGGTGAGCTTCGGGTCCACCTCCAGGGCGCCGGTGTGCACGGAGATCAGCGCCAGCTGGTGGCCCAGGCTGTCGTGCATGTCCTGGGCGATCCGCTGCCGCTCGCGCAGCCGCGCCTGCCCGGCGACCATCGCCCGCTCCCGCATCAGCTGCCCGTTGCGCTCCTGGAGCGCCTGCAGCAGGGTCCGGCGCTGCGACCAGTAGCGGCTGGCCAGACCCGGCATGACCGTCATCGCGAGGAACATCAGCGTGGAGAAGACGATCACCAGTACGGGCCGCTTGTCGGACCACGCCTGCAGCACACCGAAGCCGACCGAGGCGAGGAAGGCGAGGGTGAACGCGATCAGCGCCCGGCCCACCCCGACGATCCGGCGCCCCGCCGACCAGCCCAGCAGGATCATGACCAGGAACGAGCCGGGCAGGAAGGGGGACACCGCCGCCGCCACGACCAGGGTCGCCGCCGGCAGGCGGCGCCGCAGCAGCGTGAGCAGCACCACAGCCGCGGCGCTGCCGATCATCCGCTGCACGCTGCCGTTGTCGAGTTCCTCGACGCCCAGGCCGAGCAGTGCGAGCAGCCCGGCGATCACCAGGTCCCCCGCCAGCATCCGCCGGGTCCACGGCTCGGGGCCCGTCAGCCAGCCCCAGCCCGCCCGCATCCTCGCCGTCGCATCCACGCGACCGACCCTAGACACCCGTGCCTGCGCCCGGCCGCCCTCTTTCGTCGCGCCCTGCGTGACGAAAGTCGTACGGCCGACGACGCGCCCGTTCCGGTCACGACCGTCAACTCCCGGTGCAGGGCACGGGATCGGGCCACCCTCTGTCCGCAGGAGTGACCCGCTCACGGTCAACACCCCACCAGGGCACGGGAAAAGCGAAACGGCCGCCATCGCTTTCGCGATGACGACCGTTTCGTCGATGTGGGCGAGGGGGGATTTGAACCCCCACGTCCCGAAGGACACTGGCACCTGAAGCCAGCGCGTCTGCCGTTCCGCCACTCGCCCGAGCAGCTCCCCAGTGGATCTTCCCTTTTCGGTCCGTTCCCCTGGCGACGTCGAAACATTAGCACGTCGGACGGGGTGGATTCACATCGCTTTCCCCGCACCCGTCGACCCGGCTCCGAATGCCCCTCCCGCACCGCACGTCCGGTGCGGGACACTGTCCCCTGAGCGCCCCTACGATCCCTTGTGAGGACCAACACTCCTGCGCATGGGACCCAGGGGGAACCAGCCGAATCCGCCACGCGTGGATACGATCAGTAAGCAGTACAGGGCGACAACGACGGAGGAGGTGCCCCATGGGAGTCCTGAAGCGGTTCGAGCAGCGACTCGAAGGTCTGGTGAACGGCACCTTCGCCAAGGTGTTCAAGTCCGAGGTCCAGCCCGTCGAGATCGCCGGCGCGCTCCAGCGCGAGTGCGACAACAACGCGACGATCTGGAACCGCGAGCGGACCGTTGTCCCCAACGACTTCATCGTCGAGCTCAGCGTCGGCGACTACGATCGCCTGAGCCCCTACTCCGGGCAGCTCGGCGACGAGCTCGCGGGCCTCGTCCGCGACTACGCCAAGCAGCAGCGCTACAGCTTCATGGGACCGATCAAGGTCCACCTGGAGAAGGCCGACGACCTCGACACCGGGCTCTACCGGGTCCGCAGCCGTACGCTCGCCTCCAGCACCTCCCAGGCGCAGCCGCCGGCCCCCCAGAACCAGCAGGGCGGCTACGGCTACCCGCCGGTCGCCGCCCCGCCGATGCCGGCCGGACCGCCCCCGGGCGCGGCCGCGCGCCGGCCGGGCGCCGGCGGACCGGCCCCCGTACCGACCGCAGGCGCCACCCGGCGCCACTGGATCGAGATCAACGGCACCCGCCACCAGATCTCGCGCCCCACGCTCGTACTCGGCCGAAGCACGGAAGCCGACGTGCGGATCGACGACCCCGGCGTCTCGCGCCGGCACTGTGAGATCCGGACCGGAACGCCCTCGACGATCCAGGATCTCGGGTCCACCAACGGCATCGTGGTGGACGGGCAGCACACCACCCGCGCTACGCTCCGCGACGGCTCGCGGATCGTCGTGGGCAGCACCACCATCATTTACCGGCAAGCCGAAGGGTGAAGCGGGGGCAATGTCAGAGCTGACCCTGACGGTCATGCGGTTGGGTTTCCTGGCCGTTCTGTGGCTGTTCGTCATCGTGGCCGTCCAGGTCATCCGCAGCGACCTCTTCGGTACGCGCGTCACGCAGCGCGGCTCGCGCCGCGGCAGCGCCGCGTCCGGAGCTCCGGCGCAGAGCGGGGGCCGGCAGACCGCCGCGCCGCCGCAGCAGCGCCAGCGCCGCGGAGCACCGACCAAGCTCGTCGTCTCGGAGGGCACCCTCACGGGAACCACCGTCGCCCTCGCGGGGCAGACGATCACGCTCGGGCGGGCACATGACTCCACGATCGTGCTGGACGACGACTACGCGTCCAGCCGCCATGCCAGGATCTACCCCGACCGTGACGGCCAGTGGATCGTCGAGGATCTCGGGTCCACCAACGGCACGTATCTCGACCGGACCCGGCTGACCACCCCGACGCCCATTCCGCCGGGCGCCCCGATCCGCATCGGCAAGACCGTCATCGAGCTGCGGAAGTAGTACGAGAATGAGCGAGCGGAGCGAGCGAGCCGCGGCAGTCCGGCCCACCCAGGACACGGACCCGAGCGCGCTCCCGACCGGAGGGTGGGCAGTGTGGCTCGAGACCGGTTGTACCCGGAGGAAGCGTCGACTGGGCAGGTGCGCATGAGTCTGTCCCTGCGGTTCGCCGCCGGATCCCACAAGGGCATGATCCGCGAGGGCAACGAGGACTCCGGCTATGCCGGGCCCCGTCTCCTCGCCGTGGCCGACGGCATGGGCGGCCAGGCCGCCGGCGAGGTCGCGAGCTCCGAGGTGATCTCCTCGCTCGTGCAGCTCGACGACGACGTCCCGGGCTCCGACATCCTCACCTCGCTCGCCACTGCCGTGCAGCGCGCGAACGACCAGCTGCGCGTCATGGTCGAGGAGGACGCCCAGCTCGAGGGCATGGGCACCACCCTGACCGCGCTCCTGTGGACCGGCCAGCGCCTCGGCCTCGTCCACGTCGGCGACTCGCGCGCCTACCTGCTGCGCGACGGCGTCCTCACGCAGATCACCCAGGACCACACCTGGGTGCAGCGCCTCGTCGACGAGGGCCGCATCACCGAAGAGGAAGCCACCACCCATCCGCAGCGCTCGCTGCTCATGCGGGCGCTCGGCAGCGGTGACACCGTCGAGCCCGACCTCTCCATCCGCGAGGTCCGCACCGGCGACCGCTACCTCATCTGCTCCGACGGCCTGTCCGGCGTCGTCTCGCACCAGACGCTGGAAGAGACGCTCGCCGACTACCACGGCCCCCACGAGACCGTGCAGGCCCTGATCCAGCTCGCCCTGCGCGGCGGCGGACCGGACAACATCACCTGCATCGTCGCGGACGTCCTCGACACCGACAGCGGCGACACCCTCGCCGCCCAGCTGAACGACACCCCGGTCGTCGTCGGCGCGGTCGCCGAGAACCAGCACCAGCTCTTCGACGGCGGCAACGCCATGCAGACCCCTGCGGGCCGCGCCTCGGGCCTCGGCCGCCAGGTCCCCCCGCCCGCCGGTGCCTTCGGGCCCCCCGGCAGCGGCGAGGCCCCCGGATACGGATACCCCGAGCAGAGCCAGGGCGGCGGCGCGTACGGCACGTTCGGCGAACCCGACGCGTACGACGACGACGCGCGCTTCGACGACACGTACGACCGGCCCCGCCGGCGCCGCAGCAAAGGGCGCAAGTGGACCACCCGCACCCTGATCCTGCTGATCGTCGCCGGTGTCGTCGGAGGCGGCCTCTACGCCGCCCACCGCTGGACCCAGACGCAGTTCTACATCGGCGTCAAGGGCGAGCACGTCGCGCTGTTCCGCGGCATCAGCCAGAACCTCGGCCCGCTGGAGCTCTCCAAGGTGGAGACCGACCGCACCGACATCGAACTGAAGTACCTGCCGCCCTTCAAGCGCAAGCTGGTCGAGGCCACCATCACCGAGACCAGCCTCGACGGCGCCCGCCAGAAGATCGACGAACTCGGCGCCCAGGTCACCGCCTGCAAGAAGGACGAGGAGCGCCGCGCCGCGGAAGCGCAGAACCCACCAGCACCCGGCCCCAGCCTGTCTCCCACGGAGCAGTCGCTGGTCGGCCTCTGC
This sequence comes from Streptomyces sp. NPDC031132, assembly GCF_055570595.1. Classification (NCBI taxonomy): domain Bacteria; kingdom Bacillati; phylum Actinomycetota; class Actinomycetes; order Kitasatosporales; family Streptomycetaceae; genus Streptomyces; species Streptomyces sp. NPDC031132. The sequence continues at coordinate 7,545 of NZ_JBVIGX010000009.1, forward strand.
GGCAAGCAGTAGTAGACACCCGCGGGCACAGGGGGCCTGCCACACCATGAGCGTTGTCACCAACACGACCACCATCGGCGCCATCGAGCTGCCGAGCCGGCGGAACACCGAGCTCCTGCTGCTCGTTTTCGCCGTGGTCATCCCGATCTTCGCCTACGCCAACGTGGGCCTGTCGATCCACGGCGAGCTGCCTCCCGGCATGGTCGCGTACGGGGGCGGCCTGGCCGTCCTCGCCGGCATCGCCCACCTCGTGGTGCGCCGCTACGCGAAGTACGCGGACCCGCTGCTGCTGCCGATCGCGACACTGCTCAACGGGCTGGGCTGCGTCCTGATCTGGCGGCTCGACCAGTCCGAGCGGCTGCAGAACCTGGCCAAGCGCAGCTTCGGCCACTTCTCCGAGTCGGCCCCCCGCCAGATGATGTACACGGCGCTCGCCATCGCCCTGTTCGCCGGCGTGCTGCTGCTGCTCAAGGACCACCGCACCCTGCAGCGCTTCACGTACATCTCCATGGCCGCGTCGCTGGTCCTGCTGATCCTTCCGGTCGTCCCGGGCCTCGGTGCCGACGTCTTCGGCGCGAAGATCTGGATCAGCGTCGGCGGCTTCTCCATCCAGCCCGGTGAGTTCGCGAAGATCGTCATCGCGATCTTCTTCGCCGGCTACCTGATGGTGAAGCGCGACGCGCTCGCCCTGGCCAGCCGCCGCTTCATGGGCCTCTACCTGCCGCGCGGCCGTGACCTCGGCCCCATCCTGATGATCTGGGCGATGAGCCTGCTCGTCCTCGTCTTCGAGAACGACCTCGGCACCTCGCTGCTCTTCTTCGGCATGTTCGTGATCATGCTGTACGTGGCCACCGAGCGCACCAGCTGGATCGTCATCGGCCTGGTCATGAGCGTGGCCGGCGCCGCCGTCGTCGGCGCGACCGCCAGCCACGTCAAGGCCCGTGTCACCGCCTGGCTCGACCCCTTCGCCTGCTACTCCAAGTCGGGCGCCTGCGAGCAGGTCGGCCAGTCGATCATGAGCTTCGGCTCCGGCGGGGTGCTCGGCACCGGCTGGGGCCAGGGCAACTCCGACCTCATCGGGTTCGCCGCCAACTCGGACTTCATCTTCTCCACGGTCGGCGAGGAGCTCGGCCTCGCGGGCGTCATGGCCTTCCTCCTGCTCTACGGCCTGATCATCGAGCGCGGCGTGCGCACCGCCCTCGCCGCCCGCGACCCCTTCGGCAAGCTCTTCGCCATCGGCCTCTCCGGCGCCTTCGCCCTGCAGATCTTCGTGGTCGCCGGCGGCGTCATGGGCCTCATCCCCCTGACCGGCATGACCATGCCCTTCCTCGCGTCCGGCGGTTCGTCCGTCCTCGCGAACTGGGCCCTCATCGGGATCCTCATCCGGATCAGCGACACCGCACGCCGCCCCGCCCCGGCCCCGGCACCGTCCCCCGACTCCGAGATGACCCAGGTGGTCCGCCCGTCATGAACAAGCCCCTGCGCCGCATCTCGATCTTCTGCGGGCTGCTCGTCCTCGCGCTGCTGATCCGGACCAACTGGCTGCAGTACGTCCAGGCCGAGGAACTCAGCACCCGCAAGGAAAACCGCCGGGTCCAGATCGCCCAGTACGCCACCCAGCGCGGCAACATCATCGTCGCGGGCGGCCAGGCCATCACCGGTTCCGACACCACCGACGGCAGCGACTACAAGTACAAGCGGACCTACATCGACGGACCGCTCTGGGCGCCGGTGACCGGGTACGCCTCCCAGGCCTTCGGCTCCACCCAGCTCGAGTCCCTCGAGGACAAGATCCTCACCGGCAACGACGACCGGCTGTTCTTCGACCGCACGATCGGCATGTTCACCGGCGAGAAGAAGGCCGGCGGCAACGTCGTCACCACGCTGATGCCCGAGGCCCAGAAGGCCGCGTACGAGCAGCTCGGCGCCAAGACCGGAGCCGCCGCCGCGATCGACCCGCGCACCGGCGCCATCCTCGCCCTGGTGAGCACCCCCTCGTACGACCCGACCAGCTTCGCCGGCAACTCCAAGACCGACGAGAAGAACTGGGTCGAGCTGAAGGACAGCCCGGAGAAGAAGCTCGTCAACCGCGCCCTGCGCGAGACCTACCCGCCCGGCTCGACTTTCAAGGTCGTCACCGCCGCGGCCGCGCTGGAGCACGGCGTCGTCACCGACATCGACGCGCCGACGGACACCCCCGAGCCGTTCCTGCTGCCGACGACCAAGACGCCGATGGTCAACCACGCCAAGGGCTGCGAGAAGGCCAGCCTCAACTTCGCGCTCCAGGTGTCCTGCAACTCCGTCTTCGCCAACGTCGCCGACAAGGTGACCAAGGACAAGATGCTGGAGACCGCGCAGAAGTTCGGCTTCAACAACGACAAGATCGACACCCCGGTCCGGGCGTTCGCCAGCGTCTACGACAAGAACATGGACCGCCCGGGCAACTCGCTCTCCGCGATCGGCCAGTTCAACACCGCCGCCACCCCGCTCCAGATGGCGATGGTCGCCGCGGCCGTCGCCAACGACGGCAAGCTGATGAAGCCGTACATGGTCGACCAGCTCACGGCCCCCAACCTCGACGTCATCGAGAAGCACGAACCGCAGGAGATGAGCCGCCCGCTCTCGCCCGCCAACGCGCAGAAGCTCCAGAAGATGATGGAGAACGTCGTCGAGAACCCGAACGGCACCGGCGGCAAGGCCTCGATCAAGGGCGTCACCGTCGGCGGCAAGACCGGTACCGCCCAGCACGGAGAGAAGAACGCCAAGCGCCCCTACGCCTGGTTCATCTCGTACGCCAAGACCGACAAGGGCTCCCCGGTCGCCGTCGCCGTCGTCATCGAGGACAGCGAAGCCGACCGCGAGGACATCACCGGTGGTGGTCTCGCGGCCCCGGTCGCGAAGGCCGTCATGGAAGCCGTCCTGAAGAACCAGGGCTGACGGGAGAGCGCAACGGCCGACAGGGGCGCAAAAGCCGAACCGGAGTGATCCACATCACTGTTCTCGCCCGGATCCGAGCGTACGGTACCGGTCCGGTATCAGCCTGTGGTCACGAACCGATCACCGACGATCGGCCGGTAGCCTTTGCGCGAACAGCACACCGCCGGACCACACACGGGTGCGGTCGGGACTGACGGAGAGGGCTGCAACGTTATGGAAGAGCCGCGTCGCCTCGGCGGCCGGTACGAGCTGAGCCACGTGCTCGGCCGCGGTGGCATGGCCGAGGTCTACCTCGCCCACGACACCCGGCTCGGCCGTACCGTCGCCGTCAAGACCCTGCGCGCCGATCTCGCCCGCGACCCGTCCTTCCAGGCCCGGTTCCGGCGCGAGGCCCAGTCGGCCGCGTCGCTGAACCACCCGGCGATCGTCGCCGTCTACGACACCGGCGAGGACTACGTCGACAACATCTCCATCCCGTACATCGTGATGGAGTACGTCGACGGATCCACCCTGCGCGAGCTCCTGCACTCCGGCCGCAAGCTGCTGCCCGAGCGCACCCTGGAAATGACGATCGGCATCCTCCAGGCCCTCGAGTACTCGCACCGCGCCGGCATCGTCCACCGCGACATCAAGCCCGCCAACGTCATGCTCACCCGCACCGGCCAGGTCAAGGTCATGGACTTCGGCATCGCCCGCGCCATGGGCGACTCCGGCATGACCATGACGCAGACCGCGGCCGTCATCGGCACCGCCCAGTACCTCTCCCCGGAGCAGGCCAAGGGCGAGCAGGTCGACGCACGCTCCGACCTCTACTCCGCGGGCTGCCTGCTGTACGAACTCCTCAGCGTCCGGCCGCCGTTCATCGGCGACTCCCCGGTCGCCGTCGCGTACCAGCACGTACGGGAGGAACCCCAGCCGCCCTCGAACTTCGACCCCGAGATCACGCCCGAGATGGACGCGATCGTGTTGAAGGCGCTGGTCAAGGACCCCGACTACCGCTACCAGTCCGCCGACGAGATGCGCGCCGACATCGAGGCCTGCCTCGAGGGCCAGCCCGTCGCCGCGGCCGTGGCCATGGGCGCCCCCGGCTACGGCTACCCCGACCAGGGCCACGGCTACGGACAGGGCTACGACCAGCCCACCACCGCCCTGCGCGCCGCCGACTCCGGCCAGACCTCCGTGCTCCCGCCGATGCCCCCGGGCGACGGCGGCTACAACGGGTCCGCCGGGTACGCAGGCCAGGGCCAGGGCGGCTACGACCAGGGCGGCCACGGCCGCCGCCAGCAGAAGAAGAGCAAGGCCTCGACGATCCTCCTGGTCACGGCCGGCATCCTCGTCCTGGTCGGCGCCATCCTCATCGGCCGCTCCCTCTTCAGCGGCGGCGCCGACAACCGGCCCAGCGTGCCCAAGCTCATCGGCGAGACCCTCGAGCAGGCGCAGAAGACCGGCGACAACGTCGGCCTCAAGGTCGAGAAGGAAGCCGACGAGGCCTGCGACAACCAGCCCAAGGGCAACATCTGTTCGCAGAACCCGGCGCCCGACACCAAGGTCGACAAGGGCTCGGCGGTCAAGGTCAAGGTCTCCTCGGGTCCCGGGGAGGTCGCCGTGCCCGACGTCCTCAACGTGAAGTTCGAGGACGCCGAGAAGGCGCTCAAGGACAAGGGCTTCGCGGTCGAGAAGAAGACCCAGGAGTCCGATCGGACCGCCGGCACCGTCCTCGACCAGACCCCGAAGAGCGGCGGCAAGGCCGCGAAGGGCTCGACCGTCACGCTGACCGTCGCCAAGGAGCAGTCGAAGTCCGAGATGCCGGACCTCCTCGGGAAGACCAAGGAAGCGGCGATCAAGGCTCTGAACGACGCCAAGCTCAAGCTCGGCAGCCAGACGGAGGTCGACTCCCCCGGGGCCCCGCCGAAGACGATCGTCAGCCAGCAGTACCCGGCGGGCGAGCAGCTCGCGGTGGGCACGACGGTCAACGTCCAGATCGCCAAGGCCGGCCAGAACACGCAGGTCCCGCAGCTGATCACCAAGACCGTCGCCCAGGCCAAGGCGGACCTCGCGAGCCGGGGCCTGAGCCTCCAGGTCATCGCGGGCCCGACGGACGACAAGGCGATGATCGTGCAGACCGACCCCCCGGCGGGCACCCCCGTCGAGGCGGGCCGGGTCATCAACGTCCAGACGGTGGCCGGCCAGCAGAACGGCGGCAACAACAACGGCGGGACGTTCTTCGGCGGTCTGACGGGCGGCCGGCGCTAACCGGCGGTCCAGCCACACGGAGACACGGAAAAGCCCCTGTGGGCGGCCTCAGAGCCGCTCACGGGGGCTTTTCCGTGTCAGCGCAGCTCTGCCGGGAGCGTGCGCTTCGCGTCCACCTTCTCCGTGCGTACCAGCTCGCCCCACACGATGTACCGGAACTTCGACGTGTACACCGGCGTGCAGGTCGTCAGGGTGATGAAACGGCCCGGGGCCGTGCGCCCCGACTCCTTGGGCACCGCCGAGATCGCGTCCACGTCGTACTTCGAGGTCTGGCGCAGCTCCGCGAAGACCTTGTACACGTACCAGGTGTCCCGCGTCTCGAAGACGACCGCGTCGCCGTTCTTCACCTTGTCGATGTTGTGGAACTTCGCCCCGTGCCCGTCCCGGTGCGCCGCCAGCGAGAAGTTCCCCGACGGCTCCCACGGCAGGGCCGCCTTCACCGGGTCGGTGTAGTACCCGGCCACGCCGTCGTTGAGGACGTCCGGCGCCGTGCCCCGCTTGACGAGGACCTCGCCGTTCTTCATCGCCGGCACGTGCAGGAAGCCGATGCCGTCCATGGTGTCCAGTGCCCCCGGCGCCGCGGGCGCGTTCGCCCCCGGGGCGCTCTGCCACTGCCGGCGGACGTCGTCGCCGCGCGCCGAGGCCTGCCGGTCCGCGAGGACGTTCGTCCACCACAGCGAATACGCGACGAACAGGCCCAGCACCAGGCCCACGGTGATCAGGAACTCGCCCAGCAGGCTCAGGAACCCGGCGAGCACGCTGCGACTCGGGGGCGGCGGTGCGGCACGTGACACTGCTTGTTCGTCCTTACGGGCTGGTCAGCGCGGGCGGAGCACCCTGGCTGCGGGGGCGTTCACCGGTCATCCTGCCCCATACGATCATCCGGTAGGTGCTCGTGAACTCCGGGGTGCAGGTCGTCAGCGTGATGTACCGGCCGGGGGAGGTGAAACCCGATCCCTCCGGGACCGGTTTGATCACCGACACGTTGGTCGGCGGAGTCTGCGCCAGCGACGAGGTGATCTCGTACGTGTAGTACGCGTCCCGCGTCTCGACCACGACCGGGTCCCCCGGCACCAGCCGGTTGATGAAGCGGAACGGTTCGCCATGGGTGTTGCGGTGGCCCGCCAGCGCGAAATTTCCCTGCGCGTCGGCCGGCATCGCCGTCTTCAGCGCGCCGTCCCCGTAGTGCCCGACCATCCCCTTGTCGAGCACCTTCGGCTTGCTGATCCCCTCCGCCACCGGCACCTTCACGTCCAGCTTCGGGATGTACAGGATCGCGAACCCCTGCCCCGGCTCGAACGCCGAGACGGGCGGCGCGGCGGCCCCGCCCGGGTCCCGCTCCCAGGTCTGCCGCAGCGAGCCCGCCGCCCCGTTCGCCGTCCGCTCCGCCAGTACGTTCGTGTACCAGAGCTGATAGGCGACGAACAGCAGCATCACCACACCCAGCGTGATGAACAGCTCCCCGGCGAGCCGGCTCGCGACGACCACCGGGCCGCCCGACACGGGCCGCCTGCGCCTCCGCCCGCCCCGCCTCCGCGAGCGCTTCGCGGCCTCCTGAGCTGCCCTGCGCCGCGCGGCCCGGCCCTCCGTGGGCGCGGACGGCGCGACCGCGGTCACGCGACGGCCTTGCCCACCACCGGGGCCAGCCCCACCGAGCGCTCGACGGCCCCCGCGTCCCCGCAGCGCACCAGCCAGTTCGCGAGCATCCGGTGGCCCCACTCGGTCAGCACCGACTCGGGGTGGAACTGCACGCCCTCGACCTCGTGCTCCCGGTGCCGCAGCCCCATGATGATCCCGTCCTCGGTGCGCGCGGTGACCTCCAGCACGTCCGGCAGGGTCGCCGGCTCGGCCGCGAGCGAGTGGTAGCGGGTCGCGGTGAACGGCGACGGCAGCCCCGCGAAGACGCCGAGGCCCTCGTGCACCACCGGCGAGGTCTTCCCGTGCAGCAGCTCGGGCGCCCGGTCCACGACGCCGCCGTACGCGACGGCCATCGACTGCATGCCCAGGCACACGCCGAAGACCGGGACCCCGGTGTCGGCGCAGTGGCGGACCATGTCGACGCAGACGCCCGCCTGCTCCGGCGTTCCCGGCCCGGGCGACAGCAGCACGCCGTCGAAGCCGTCCTGTGCGTGGGCGAGCTCGACCTCGTCGTTGCGCAGCACCTCGCACTCGGCGCCGAGCTGGTACAGGTACTGGACCAGGTTGAAGACAAAGCTGTCGTAGTTGTCGACCACCAGAATGCGCGCGCTCACGGAGTGGCTCCCGATCCTTCGTCCACCGTTACGTCGTTGAACGGAAGGAGCGGCTCGGCCCACGGGAAGACGTACTGGAACAGCACGAAGACCACCGCGAAGACCAGTACGAGGGAGATCAGCGCGCGAATCCACGCGTTGCCCGGCAGATGCCGCCAGATCCAGCCGTACATGCCGTCTGTTTCCTTATCCGTCCACGAACAGTCCACCGCACCGCGAGGGCGGTACGCGAACAGACTAAAGGCAGCGGCCCGGCCCGGTGGGTCAGCTCGGCAAAGCCTCCGGGCGGCCCTGGGCGACGCCACGGGTCTGGGTCAGCTCCGCCCACACGACCAGCCGGTGGCTGTGGCCCCATTCCGGATCGCAGGTCGTCAGCGTCAGGTACCGCCCGGGGCCCGTGAAGGGTGACCTGCGCGGCACCGGGTCGACCACCCCGACGTCGGTGGGCAGCGTGCGCAGCGGCTCGCTGCGCACCGTGTACGTGTACCAGGCCGTCGCGTCCTTGAGGATGACGGCGTCGCCGGGCCGCAGCTCCGGGAAGTCCTTGAAGGGGTCGCCGTAGGTCCGCCGGTGACCCGCCACCGAGAAGTTCCCGGTGCCGCCGAGGCGGGCCGTGCCCGCGTAGTGGCCGAGGCCCTTCTTCAGCAGTTCCGTACCGGTGCCCTCGAGGACCGGCTTGTTCCAGTCCGGGCCGAAGCGCGGGATGTACATCTCGGCGAAGGCCCGGCCCGGCGCGTATCCGGGCTCGTCCTGCGCGGGCTGCGAGGGCGCGGGCTGCGGGGCGGGCGGGCTTGCGGGCGGGCTCGCGGCCGGGCTCGCGGCCGGGCTCGCGGCCGGGCTCGCGGCCGGGGCGGCCGCGGGGGCGGCGGCCGAGGCCCAGCGGTCGCGCATCCGCGCCATCTCCCCGTCCATGGCCCGGTCGGCCTTGACCCCGGTCCACAGCAGGACGTACGCGACGAACAGCACGATCAGCGTGCCCGCCGTCAGGCACACCTCGCTGAAGGTCCGCACCACCAGGCGCAGTACGACGTCACGGCGTACTGGTCGCGGAAGAGGCATCCAGCGGCTTCGCATAGTGGAGGTCCACTGTGCCGGAGTAGCCGGGGAGTGTCAGCTCCTTGTGCTCGTCCACTTTCCAGCCCAGCCCGTACGCCGTCACGTACAGCTGGTAGTTCTGCAGGGCCGGGGAGGCCGCGAGCGCCTTGCGCAGCGCCGCCGGGTCGCCGACCGCCGACACCTTGTACGGGGGCGAGTAGACCCGCCCCTGGAGGATCAGCGTGTTGCCCACGCAGCGCACCGCGCTGGTGGAGATCAACCGCTGGTCCATGACCTGAATGCCCTGGGCGCCGCCCTGCCACAGGGCGTTCACCACGGCCTGGAGGTCCTGCTGGTGGATCACCAGGTCGTTGGGCTGCGGCTCGGGCACGTTGGGGATGCGGGCGGTGGCGTTCGGCGGGGCGTCGTTCAGGGTGACCGTGAGGCCCTTGCCGGACAGCGACTCGGTGCCGGAGGCGACGCGCAGGGCGGCCAGTTTGGCGTCCTCGGCCTTGGTGCTGCCGTCGTCACGCTCGGCGAGGGCGTCCACCCGGCCGCGGACGGCCGCGGTGCTCTGCTCGAGCAGCGCGTTGTTCTGGCTGCGCTCGTGGATGAGGTCCGAGAGCTTGAGGAGCGATGCGTCCGTCCGGATGTTCGTACCCTTGGACGTGTTGAAGCTGGTGACGAAGATGAGGCCGGCCAGGGCGAAAACGGCGGCCGTCAGCAGCCGGACCGGTCTGGCCCGGCGACGGGGACCCGCGGAGGAGTCGTCGGAATTGCTCAACGTACCCTTCTCCTTCAACGCCACAGGTCCACTACGCTAACGGACGCCCGGGGCAGGCAAGGTCCCCAGCGCATCGACAGGAGAGCCCCTCGTGCCGAAGTCACGTATCCGCAAGAAGGACGACTACACGCCGCCGCCGGCGAAGCAGGCGCAGGCCATCAGGCTGACGAACCGCAGCTGGGTCGCCCCGGTCATGCTGGCGTTCTTCCTGATCGGTCTCGCGTGGATCGTCGTCTTCTACGTGACCGAGACCCAGCTGCCGATCGAGGCACTGGGCAACTGGAACATCGTGGTCGGTTTCGGCTTCATCGCGGCGGGGTTCGGCGTCTCCACGCAGTGGAAGTAGCCGGGCCCGGTCCGAGCGCCGACAAGCACACGCGCACCCGGTCCGACAAGCTCTCCCCATGAGTTATCCACAGCGTCATCCACACCTGAGGAAAAGACAGAAGATCTGTGGATAACCCTGTGGAGTGTTGACGCCGGTGTGATCAGGTGAGTTCGGCCGTACGGATCAGGACCACCGCCGCTGCCAGCAGGAATGCCGCCGCGCAGGTCCCCCACTGGACGAGTGTGCGCTTCCTGCCGGCAGCCGGTCCCACCATGCCCAGACCCACCAGCAGGCCGGTCACGAGGCCGCCGATGTGGGCCTGCCAGGACACGGACAGGCTGCCGCCGAAGGGCACGAAGGTCAGCACCAGCATGAGCACGACCATGGTGATCACCGGCCGCATTTCGTAGCGCAGCCGGCGCACCAGGACGACGGTCGCGCCGAGCAGGCCGAAGATGGCGCCGGAGGCGCCGAGGGTCGGCGTGTTCGGAGCGGTCAGCAGGTAGACGAGGGCGCTGCCGCCCAGGCCCGACAGCACGAAGACGGCGAGGTAGCGGGCTCGGCCCAGGGCTGCCTCCAGCGGGCCGCCGATCACCCACAGGGCCAGCATGTTGCCCGCGATGTGCCACCACTCCACGTGCAGGAACACCGAGCTCAGCAGCCGGTGGTACTGGCCGGTGGAGACGCCCTCGACGGGGCCGCCGAAGTACTCGACGTACCGCCCGAGCAGCTCGAGCTGGACGACGACCGCCGGCGCGAGCTGCCCCACCAGGAACAGCGCGACGTTGATCCCGATGAGGATCTTGGTGACGAGATGGGGATCGGCGGCCACCACTCCGCCCGCCACGGTGCGCGGCACGTTCGCGGCCGGGCCGTGGCCGGCCCCGGAGCCGTCACGGACGCATTCGGGGCACTGGAATCCGACCGAGGCGCTGATCATGCACTCGGGGCAGATGGGCCGCTCGCAGCGCGTGCAGCGGATCCCCGTGTCGCGGTCCGGGTGGCGGTAGCAGCCCGGCAGACGGTCGGTGTCCATCGGTCCCCTCGATCAGCGGCGGGGCAGGGGGTGCACCCCGCCGGTCCGGTACACATCCAGGACGGACGGGCGGGGCGGAAAGGTTCCCGGGGCGACGGCTCGGGGATCAGCGCTTCTCGACGACGACGGACTGGATGATCACGTCGTCGAGGGGCCGCTCGGTGCGCGGGTTCGTCCGCAGGCCGGCGATGTCGTCCACGACCTTCTGGCTGGCCTTGTCGGTGACCTCGCCGAAGATGGTGTGCTTGCGGGTCAGCCAGGCGGTGGGGGCGACGGTGATGAAGAACTGGGACCCGTTGGTGCCCGGGCCGGCGTTGGCCATGGCGAGCAGGTACGGCTTGGTGAAGGCCAGGTCGGGGTGGAACTCGTCGGCGAACTGGTAGCCCGGGCCGCCGGTGCCGTTGCCGAGCGGGTCGCCGCCCTGGATCATGAAGCCGCTGATGACGCGGTGGAAGACGGTGCCGTCGTACAGCGGATCGGTGGTCTTCTGGCCGTCGGTGGGACGGGTCCATTCGCGGGCGCCCGTGGCCAGCTCCACGAAGTTCTTGACCGTCTTCGGGGCGAAGTTCGCCAGCAGCTCGATCTCGATGTCGCCGTGGTTGGTCTTCAGGGTGGCGTAGAGCTTCTCGGCCACGGATCTGCCTTCCATAGTCATCACTGTCGGTTCCAGATCCTCCCACGGAGGGCTGCACGGCACAGAAATCCTCCACCCGTATGCCCTGTCACGCATGCCGCCCAGCGGTATGGCAGGCATGATCCGACAAAGGGTGGAAAGGTGAACTGTGTCCGCCACCGAGGAGGAGGATCCCGTGACCCGCAAGGACAGCGTGCACCTGGCCGCCGAAAGCGCCAGGGACACGGTCAAGCACGCCGCGGAAGCGGTGGCGCCGTACGCAACTACCGCCAGGGAAGCCGCTGTGCACTATGCGACCGAGGCGAACGAGCGGCTGGCACCGATGGTGTCGCACGCGACCGCCGAGGCGGCGCGGCAGGCCCGTACGGCGTACGACTGCCATCTGCACCCGCGGATGAAGGCGGCGCGCGCGCACGTACCGCCGAACGTCGACCGGGCGGCCACGATGGCGGTTCACCACACGCGCAAGGCGGCGCGCCAGGCCGCCGACTACACGCAGCCGAGGTTCGAGAGCGCGCTGGCGGCGGCCCAGCCGGTGGCCGAGGAAGCCGCGTCGCGGTCGACGGCGGCCCTGGCGGCGCTGCGCGGCCAGGTGTCGGCCAAGGAAGTGCAGAAGCTGGTCAGGCGCCACGAGCGGCGGGCCAACACCGGCCGGGCGTTCAAGTGGGTGGCGGTGGTCGGCATCGTGGCCGGCGCCGCGTACATGGCGTGGCGCTGGTGGGACCAGCAGTCGAACCCGGACTGGCTCGTCGAGCCGCCGGCGGCCACGGAGCTGTCCCAGGAACGCGAACAGGACAGCTTCGACGACGAGCTGGCGGCGAAGGAGCGCGAGAACGGGTCCGGCTCGGCGGGCGAGAACCTGATGTAGTCGGACAGCCGCGCCCGATGCGGCGGACGGCAGGCGAGAGGGCCCGGATCCGGGTGGATCCGGGCCCTCTCGCCGTCCGCCCTCCTGCCCGGCTAGCGGGGGAGGGTGAGCACCTGCCCCGGGCGGATCAGGTCCGGGTTGGAGCCGATGACGCCCCTGTTCATGGCGTACAGCTCACGCCAGCGGGCCTCGTTGCCCAGCTCCCGGCGGGCGATCGAGGAGAGCGAGTCGCCGGCCCGCACGGTGTACGTACGCTGCGCGGCGGCCGGCGCGGACGCCGGGGCCGGGGCCGCGGGAACCGCCTTGTGCGCGGCGGACGCCGGGGTCGGGGTGTACGGCGAGTGGGGCGCCGCGGTCGGCTTCGGCGGAGCCGGTGCGGCCTTCGGCGGAGCCGCGGCGGCCATCCGCTCGGCGGCGGCCTTGGTGGCCGAAACGGCGTCGCTGTACTTCGACGCGTAGTCGGCGGACGAGGCCGCCGCTGCCTTCTCGGCGGCCTCGTGTTTCTTCTTGTCGGACTTGAGGAAGTCGAAGAGTCCCATGTCTGTACGCCTCCGGCGGTGGTGTCGCCCCCTGGCTCGGTGCCTTCCCCCACTGTCGGACAGGAGCGGCCGCCCGGCCCAGTGACGGCGCCAACCGGGGGACACCGGGGCCGCCCCCGGCGGGCCGCCGGGCTGCTGCCGGGCTGTTACTGTCCCCGGATGCCCGAGCTCATCTTCCCCTCCCCCCGGCTGCACGCCTCCTGGCTCGCCGCCCGCGAGGAATGGGGTCCGGACGCCCACATGGACGGAGCCGGTCTCGGCTCCGACGACGACGTCGACAGCGCCGAGGGCTTCGCCGCCTGGACCGAGCGGCTGCGCCGGTACGGGGACCGCACCCTCCCGGTCGAGCAGGGCCGCGTCCACGCCACGTACTGGTGGATCGCCGAGGACGACACCTATCTGGGTGCCATCGACCTGCGCCACTACCTGAACGGGTTCCTCCTCGACGCCGGCGGCCACATCGGCTACGGCGTGCGGCCCTCCGCCCGCCGCCGCGGGCTGGCCGGCTGGGCCCTGCGCGAGGTGCTGCACGAGGCCCGGATCATGGGAATGGACCGGGTCCTGCTGACGTGCGACCCGGACAACACGGGGTCCGTGCGCACGATCGAGCGCGGCGGCGGCGTCCTCGAGGACGTCCGCGAGACGCTCATCGGCCCCAAGCGCCGCTACTGGATCGACCTCTAGCGGCGGCCCGCACACGGTCGCCGCACCCCGCACGAAGAGGCCCCCTGACCGGCGTTTCCGCTGGCCAGGGGGCCTCTGATGCTGTGGAGCTTAGGAGATTCGAACTCCTGACATCTGCCTTGCAAAGGCAGCGCTCTACCAACTGAGCTAAAGCCCCGAAACGGTGGACGCGACCGTCTTCCGCGAAGAAGTGGCCGTTCCGCAGAACAGAGTACCGGGTGTACCCCCGCATCTCGCAAAATGATAGGGACTCCCGCCGTGCGACCACTCTCCGTAAGATGCTCGCGAGGTTCGCACCAGCGAAGTAGGGGAGTAGTAAGAGTGGACGCTGTACAGCAAGAGGCCACGGCCAGAGCCCGGGAACTTCAGCGCAGTTGGTACGGGGAGCCGCTCGGCGCCCTCTTCCGCCGGCTCATAGATGACCTCGGCTTGAACCAGGCCCGCCTCGCTGCCGTCCTCGGCCTGTCCGCGCCCATGCTCTCCCAGCTGATGAGCGGCCAGCGGGCCAAGATCGGCAACCCGGCCGTGGTCCAGCGCGTCCAGGCGCTCCAGGACCTCGCCGGCCAGGTGGCGGGCGGAAGCGTCAGCGCGGCCGAGGCCACCGACCGGATGGACGAGATCAAGAAGACCCAGGGGGGCTCCGTCCTCAGCAACAGCGGCCAGACCACGACCAGTTCCGGCGCACCCACCGTCAAGCGCGTCGTCCGGGAGATCCAGTCGCTGCTGCGCTCGGTCTCGGCGGCCGGCGACATCATCGACGCGGCCGACTCCCTCGCCCCCAGCCATCCGGAACTGGCAGAGTTCCTCCGGGTCTACGGCGCGGGCCGCACCGCCGACGCGGTCGCCCACTACGAGTCGCACCAGAACTGACACGACGGACGGGTACGGGGGACGGGCGCAGCGATGGGTGAGATCTTCGCCGGCCGGTACGAGCTGATCGATCCGATCGGCCGCGGCGGCGTGGGCGCCGTGTGGCGGGCCTGGGACCACCGGCGCCGCCGGTACGTCGCCGCCAAGGTCCTCCAGCAGAGCGACGCCCACACCCTGCTGCGGTTCGTACGGGAGCAGGCGCTGCGCATCGACCACCCGCACGTGCTGGCCCCGGCCAGCTGGGCGGCGGACGACGACAAGGTCCTGTTCACGATGGACCTCGTCGCCGGCGGGTCCCTCGGCCACGTGATCGGGGACTACGGGCCGCTGCCGCCCCGGTTCGTGTGCACGCTGCTCGACCAGCTCCTGTCGGGGCTGGCCGCGGTGCACGCGGAGGGTGTCGTCCACCGCGACATCAAACCGGCCAACATCCTGATGGAGGCCACGGGAACCGGCCGGCCGCACCTGCGGCTGTCCGACTTCGGCATCTCGATGCGCAAGGGCGAGCCCCGGCTCACCGAGACCAACTACGTGGTGGGCACGCCCGGTTATTTCGCCCCCGAACAACTGCTGGGATCCGAACCCGACTTCCCCGCGGACCTCTTCGCCGTCGGGCTGGTCGCCCTGTACCTCCTCCAGGGCCGCAAGCCCGATTCCCAGGCCCTGGTGGAGCACTTCCTCGCCCACGGCACCCCCGGCGCCCCCGACGGCGTCCCCGCGCCGCTCTGGGACGTCGTCGCGAACCTCCTGCAGCCGAACCCCGAGAGCCGGTTCCGGACCGCCACAGGGGCCCGCAAGGCCCTTGCCGAGGCCCTGGAGCTGCTCCCGCCGCCCGTGCCGGGCGAGGACCCGGTGGAGGTGTTCGACCAACTCGGCCCGCTCCCCGCCGGTTTCGGCCCCCAGGGGCCCCAGAGCACCGCTGCGGTGACCCCCGAGGCGCCCACGGCCGCCGCGGTGCCGGTGCAGCCGTCCGGTGCCCCGCCGTCCGCTGCCCGGCCTGCGGCGGGAACGACCGCGCCGGTGGCCGCCGGGCCCACCCGTACCGATCCCCGCGGCACGGTGGCGACGGCCCAGGCCTCCCCGTACGCGGCCTCGCCCGCTCCTGCGTACGCCGCCTCCCCTTACGCGGCCCCGGCCGAGGCGACCGGGACCGGCAGCTTCCACCTGGCGCCGCCGGAGCCGCCGACCGTCCCGCAGCCGGCCGCCCCCACCCCGCAGCCCGCCCGGACCGGCGGCATCGCCCCGCCCCCGCCGAAGGTCACCGTCGGAATCCTGGTCGCCGCGCTGCTGTGCTTCGCCGTGGGCGTCTGGGCGCTGACCGGGGTCTGAGAACCCCGGGGGCTACGCGCTCCGGCCCCGCCGGGCCAGCAGGATCCAGCCGCCGAGCACCAGCAGCAGCGCCGTCCCGGTGCCGAAGCCCGCGCCGGCCACCACCCGCATCACCGAGCGGTCGTCGGCCGCCTCCGTGGCCTCGGGGGCGGTGAGCCCGTCCTTGGCGGCGGCCCGGTCGTCGGCGCCCACCCCGAACCCGGCGGCGGTCAGGCTCTCCTTGTACGCGGGCGCCTTGGCCGGGCTGCCGATCACGTCCATGCGCAGGGTCAGCGGCACGGGGCTCGCGTCCTGCGTGAACTCGGCGACCTTTCCGCCCAGGGTCACGGCGATGTAGTACCAGCCCGCCACCCGCGCCCCGCGCGCCTCGTCGGTGTCCGAGAAGCGGTTCTCGTACGCCACCGGGGCCGTCTTCGGCAGGGTGACGCCCGCCTGCTTGCCGCTGTAGGAGACGTCCTTGTCCGTGATCAGGCTCCGGTACGGGCTGTAGAGCGAGACGGTGAGCCCGTTGGAGGCGGACCCGTACGACTTGGTCATCCTGGCGTCCGCGACCTCGGCGCTGAGCCCCAACTGCTGCCCCCAGTCCAGCGGTACCCGGTAGAAGCGGGTCTGCCCGGGCCGCAGGTCGTCGCGCCAGACGCCGCTGCCGAGGGCACGGGCGTCGTTGAAGCCGGTGCCGCCGGTCCGCGCCACCGGCTCACTGCCGGGCAGCGTCGGCGAGGCCGAGGGCCAGACGCTGGGTGCGGTGGTGGGGGCGCTGCCCGCGGCGAGGCCGGGCTCGCGCTGGAGCAGGAGTTCCACCGGCCACGCGCTCTGGTCGGAGTCCTTGGCGGCGGTGCGGGTGACCTTGGCGAAGTAGACCCCGGCGCCCTGGCATTCGGCGTCCTCTTCGAGCCGCCGTACGGCGACCGCGCCGAGCGGGACGGGGTCGTAGCCGAAGCCGGCCCGGCCGGGGTTGTTCGGGCAGCGCTCGCCCTCCTTGGTCATGACCGCGACCTCGAGGCCGTCGCCGTATCCGACCTTGGCCCCGCGCGGGGGCTGGAGCACGGCGGAGAAGTACACGCTGGAGGCGTCGTCGAGGTTCAGCCGGTAGACGCGCTCGCCCGGGGCCACGGTGTCCGTGTAGGCCTGCCCGGCCGCCACGAGCGGGGCGTCCGCGCTGCTGGACTTGCCCTCGATCTTCTTGGCGCCCGGGGCGCCCTGGTACGCCGGCAGCGGCTGCGGGGGCGCCGTGGCGGCCTGCACCGCCCCGGGCAGGCCCATGGCCAGCCCCAGGGCCGCCGCCCCCACGAGCACCGTCTTCCGTACCCGAGCCATCACGCCCACCCCGATTTTGCTAACGCAAGCCAAATCTTTGCATAACGTAACTTTTTGTCACAGAACAGCACAAAGCCCCGGCCGCAGCGGCAGCCGGGGCTTCATGAGATCAGCTTTGGGTCTCACACACCGGAACCGGAAGGCACGGAGTCGGTTGCCTCCGTCCACAGGTCCTGCTCGGCGCGGTCCGCCTGGATCTGGCGGTACACGAGGAGCCCGCCGATGGCGGCCAGTGCGACCAGGAGCAGCTTCTTCACCGCGCGACCTCGTCTTTCATTGACGTTGGGGACTTCTGACGGCCAACAATACACACGCACCGATACCGTTCGGTGACCTGGGACGGCCTCAACTGGCCCTACGAAGAAGACCCCCAGGCCATGGGCCTGGGGGTCTTCGACACTGTGGGGCTAACAGGATTTGAACCTGTGGCCTCATCCTTATCAGGGATGCGCTCTAACCAACTGAGCTATAGCCCCATCCGCGCTGCGCGCTGACTCCTGAAGATTAGCGCACAGACACGGTCACGCCAAAATCCGTTCCCCGGGGGCGTCCCCGCAGGTCATTCGACGGTCACTCGTCCTCGGCGAGCGTGAGCTCCACACCGCCGACGAAGCCCGCCGACAGGTTGTAGATGAACGCGCCCAGCGTCGCCAGCGCCGTCGCCAGCACCACGTCGATCACGGCGATGACCGACGTGAAGATCAGAACGCGCGGCAGCGACAGGAACGACTGGAGGTCGAAGCCGTTGCTCTCGTTCGACCCGGTCGCCTCGCTGATGGTGCCGCCGACGGTCGAGAAGACGCCCATGGCGTCCATGACCATCCACAGCACCGCCGACGCCACGATCGTGCACACGCCCAGCGCGATCGACAGCAGGAAGCTGACCTTCATCACCGACCACGGGTCGGCCTTGGCCACCCGCAGCCGCGCCTTGCGCGTCCTGGGCGCCGTACGGGCCCCCGTACGCGGCTTGCGCTGCGCACCGGTCTCCCCGGCGCCCCGCGGCGCGCCCGGGCCCGAGGGCGCCGCGTAGGCCTGCGGCGGGTGGTACGGCTGCTCCGGCTGCTGGCCGGCCGCGGCCTTCTCCTGCTTCGGCTTGCGGGTGTCCGTCACGGTTCTCCCCCTGCCCTCGGCGGCCGCGCCCCCACCGGGGGATTCCGCGGCGGGGCCACGGGCACCGTCGTCCCCAGTCTTGGCCGGTCCGGCGCCCGTGGCTCCACTCACGACTTACTCCTCGTGCTCCCCGGCCGAGGGCTGCGTGCCCTCGGCGGACTCGGCGGCCTGTCCTTCGGCTGCCTCGGTCTCCTCGACCTCGTCAGCATCCTGACCGGCCTCGGCGTTACGGGCGATACCGACCACGGCATCGCGCTTGCCCAGGTTGATCAGCTGGACGCCCATGGTGTCACGGCCGGTCTCCCTGACTTCGTTGACTCGCGTACGAATCACACCACCGCTGAGCGTGATGGCGAGAATCTCGTCCGATTCGTCCACCACGAGCGCCCCGACGAGCGACCCGCGGTCCTCCACGATCTTCGCGGCCTTGATGCCCAGACCACCACGCCCCTGGACGCGGTACTCGTCGACCGGCGTCCGCTTGGCGTAGCCGCCGTCGGTCGCGGTGAAGACGAACGTACCCGGCCTCACAACGCTCATGGAGAGCAGTTCGTCACCCTCGCGGAAACTCATGCCCTTCACACCCGAGGTCGCGCGGCCCATCGGGCGCAGCGCGTCGTCGGTCGCCGTGAAGCGGATCGACTGCGCCTTCTTGCTGATGAGCAGCAGGTCGTCCTCGGCGGAGACCAGCTCGGCGCCGATCAGCTCGTCATCGCCGCCGGCCTCCGTCTCCCGGAGGTTGATCGCGATGACACCGCCAGAGCGGGGCGAGTCGTAGTCCTTGAGCGCCGTCTTCTTCACCAGGCCGCCCTTGGTGGCCAGGATCAGGTACGGGGCGGCCTCGTAGTCGCGGATCGCGAGGATCTGGGCGATCTTCTCGTCCGGCTGGAAGGCCAGCAGGTTCGCCACGTGCTGCCCGCGGGCGTCGCGGCCGGCGTCCGGCAGCTCGTACGCCTTGGAGCGGTAGACCCGGCCCTTGTTCGTGAAGAACAGCAGCCAGTGGTGCGTGGTGGACACGAAGAAGTGGTCGACCAGGTCGTCCTGCTTCAGCTTCGTGCCGCGCACGCCCTTGCCGCCGCGCTTCTGCGAGCGGTAGTCCTCGGTCTTGGTGCGCTTGACGTAGCCGCCGTGCGTGATCGTGACGACGATGTCCTCTTCGGCGATCAGGTCCTCGATGGACATGTCCCCGTCGAAGGGCACCAGCTTGGAGCGCCGGTCGTCGCCGTACTTCTCGACGATCGCCCCCAGCTCCTCGCTGACGATGGAGCGCTGCTTCTCCGGCGAGGCCAGGATCGCGTTGTACTCGTTGATCTTCGCCTGGAGCTCGTCGTGCTCGGCGACGATCTTCTGCCGCTCCAGGGCCGCCAGGCGCCGCAGCTGCATCTCGAGGATCGCGTTGGCCTGGATCTCGTCGATCTCCAGCAGGCCCATCAGGCCCTCGCGCGCGATCTCGACGGTGTTGCTGCGCCGGATCAGCGCGATGACCTCGTCGATCGCGTCCAGGGCCTTGAGGAGGCCGCGCAGGATGTGCGCCCGCTCCTCCGCCTTGCGCAGACGGAACTTCGTCCGCCGGACGATGACCTCGATCTGGTGCGTGACCCAGTGGCGGATGAACGCGTCGATCGACAGCGTGCGCGGCACGCCGTCCACCAGCGCCAGCATGTTCGCGCCGAAGTTCGTCTGGAGGTCGGTGTGCTTGTACAGGTTGTTCAGCACGACCTTCGCGACGGCGTCGCGCTTGAGCACGATCACCAGACGCTGGCCCGTCCGCGACGAGGTCTCGTCGCGCACGTCGGCGATGCCGCCGATCTTGCCGTCCTTGACCAGGTCGGCGATCTTCTGCGCCAGGTTGTCCGGGTTGGTCTGGTACGGAAGCTCCGTGACCACCAGGCACTGGCGGTTCTGGATCTCCTCGACCTCGACCACCGCGCGCATCGTGATCGAGCCGCGCCCGGTCCGGTACGCCTCCTCGATGCCCTTGCGGCCCACGACCAGGGCGCCCGACGGGAAGTCAGGACCCTTGATCCGCTCCAGGAGCGCGTCGAGCAGCTCCTCGTGCGTGGCCTCCGGGTGCTCCAGCGCCCACTGGGCGCCGGCCGCGACCTCGCGCAGGTTGTGCGGCGGGATGTTGGTGGCCATGCCGACGGCGATGCCGGCGCTGCCGTTGACCAGCAGGTTCGGGAAGCGGGCCGGCAGGACGGTCGGCTCCTGGTTGCGGCCGTCGTAGTTGTCCGTGAAGTCGACGGTCTCCTCGTCGATGTCCCGGAGCATCTCCATGGCCAGCGGCATCAGCTTGCACTCGGTGTAGCGCATCGCGGCCGCCGGGTCGTTGCCCGGGGAGCCGAAGTTGCCGTTGCTGTCCACCAGCGGCATGCGCATCGACCACGGCTGGGCCAGGCGGACCAGGGCGTCGTAGATGGAGCTGTCGCCGTGCGGGTGGTACGTGCCCATGACGTCACCGACGACGCGGGCGCACTTGTAGAAGCCCTTCTCGGGCCGGTAGCCGCCGTCGTACATCGCGTACAGCACACGACGGTGGACCGGCTTGAGGCCGTCCCGTACGTCGGGCAGCGCGCGGGACACGATG
Source organism: Streptomyces sp. NPDC031132 (assembly GCF_055570595.1). Lineage (NCBI taxonomy): Bacteria > Bacillati > Actinomycetota > Actinomycetes > Kitasatosporales > Streptomycetaceae > Streptomyces > Streptomyces sp. NPDC031132. The sequence continues at coordinate 28,111 of NZ_JBVIGX010000009.1, forward strand.
ACGGACATCGCGTAGTCGAGGTAGGAGCGCTGCATCTCCGTCTCGAGCCCGACGGGCTCGATGCGCAGCACGGGCTGCTCCTCCGCGGGGTTCTCGGCGGTGGGGGTGGTTTCGTCGGCCATTGCTGGTCAGAAGTCCTTTCAGGCGGTCAGCGGAGGCCGACTCAGATGTCGAGGAAACGAACGTCCTTGGCGTTGCGCTGGATGAAGGAGCGCCGCGCCTCGACGTCCTCACCCATCAGCACCGAGAACAGGTCGTCGGCCTGGGCCGCGTCGTCCAGGGTGACCTGGCCGAGCACGCGGTGGTCGACGTCCATGGTGGTGACGCGCAGCTCCTCGGCGTTCATCTCGCCCAGACCCTTGAAGCGCTGGATCGAGTCTTCCTTGATCCGCTTGCCGTTCTGCTTGCCCAGTTCGACGAGGGCGTCGCGCTCGCGGTCCGAGTACGCGTACTCGAAGTCGTCCCGACCCCACTTGATCTTGTAGAGCGGCGGGCGCGACAGGTACACGTGCCCGGCCTCGACCAGCGGACGCATGAAGCGGAACAGGAAGGTCAGCAGCAGGGTGTTGATGTGCTGGCCGTCGACGTCGGCGTCCGCCATCAGGATGATCTTGTGATAGCGGAGCTTCTCGATGTCGAAGTCCTCGTGCACACCGGTACCGAAGGCGCTGATCAGCGCCTGGACCTCGGTGTTCTGGAGGATCTTGTCGATACGGGCCTTCTCGACGTTCAGGATCTTGCCGCGGATCGGCAGGATGGCCTGGTACATCGGGTTGCGGCCGGACTTCGCGGAGCCGCCGGCCGAGTCACCCTCGACGATGAAGATCTCGCACTTGGTCGGGTCGTTCGACTGGCAGTCGGACAGCTTGCCCGGCAGCGAGGCGCTCTCCAGCAGACCCTTGCGGCGGGTGAGGTCACGGGCCTTGCGGGCCGCGACGCGCGCCGTGGCCGCCTGGATCGACTTGCGGATGATGTCCGCGGCCTCGACCGGGTTGCGGTCGAACCAGTCGTTGAGGTGCTCGTGGACGACCTTCTGCACGAAGGTCTTGGCCTCCGTGTTGCCCAGCTTGGTCTTCGTCTGGCCCTCGAACTGCGGCTCGCCCAGCTTGACCGAGATGATCGCCGTCAGACCCTCGCGGATGTCCTCGCCGGCGAGGTTGTCGTCCTTCTCACGGAGCAGCTTCTTGTCGCGCGCGTAACGGTTCACCAGACCCGTCAGCGCCGCACGGAAGCCCTCCTCGTGCGTACCGCCCTCGTGGGTGTGGATCGTGTTCGCGAAGGAGTACACGCCCTCCGTGTACTGCGAGTTCCACTGCATCGCGATCTCGACCGAGAGCATGCGCTCCTTGTCCTCGGCCTCGACGTCGATGACGGTCGGGTGGATGAGCTCGCCCTTGCGCGAGTTCAGGTACTTCACGAAGTCGACGATGCCGCCCTCGTAGTAGTACTTCACCGTGCGCGCGGTGGGCTCGGCCGTGTCAGCGTCGGGGTCGTCCGCACCGACGGTCGCCTTCGCCGACTCGCGCTCGTCCGTCAGCGTCAGGGTCAGGCCCTTGTTGAGGAAGGCCATCTCCTGGAAGCGCCGCGAGAGCGTCTCGAAGGAGTACTCGGTCGTCTCGAAGATGTCGCCGTCGGCCCAGAACGTCACCGACGTGCCGTGCTCGGCGGTCTCCTCGTTCTTGGCCAGCGGGGCCGTCGGAACGCCCAGCTTGTAGTCCTGGGTCCAACGGTGGCCGTCCGTCTTGACCTCGACCGCGACCTTGGTCGACAGGGCGTTCACGACGGAGACGCCGACGCCGTGAAGACCGCCGGAGACGGCGTAGCCGCCACCGCCGAACTTGCCGCCCGCGTGCAGGACCGTCAGCACGACCTCCACGGCCGGCTTCCCCTCGGACGGCACGATGCCGACCGGGATACCGCGGCCGTTGTCGATGACCCGCACACCGCCGTCGGCGAGGATCGTCACGTCGATGGTGTCCGCGTGCCCGGCCAGCGCCTCGTCGACCGAGTTGTCTACGACCTCGTAGACGAGGTGGTGCAGACCACGCTCGCCCGTCGAGCCGATGTACATACCCGGCCGCTTGCGGACCGCGTCCAGGCCCTCGAGGACCTGGATCGCACTGGCGTCGTACGAGGCGGTTACCTCGCCGTTCTCGCCGGCTGTGGACTGGTTGTCGTTGGGGTTGCCGGAATCGGCCACGAAGCGCCCTTTCTGGCACAGCACAGGCCGTACTCCGGGCCAGCAGGCATGCAAGCAGGAGCGGCTGCGTCGATCTGCGTTGTCAGCGTGTATCAGCTAGATCCCGCAAGCGGGCGGGATTCGCTTCAGTCTACCGGTACCACGGACATGAATGGGGGTTTGCCGGTACCTGAGTCCGCATGTGCCGCCCTGAACCTCCTCTCTCCGACTCCCCATATCCGGGAAGGGGCTCAAAGAGGCTCACACGGGCATCCAGCGCTTCGGCCTGTCAACCTCCCGCTACCGTGAGGGACGCCACCCGCACACCGCGGCGCACCCATGACGGGGCAGCGGCCGGATCCGCAATCCCCGGGCTCAGCCCGGGACAGCTCGCACAGCGGCCACGGCCTCAGCCGTACGTGTCCCCCGGACCCGTGCTGCCCGGCGCGCGCAGCGGTCCGTACCGCTTCGGGCGGCCGCCCGGGCCCTGGACCTTGATCATCCGGACCGTGCCCTGCCCCAGGTCGGCGTTGAGCCGGGCCACCAGCTGTGGAGCCAGCAGCTTCAGCTGCGCCGCCCATGCCGAGGAATCGCACCGCACGACCAGTTCACGGTCCTCGTACCGCTCCGGTTCACAGTGCGCGGCGATCTCCGGCCCGACGATCTCCGGCCAGCGCTCCATCACGCCCGCGACCGCCATCGGCATCTCCCAGCCGTGCTCCGTGCGCAGCCGGTCCAGGGCCGCCATCAGCGGCATCGGGTCGCGGCCGTCCGCGCGCGCACCCGAGCGCAGTCCCGGCTGCCGGCCCCCCTTCTTCCCGCCGGCCGCATTGCCCCGGGCCCGCGCCTGCTCCCGGGCGGCCGCCAGCGCCTGCCGCGCGAGGTCCACGCCCGAGGGCTCCGGGACCTTGCGGGGTTCCTTCTTCTCGTCGCTCACAGCCGGGTCACCTCACCGCCGGACACCGCGAACCGGGTTCCCGCCAGGACACCCGGAACGTCGTCGTCCACCGCCGCCGTCACCAGCACCTGCTCGCCCGGAGCCACCAGCTCCGCCAGCCGCTCCCGGCGCCGGGCGTCCAGCTCCGCGAAGACGTCGTCCAGGATCAGCACCGGCTCGGCGCCCTCCGAGCGCAGCAGCTCGTACGAGGCGAGCCGCAGCGCCAGCGCGTACGACCAGGACTCGCCGTGGCTCGCGTACCCCTTGGCCGGGAGGTCGCCGAGGCGCAGCAGCACGTCGTCGCGGTGCGGGCCCACCAGGGTCACGCCGCGCTCGATCTCCTGCTTGCGCACCTCGGCCAGGGCCGCCAGCAGCACCTCGTACAGCGCTTCGCGCGTGCGGGCCCCGCCGCCGTCCACGGCCTCCCCGGCCTCGCCGCCGGCCGAGGTCTTGTACGCCAGGCCCAGCGGGCCGCCGCCGGGCGCGAGCTGCTCGTACGCCTTGTCCGCCAGCGGCAGCAGCGTCGCGATCAGGTCGAGGCGCTGCGCCAGGAGCTCCGCGCCCGCGCGCGCGAGGTGCTGGTCCCACACGTCGAGGGTGGAGAGGTCCATGGAGCGGCCGCCGTGCCGGCGGGCCATCGCCGCCGACTTCAGCAGGGTGTTGCGCTGCTTGAGCACCCGCTCGTAGTCCGACCGGACTGCCGCCATCCGCGGCGAGCGGGCGGTGACGAGCTCGTCGAGGAACCGCCGGCGCTCACCGGGGTCCCCCTTGACCAGGGCCAGGTCCTCCGGCGCGAACAGCACCGTCCGTACGATCCCCAGGACGTCCCGGGGCCTGACCTGCGAGGACCGGTTGATGCGGGCGCGGTTCGCCCGCCCCGGGTTCAGCTCCAGTTCCACCAGCTGCTGGCGCTCGCCGTGGGTGACGGCCGCGCGGATGATCGCCCGGTCCGCGCCCATCCGCACCAGCGGCGCGTCCGAGGAGACGCGGTGGCTGCCGAGCGTCGCCAGGTAGCCGACGGCCTCGACCAGGTTCGTCTTGCCCTGGCCGTTGGGGCCCACGAAAGCCGTGACGCCCGGGTCGAGGGGAACCTCGGCCCGGGCGTACGAGCGGAAGTCGGCCAGTGAGAGATGCGAAACATGCATGCGACGCCGACCTCCCCGGCTTCCTGCTGCTCTGCTCTGTGCTGCTGTGGTGCCCTGCCTCTTCGGCGGGCGGCTACGCCTTCTCGACCGCGTGGCCGCCGAACTGGTTGCGCAGCGCGGCGATCATCTTCATCTGCGGCGAGTCGTCCTGACGGGACGCGAAGCGCGCGAAGAGCGAGGCGGTGATCGCGGGCAGCGGCACGGCGTTGTCGATCGCCGCCTCGACCGTCCACCGGCCCTCGCCCGAGTCCTGCGCGAAGCCGCGCAGCTGCTCCAGGTGCTCGTCCTCGTCCAGGGCGTTCACGGCGAGGTCGAGCAGCCAGGAACGGATGACCGTTCCCTCCTGCCAGGACCGGAAGACCTCGCGGACGTCGGTGACCGAGTCCACCTTCTCGAGCAGCTCCCAGCCCTCGGCGTAGGCCTGCATCATGGCGTACTCGATGCCGTTGTGGACCATCTTCGCGAAGTGGCCCGCGCCGACCTTGCCGGCGTGCACGGCGCCGAACTCGCCCTCGGGCTTGAGGGCGTCGAAGATCGGCTGGACCCGTGTCACGTGGTCCTTCGCGCCGCCGTACATGAGCGCGTAACCGTTCTCGAGGCCCCACACGCCGCCGGAGACACCGCAGTCGACGAAGCCGATGCCCTTGGCCGCCAGCTCCTCGGCGTGCTTCTCGTCGTCCGTCCAGCGGGAGTTGCCGCCGTCGACCACGATGTCGCCGATCGAGAGCAGCTCCGCGAGCTCGTCGACGGTGGACTGCGTCGCCGCACCCGCCGGGACCATCACCCACACGACGCGGGGGGCCTGCAGGCTGTCCACAAGTTCCCGCAGGCTGTGGACATCGGCGAGGTCCGGGTTGCGGTCGTATCCGATGACGGTGTGGCCTGCGCGGCGGATGCGCTCGCGCATGTTGCCGCCCATCTTGCCGAGACCGACGAGACCAAGCTCCATCAGGTGGTTCCTTAAGCGTTGTGGCCGTCTGTGCCGGGTTCCCCGGAAATCCCCTGGGACACCCAGGCTCCGAGCCTACGCCGGGCCGTGCCGGGCGGCGCCACGGGCGCTCCAGGGGCGGTCGTACGAGCGCCGGTACGGGGCGCTGCGCAGCGCCGGGGGGCTGGTGGCCCCGGGGGGCGAACGCCGTCGGGCCCGGCCCCGCAGCCTGCGAGACCGGGCCCGACGCAGGCGTGCGTCAGCCGGACAGGCGCACCGGCATGATCAGGTACTTGTACGCCTCGTCGGCCTCGGCGTCGACCGCCGGGCGGCCGCTGAGCAGCGCCGGCTTCGTGGACGTGGTGAAGCTCAGCTGCGCGGCCGGGGAGTCGATCGCGCTCAGGCCGTCCAGCAGGAAGGTCGGGTTGAAGGCGATAGAGATGTCGTCGCCCTCGAGCTTGGCGTCCACACGTTCCACAGCCTGTGCATCGTCGGAGGAGCCCGCCTCCAGGATCAGCACGCCCTGCTCGAAGCTGAGGCGGACCGGGGTGTTGCGCTCGGCGACCAGGGCCACGCGCTTGACGGCCTCGACGAACGGGGCGGTCTCGATCACGGCGATGGAGTTGAACTCCGTCGGGAACAGCGTGCGGTACTTCGGCAGGTCGCCTTCGAGGAGGCGGGTGGTGGTGCGGCGGCCGGCGCCCTCGAAGCCGATGAGACCCTCGCCGGCGCCGGAGCCCGACAGTGCCAGGGTGACGGTGTCACCGCTGGTCAGGGACTTGGCGGTGTCCAGGAGCGTCTTGGCGGGCACCAGGGCCACGGCGGAGGCGTCCGGGTTCTCCGGCTTCCACAGGAACTCGCGGACCGCGAAGCGGTAGCGGTCGGTGGAGGCCAGGGTGACGCGGTCGCCCTCGATCTCGATGCGGACACCGGTCAGCACGGGCAGCGTGTCGTCGCGGCCGGCGGCGATGGCGACCTGGGCGGCGGCGGAGGCGAAGACCTCACCGGGCACGGTGCCGGTCGCGGTCGGCATCTGCGGCAGCGCCGGGTATTCCTCCACAGGCAGGGTGTGGAGTGTGAATCGCGAGGAGCCACAGACCACGGTCGCCCGTACACCGTCTGTGGAAATCTCCACCGGGCGGTTGGGGAGGGCACGGCAGATGTCGGCGAGCAGCCGGCCGGAGACGAGGACGGTGCCGTCCTCCTCGACGTCCGCCTCGACGGAGACGCGGGCCGAGACCTCGTAGTCGAAGCCGGAGAGGGACAGGGTGCCCTCCTCGGCCTTCAGCAGCAGGCCCGCGAGAACGGGCACCGGCGGCCGGGCCGGGAGGCTACGGGCAGCCCAAGCCACCGCCTCCGCGAGTACGTCGCGCTCCACCCGGATCTTCACCGGAACCGCCTCCTGCTGTTGCTCGCTCGTCTGCCGGCCTTCGTCGTCGGCTCGATGCCCTCGATGGCTCGGAGCCTCGTTGCCGGGGACCAGTCTGACGTACGGCGCCGACAGTCGGTGCTGCCGGAGGTCAAGTCGGGAGCGAGGTGTCGGGGAGGCGTCCCCACCGAGTTGTGCACAGGACCCGCTTGAAAACCGAAACCGGCCTAACTCTCTATGGGGGTAGTAGTAGGGCCTGTGGAAACGGTGGATAAGCCCGTTCTCGCAGGTCAACCCGCGTTTTTTATCCACCGGGCCTGTGGGTGACACCGGTGGACAACACGGTGTCTCTGTGGAGAACGAAAAGTTCTGCACAGGCCGTCCCCAGGCGACCCCGACTACTCCACAGGTGTGTCCCCAGCTTTCCCCCGGTACTCCACAGCCCAAACGTCGTCTTCTGTGTGACGGCTTTCACTCGGGGCAGTGACGAGGGGTGCAATGTTGCCGAACAGTGGACAACGGTGTGGGTAACTCGTCGGATCCTGTGCACAGGATCCGACAACCTGTGGGTCGGCGGTGGACAGAGGCGTGGACGAGCCTGTGGATGAAACTTCTGTCCACAGCCTGTGGATGACGCTTGCGCACAATTCCACAGGCAGCTGACCAGGCTTGATGGGGCCTCATACTGCACCCCTGTGGACAGATTGTGGGTGACGGAACCCGTCCCCAGCCTGTGGACGGTGGAAAGTCCGGGAATCTGTGGATGAGTTACCCCGCAGGGGGCGTATTCGAACAGGTCAGGGGCGCACGGACGAAGAAGGGCGCCCCCGAAGTACCCCGGGAGCGCCCTCTGGATGCGTTTGAAGGGACTCGGCTCAGCCGTTCTTGATGCGGTTGGTGAGCTCCGTGACCTGGTTGTAGATCGAGCGACGCTCCGCCATCAGCGCGCGGATCTTGCGGTCCGCGTGCATGACGGTGGTGTGGTCGCGGCCGCCGAACTGTGCCCCGATCTTGGGCAGGGACAGGTCCGTGAGCTCCCGGCACAGGTACATGGCGATCTGCCGGGCGGTGACCAGGACGCGGCTGCGCGAGGAGCCGCACAGGTCGTCCACGGTGAGGCCGAAGTAGTCGGCGGTGGCCGCCATGATGTCCGACGCGGTGATCTCGGGAGCGGAGTCTTCGCCGCCGGGGATCAGGTTCTTGAGGACGTCCTCGGTCAGGCCCAGGTCGACCGGCTGCCGGTTCAGGCTCGCGAAGGCCGTGACCCGGATCAGCGCCCCCTCCAGCTCGCGGATGTTGCGCGAGATGCGGGAGGCGATGAACTCCAGTACCTCCGGCGGGGCATTGAGCTGCTCCTGGACGGCCTTCTTGCGCAGGATCGCGATACGGGTCTCCAGCTCGGGCGGCTGGACGTCTGTGATCAGGCCCCACTCGAAGCGGTTGCGGAGCCGGTCCTCGAGGGTGACGAGCTGCTTGGGCGGCCGGTCCGAGGACAGCACGATCTGCTTGTTGGCGTTGTGGAGGGTGTTGAAGGTGTGGAAGAACTCCTCCTGCGTCGACTCCTTGCTCGCGAGGAACTGGATGTCGTCGACGAGCAGGATGTCCATCTCGCGGTAGCGCTTGCGGAAGGCGTCGCCCTTGCCGTCGCGGATCGAGTTGATGAACTCGTTGGTGAACTCCTCGGAGCTCACGTACCGCACCCGGGTGCCGGGGTAGAGGCTCCGTGCGTAGTGCCCGATGGCGTGCAGCAGATGCGTTTTGCCAAGACCCGATTCCCCGTAGATGAAGAGGGGGTTGTACGCCTTGGCGGGCGCCTCGGCGACGGCCACCGCGGCGGCGTGCGCGAAGCGGTTGGAGGCACCGATGACGAAGGTGTCGAACAGGTACTTGGGGTTCAGCCGGGCGGTCGGCTCGAGCGGGCCCGAGGTGGAGCCGCCGGACGGGGCCGGCGGCGGTGCGGGCCGGCCGGGCGCCGGGCGCGGGGCGGGCTGCTCGTACTGCTGCTGCTCGTACTGATGGGACTGCTGCGGGCGGGGCTCGTACTTCTGCTGCTCGTACTGCTGCTGGTCGTAGGAGCCCTGCTCGTATCCGCCGGGCTCGGACTGCTGGAGGTAGCCCGGCTGCGGGGAGGCGTACGGGTCGCGCTCGGGGAAGCCGCCGAGGCGCGGCTGCTGCCAGCCGTAGTCGTCCTGCTGGCCGCCGCGGGGCCAGGAGCCGGGCTCGGGGCGCGACTGCTGGTAGTCCGGATAGGCGGGGCGGGCGTTCGGGAGCTGGTCGTCCGCGGGGCCGCCGGGGCGCTGGCCGCCGTACGGCTCGTACGACTCGGGTCGCTGCTGCGCGGGCGCGGCCAGGGGCGCGGGCTCGCCGGCGGAGTCGTCCACGGTGATCGCGATGCGGATCGGGCGGCCGCACTCACGGCTGAGCGCATCGCTGATCAGCGGGGCGAGCCGGCCCTCCAGGACACGCTTGCCGTACTCGTTGGGGACGGCGAGGAGTGCGGTGTCGGCGACGAGAGCCAGGGGCTGGCAGCGTTCGACCCACTGCTTGTCCTTGGGTTCGATCGCCTGCTGTCCCTCCCCGAGGAGCTTTTCGAGCACCCTTGGCCACACTGCGGCAAGATCGGCAGGTACGTCAGCCACAGAGCACGCTCTCTCACAGGGGTCCCACGAATGTGTGGTTCTTTGGGACGGTCGGGACAAAAAATCCGGGATCAGACAACGGTAGTCAGGCCGACGGGTACGGTTCAAGTCGTTGTCCACAGCCTGTGCACAGTGTGGGGGCACGTCGCCTCGGTTTGACCGGATGGCGTAGCCGCGCGTACCGTAACGAGGTCGAGTTGTCGATGGCTGCTGCCGCCTGCCTACCGATGGGCGAAGATCACTTTTCGTGATCGTTTAGCGGTGCCACTCGGGCGAACACGCGAGTTTCCTCGTGGGCGCACGGTGACAGCCAGGCGATGTCCCGCCACAACGATTTATTCTCTGGAGCCCCCGAGTGAGCAAGCGCACCTTCCAGCCGAACAACCGCCGTCGTGCCAAGACCCACGGCTTCCGCCTGCGGATGCGTACCCGTGCCGGTCGCGCGATCCTGGCGAACCGCCGCAGCAAGGGCCGCGCCGCCCTCTCCGCGTAACAACGCGCAGGTCGTGACGTCGTGCTGTCTCCCGAGAATCGGCTGAGGCGGCGCGAGGACTTCGCGAGCGCGGTACGTCGAGGTCGGCGGGCTGGTCGCCCGCTCCTCGTCGTCCACCTACGTACAAGCGGTGCAACGGACCCGCACGAGCCGGGGGAGATCGATCCCTCGACGCGTGCGGGTTTCGTCGTCAGCAAGGCCGTGGGTAACGCCGTCATCCGTAACCGGGTGAAGCGCCGTTTGCGCCATCTCGTCCGCGAGCGGCTGTCCCAGCTGCCCGCCGGTAGCCTGGTGGTGGTACGGGCATTGCCCGGCGCGGGTGATGCCGGTGTCGACGAACTGGCCCGGGACCTGGATGCCGCTCTGTCGCGGCTCCTGGGAGGCGTGGCTCGATGAAGTACCCGCTGCTCGCATTGATCAAGCTGTACCAGTGGACGATCAGTCCGCTGCTCGGGCCGGTGTGCCGTTATTACCCCTCGTGCTCGCACTACGGGTTCACGGCCATCGACCGGCATGGTGCGGTGAAGGGGACGGTCCTGACCGGCTGGCGGATCCTGCGGTGCAATCCGTGGTCCGCCGGTGGTGTCGACCATGTCCCACCCCGTAAACGCCCGCGTTGGCACGAGCAGCTGCGCAGTGCGTTGCGTAGATCTCGCAATGCTCAAGGAGCCTGATTAGTGGACACGATTGCCAGTCTGTTCAGCTTTATCACCACGCCCGTCTCGTGGGTCATCGTCCAGTTCCACAGCCTGTACGGCGCCCTCTTCGGCCCGGACAGCGGCTGGGCCTGGGGCTTGTCCATCGTGTCCCTGGTGGTCTTGATCCGTATCTGCCTGATCCCGCTCTTCGTGAAGCAGATCAAGGCGACGCGCGGCATGCAGGCGCTCCAGCCGAAGATGAAGGCGATCCAGGAGCGCTACAAGAACGACAAGCAGCGCCAGTCCGAAGAGATGATGAAGCTGTACAAGGAGACGGGTACCAACCCGCTCTCCTCGTGCCTCCCCATCCTGGCGCAGTCCCCGTTCTTCTTCGCCCTCTACCACGTGCTCTCGGCCATCGCCAACGGCAAGACCATCGGCGTGATCAACGAGTCGCTGCTGGAGAGTGCCCGCCAGGCACACATCTTCGGTGCCCCGCTGGCGGCGAAGTTCACGGACAGCGAGGAGAAGGTCGCCGCGCTCGGCGCCTCCCTGACCGACGTCCGGATCGTGACCGCGATCATGATCGTTCTGATGTCGCTGTCGCAGTTCTACACCCAGCGTCAGCTGATGCAGAAGAACGTCGACCTCTCGGTCAAGACGCCGTTCATGCAGCAGCAGAAGATGCTGATGTACATCTTCCCGCTGATCTTCGCGTTCATGGGCATCAACTTCCCCGTGGGTGTCCTCGTCTACTGGCTGACCACGAACGTGTGGACCATGGGCCAGCAGATGTACGTGATCAACCAGAACCCGACGCCCGGCAGCAAGGCGCAGGACCAGTACCTGACCCGTCTGCTGAAGCACGTCAGCACGCACGGCGACGTCAAGGGCCGGGGCAAGAAGAAGATCGTCGCGGCGATCGTGGCCAAGGGCCCGGACCGCAACGACAACGAGCGCAAGTTCATCACGGCTCTCACGAAGCAGGGTCTGGCCGCCCAGGCGGACGGGTCTGTGATGAAGAGTGTCGAGGCCACGGCCGACTCGGACGCGGCCAGCGGCGGTGCCGCCAAGCGGCAGCAGCCGAAGCGGCAGTCGAAGTCACAGCGTCAGACGCCCCCCAAGCCCTCTTCCAAGAAGTAAGAAGGAGTCCCTCCCGTGACGGAAGGCACCACCACCGCCGCCGCTGAGAGTGGCGACACCCTGACCCGCCTCGAGCAGGAGGGCGAGATCGCGGCCGACTACCTCGAGGGTCTGCTGGACATCGCCGACCTGGACGGGGACATCGACATGGACGTCGAGGCCGACCGGGCCGCGGTGTCGATCGTCAGCGACTCGGCCAGCCGCGATCTGCAGAAGCTCGTGGGCCGCGACGGTGAGGTCCTGGAGGCTCTGCAGGAGCTCACGCGCCTCGCCGTGCACCGGGAGACCGGGGACCGCAGCCGGCTGATGCTGGACATCGCCGGGTTCCGTGCGAAGAAGCGCGAGGAGCTGGCGGCGCTGGGCGCCCAGGCGGCCGCGGACGTGAAGGCGTCCGGTGAGCCGCTGAAGCTGGCGCCGATGACGCCCTTCGAGCGGAAGGTCGTCCACGACGCCGTGGCGGCTGCCGGTCTGAAGAGCGAGTCGGAGGGCGAGGAGCCGCAGCGCTTCGTCGTCGTGCTCCCGGCCTGATCGCCACCCTGAGTGTTCGGCCCCGTCTGTGTCGCAGACGGGGCCGAAGTTTGTCAGCCTTGCAGTGCCCGTTCGGGCGGTGCCAGTTCGAGCAGTGCGTTTTCAACGATCCATGCGGTACGGAAGGACGGTCCCCGTGACGGAGGCAGCAGCGGAGCTTCCCCCGGCGCCCGAAGAGGCGCGCGCGGTGTTCGGCGAGTTTTTCCCGGAAGCTGTGCGGTATGCGGAGCTGCTGGCGGACGCGGGGGTCAAGCGCGGCCTGATCGGCCCGCGTGAGGTGCCACGGCTGTGGGAGCGGCACCTGCTGAACTGCGCGGTGCTCTCGGAGGTGGTGCCCGAGGGCGTCACCGTGTGCGATGTCGGCTCGGGCGCCGGCCTGCCCGGTATCCCGTTGGCTCTGGTGCGGCGCGATCTGAAGATCACGCTGCTGGAGCCGCTGCTGCGGCGTACGACTTTCCTGCAGGAGGCCGTGGAGCTGCTGGGCCTGGACCACGTCACGGTGGTGCGCGGCCGGGCGGAGGAGGTGCTCGGCAAGGTGCAGCCGGTGCACGTGGTGACGGCACGTGCCGTGGCTCCGCTGGACCGGCTCGCGGGCTGGGGCGTGCCCCTGCTGCGTCCGTACGGGGAAATGCTGGCCCTGAAGGGCGACACCGCCGAGGAGGAGCTGGTGGCGGCGAAGGTCGCGCTGGCGAAGCTGGGTGTGGTGAAGACCTCGGTGCTGCATGTGGGCGAGGGTGTGGTGGATCCCATGTCCACGGTGGTCCGGGTCGAGGTCGGAGAAAGCCCCGGTGGGGTGAGGTTCGCGGCCAAGCGGGCTAAGGCCGCTCGTACCAGCCGGACCCGTCGGCGTCGCTGATTTCGGGGGCATTGCGCCCTATAGGTATGGATTTCGGAGTGTCGTAGCGGCCTGATGACTCCGTCCGGGCATCGTGTTTCACGTGAAACGTCGCTCTCTGCTGCACGGAATCATCAGCCGCGGCCGTGCGGCTGCGTCCCCCCGCCCACGCAAGAACGAAGGGGGGACGGAGTTGTCCACATCGGTGGATTCATCCACAGGAGTACGGGCCCCGCTGGTTCGCGACCCCGATGCCATGGCAGGCTCTGTTCATCGCGAGCCTGATGTCGAGGAGAGTGACACCGTGCGGTCCGACGCCAACCTCGCGGGGCCGATGGCCGATCCGGTCCCCGGTCCCCGCTCTGAATCGGCGCGCGAGGATGTTTCACGTGAAACATCCTCGCCCCTTGTAGACAACGACACACCCATCGGCCGTGCCGCCCAGCTGGCCGTCGAGGCGCTGGGGCGCGCCGGCGAGGGGCTGCCCCGCCCGGAGCAGACGCGGGTCATCGTGGTCGCCAACCAGAAGGGCGGCGTGGGCAAAACCACGACGACCGTGAACCTGGCGGCCTCGCTGGCTCTCCACGGAGCCCGGGTCCTGGTGGTCGACCTCGACCCCCAGGGCAACGCCTCCACGGCGCTCGGCATCGACCACCACGCGGATGTGCCCTCGATCTACGACGTGCTCGTGGACAGTCGGCCGCTGCTGGAGGTCGTCCAGCCGGTGGTGGACGTGGAGGGGCTGTTCTGCGCTCCGGCCACGATCGACCTGGCGGGTGCGGAGATCGAGCTGGTGTCGCTGGTGGCCCGGGAGAGCCGGCTGCAGCGGGCCATCCAGGCGTACGAGCAGCCGCTCGACTACATCCTGATCGACTGCCCGCCCTCGCTGGGGCTGCTGACGGTGAACGCGCTGGTGGCCGGCGCCGAGGTGCTGATCCCGATCCAGTGCGAGTACTACGCGCTGGAGGGGCTGGGCCAGCTGCTGCGCAATGTCGACCTGGTGCGGGCCCACCTGAACCCCACGCTGCATGTCTCGACGATCCTGCTGACGATGTACGACGGCAGGACGCGGCTGGCTTCGCAGGTGGCGGAGGAGGTGCGCACGCACTTCGGCAAGGAGGTGCTGCGCACGAGCATCCCGCGGTCGGTGCGTATTTCCGAGGCGCCGAGCTACGGCCAGACGGTGCTCACCTACGATCCGGGTTCGAGCGGTTCTCTCTCCTACCTGGAAGCGGCGCGTGAGATCGCGCTGCGGGGGGCCGGAATTTCGTACGACGCCCAGCACGCCCATCTGGGCGCGGGCATGAACAGCACGCAGAGTGTGGCGGAGGGGATCCAGTGAGTGAGCGACGTAGAGGTCTGGGACGGGGGCTCGGCGCGCTGATCCCCGCAGCTCCGCAGGAGAAGACGCCGCCGGTGATCGGTGCCGGGTCGACGTCCCCGTCGGCGGTGCCGGTCATGACGTCGGAGCGCGGCATCGCGGCGGCGAAGCTCGCTTCGCTGGCGCAGGCCGATGTTTCACGTGAAACATCGGCGGTCGCGGTGGTGGATGAGCCGGCGGCGATGGAGCCGGAGGCCAATGTGGTCGCCGGGGCGACGTTCGCCGAGCTTCCGATGGACGCGATCACGCCGAACCCGCGGCAGCCGCGTGAGGTCTTCGACGAGGACGCGCTGGCGGAGCTGGTCACCTCCATCCAGGAGGTGGGTCTGCTTCAGCCTGTGGTGGTGCGGCAGTCCGCTCCGGGCCGCTACGAGCTCATCATGGGTGAGCGCCGTTGGCGGGCGTGCCGCGAGGCCGGGCTGGAGCGCATTCCGGCGATCATCCGGGCGACGGACGACGAGAAGCTGCTGCTGGACGCACTGCTCGAGAACCTGCACCGGGCGCAGCTGAACCCGCTGGAGGAGGCGGCCGCGTACGACCAGCTGCTCCAGGACTTCAACTGCACGCACGACCAGCTGGCGGACCGCATCGGGCGCTCGCGCCCGCAGGTGTCGAACACGCTGCGTCTGCTGAAGCTGTCGCCTCCGGTGCAGCGCCGGGTGGCTGCGGGTGTGCTCTCTGCAGGGCATGCCCGGGCGCTGCTGTCGGTGGAGGAGTCCGAGGTCCAGGACCGGCTGGCACACCGGATCGTGGCCGAGGGGCTGTCGGTGCGTGCGGTCGAGGAGATCGTGTCGCTGATGGGTTCGGAGCCCTCCGGAGCCGTGAAGCCGAAGGGCCCGAGGGCGGGCGCCCGGGTGGCTCCGGCGCTCAGTGAGCTGGCGACGCGGCTGTCGGACCGGTTCGAGACGCGGGTGAAGGTGGATCTGGGCCAGAAGAAGGGCAAGATCACCGTCGAGTTCGCCTCGATGGAGGATCTGGAGCGGATTCTCGGAACGCTGGCGCCGGGCGAGGGCCGGGTGCTGGAGCAGGGTCTGTCCGAGGAGTGAGTCCCCGGCCGCCGAGGGGCGGGTCGTGCCGGTGAGAACCGGCGCGGTCCGCCCTTTGCCTTGTAGCGGTTTCTCCTGATTCGGGCAGTCGATACGATGCGCTCATGGGGCGTCGGTTGGTACCACTCACGCTGGACAACCTTCAGGACCTGCCTCGGCGTTGCCGGTCCTGTGTGTTCTGGGAGTTGGATCCGGTCAGCGGTGAGGCCGCCGTGAAGGCGGGCACTCCGGCGCTGGAGAAGGAGGCGTGGATCTCCGCCGTTCTGCTGGAGTGGGGTTCCTGCGGCCGCGTGGTCTACGTGGACGACGTGCCGGTGGGATTCGTGCTGTACGCGCCGCCGGCGTACGTACCGCGGGCGGCGTCCTTTCCGACGAGTCCGGTGTCGCCGGATGCGGTGCAGCTGATCACGGCGTGGATCATGCCGGGCTATCAGGGCCAGGGCCTGGGACGGGTGATGGTCCAGACGGTGGCCAAGGATCTGCTGCGGCGCGGGTTCAAGGCGATCGAGGCGTTCGGAGACGCGCGGTGGGAGGGCCCGGCGTGCCTGCTGCCTGCGGACCACCTGCTGGCCGTGGGCTTCAAGACGGTGCGGCCGCATCCCGTGCATCCGCGGCTTCGGCTGGAGATGCGCTCGACGCTCTCGTGGAAGGAAGACGTGGAGCTCGCGCTGGACCGGCTGCTCGGTGCGGCGCGGAAGGAGCCCGCGCTGCGCCCGCTGTGACGGCCGGGCGGCCTGTGGCGTGCGAGCAGGCTGTGGCGTGCGAACGGGCTGTGATGTGCGAACGGGGCCGCCCCTTGCGGGGGCGGCCCCGTTTCACGTGAAACTCACCCGGCTGGCGCCGGGAGCCCCGGCCGTCAGACGGCCTTGGCCTGGATGAACCCCTCGAGGTCGCGCAGGATGGCGGCCTTCGGCTTGGCACCGACGATGGTCTTGGCCACTTCGCCGCCCTGGTAGACGTTCAGCGTCGGGATGGACATGACGCCGTACCTGGCCGCGGTGGCCGGGTTCTCGTCGATGTTGAGCTTGACGATCTCGATCTGGTCGCCGTACTCGGCGGCGATGGCCTCGAGGGACGGCGCGATCTGGCGGCACGGTCCGCACCAGGCGGCCCAGAAGTCCACGAGGACGGGCTTGTCGCTGCCGAGGACCTCGGTGTCGAAGTCAGCGTCGGTCACGTTCTTGAGGGTGCCGGCCACAGCGGCCTCCTATTTCTTCCTGCGGGGTGTGGGGTGGGGGGTGTGCGTGGGGGTCAGACCGTTGCGTGGGCCTTCTCGGCATCCGCGAGGGCGGCGAGGAAGCGCTCGGCGTCGAGGGCCGCGGAGCAGCCGGTGCCCGCCGCGGTGATGGCCTGACGGTACGTGTGGTCCACGACGTCGCCGGCGCCGAACACGCCGGTGAGGTTGGTGCGCGTCGAGGGGGCGTCGACCTTGAGGTAGCCCTCCTCGTCGAGCTCCAGCTGGTCCTTGAACAGTTCGGTCCGCGGGTCGTGGCCGACGGCGATGAAGAGGCCCGTCACGGGGAGCTCGGAGGTCTCACCGGTCTTGGTGTTGCGCAGGGTGAGGCCGGAGAGCTTCTGCTCGCCGTGGATCTCTGCGACCTCGCTGTCCCAGGCGAACTTGATCTTCGGGTCGGCGAAGGCGCGGTCCTGCATGGCCTTGGAGGCGCGCAGGCTGTCGCGGCGGTGGACGATGGTGACGGACTTGGCGAACCGGGAGAGGAAGGTCGCTTCCTCGATCGCGGTGTCGCCGCCGCCGACGACGGCGATGTCCTGGTCCTTGAAGAAGAACCCGTCGCAGGTGGCGCACCAGGAGACACCGCGGCCGGAGAGGGCGTCCTCGTTCGGCAGTCCGAGCTTGCGGTGCTGGGAGCCGGTGGTGACGATCACGGCCTTGGCGCGGTGCACGGTGCCGGCGGTGTCGGTGACGGTCTTGATCTCACCGGTGAGGTCCACGGACACGATGTCGTCGGGGACGAGTTCGGCGCCGAAGCGCTCGGCCTGGCCGCGCATGTTGTCCATGAGGTCCGGACCCATGATGCCGTCCTGGAAGCCGGGGAAGTTCTCGACCTCGGTGGTGTTCATCAGCGCGCCACCGGCGGTGACGGCGCCTTCGAAGACCAGCGGCTTGAGCGAAGCGCGTGCGGTGTACAGGGCTGCCGTGTAACCGGCCGGCCCGGAACCGATGATGATCACGTTTCGTACGTCGCTCACGGGTTTTTTCCTCGTCTCTGTGGACTGCGCACTGCTTGCCGGGGGGCCGGTGTGGACTCTCACCCCACCCAACGGATCCTACGGCGCATGCATTCCCGGCCCGCCCCCGCGCGGACCCGAAGGTGTCAGCTTCGCGGGTAGGTCCTGGTCAGCAGCGGTTTTCCGGGGTGAGCCGACGGGGCGTTCATGCAGTCGGCGCCCACGAGGTAAGCGTCCACACGGCCAGAGTCGCCGGGGTGCGGCAGGACGAGGAGGTAGACCTCCGTGCCCTCGTAGCTGCCCTGTTCGGCGGCGAGCGGGGTGTCGGGTCGACCGGTGGCGTCCTGGACGCAGGGCGGGACCGAGGAGGCTTCCGTGCGGTTGCGGTCGCCGGGGACCAGCCCCGGCGACGGGGTGCTGTTCTCCAACCCGTACGTGTTGTTGGGCTGTTCCCCCTGCGGCGTGGTCTTGGCGCCCTGTCCGGGGACCAGGAGCCGGTGGACGCTGTCCTGGAGGCCCTGCGCGGTGTACGTACCGTCGGTGGGAGCGTCGGCGGCCGCGCTGGTACCGGATTTGCGGGCAGCGGTGTCCGGAGAACCGGTTCCGAGCAGGTTGCCCGCAAGGAAGATGCCGAGGGCGCAGGCGGCCGCTCCGGCCAGGCCTGCGATGACGGCGATCCGGCGGCGGGCGCGGCGGCGCCCGGGGCCGGTTGCTCCGGCCGGGTGACCGGCAGGGCGCCGGGTGCCCGGACCGGCGGGTGCGGCAGGCGATGTTTCACGTGAAACATCGCGAGGCGTGCCCGTCTCGGAGGCCGGGGCGGTACCGGGGCGGGGCGTGGTGGAGTCGAGGAGGGCCTCGGCGGCGAGGGCCGCGTCGATGCGCCCGGCGATGTCGGAGGGCATCCGCGGCGGCCCCGGCAGGGTGCCGAGAAGCGCCCGGATCTCCTCCAGGGAGGCGTGGACGTCGGCGCACAGCGGGCAGTCGCCCAAATGGCGGCGTACCTCGGCGGTACGGACCGGGGACAGGAGCCCTTCGGTCAGGTCGGAGATCTCCGAGACGTCAGGGTGCCGGATCGTGCCGGTTGTGGGAGTCACGTTCGTCCACCTCCGCCCTTCACCGTGTCTGCGTCTGGGGCTGGCTGACTGGGGTCTGCCGCTGGTGGGACGGGTGTCCCCGGCGTCCGGTTCCTTCCCCGTTCGGCAGCGGTGTTATCCCCGGCATTCGAGCGCAGATGAGTGAGCATCGGGAGGAGTTTCGCCCGGCCGCGCGCGCACCGGCTCTTCACCGTGCCGGTGGGGACGTCGAGGATACGTGCGGCCTCGGCGACGGGGTATCCCTGCATGTCGACGAGGACGAGGACGGCCCGCTGCTCGGCCGGGAGCGTGCCGAGGGCGGCCAGGAGCTGCCGGTGGAGCTCCTGGCGCTCCGCGGGGGCCTCGGCGGACTCGTGGGGCTCCAGGAGGCGCTCCAGGCGCTCCGTGTCGTCCAGGGGCGCCGTTCTGCGGGAGGCCGCCTTGCGGGCCCGGTCGAGGCAGGCGTTGACGGTGATGCGGTGCAGCCAGGTCGTGACGGCCGATTCCCCGCGGAAGGTGTGCGCGGCCCGGTAGGCGGAGACGAGGGCGTCCTGCACGGCGTCGGCGGCCTCCTCACGGTCGCCGAGCGTGCGCAGGGCCACGGCCCACAGCCGGTCGCGGTGCCGCCGCACGAGCTCCCCGAAGGCGTCGGGATCACCGGCGGCATGCAGCGCCAGCAGTTCCTGGTCGCTCCGGTCGTCTCCCGTTGCTGAGTGCATCACACCTCGCTTCTTCCCGGGATGGAGCGTAGAGCCTGTGCGGGCCCCGCACGAGGGGCCGGTTCACACGCCGGGAGCCACGGTCCGGCGGGGGACGGGTCCCCGGCCGCACCATGGCTCCGTCGCCGTGCGGGTGGCTCAGCCGGCCGGGCCGAGCACCTTGATTTCGCTGATGCCGCCGCGGTAGCCGTCCCCACTGCCTTCGGACGGCAGTGTGGTGATGTGGACCAGCACGAAGCGGGTTTTGATCGGGGTGTCCTGGGTGGCCTGCAACTTCTTCCCCGTGTTGCCCAGTTTCACGAGCTCCTGGGGGAAGTCGGAGATACCGCGTGGCGAGGAGGCCTCGGGGGCGGCGGCGCGGACCTCGACCCTGTGTCCCGCGGCGTACATGTCCACGTCGATGCCCGTCACCTCTTGGACGCTGCCGAGGTCGACGACGATGCCACTGCCGTCGTCGTAGCTGTCCAGGTTGCCGAACTTGCCGCCGTAGCCGTAGAAGATCTTGGTGATCCATGCGGTCTCGGAGTTGCCGTCGACGGCTTTGCCGGCGTCCTCGGGCTTGATCGGGTCCTTGCCGAAGGTGACCGCGTTGCCGACGTGCAGCGGCTTGCTCTCCGTGGGCTTCTTCTCGTCCTCGTTCGTCTTCGTGGACTGAGAGTTGCTGGTACCGCCGCCGTCGCCCTTGCCGCGGTCCAGGAGGGTGTCGGCGAGCTGCCAGCTGCCCAGGCCGAGGGCGGCGATCAGCAGGGCGGCGACACCCCACTTCAGAACCCGGCCGGTGCGGCTCTGCAGAGGGGCCGGCGGGACGGCGACGGGCTGGGTCGCGCGCACGCCGGGGCGTGTCGGCGGCCGACCGTAGCTGCCCTGCTGGTAGGTGGTCTGCTGGTACTCGGGAGGCGCGGTGAAAGCGGGCTCCGGCGGCCGGATGCGGGGCATCGCGGCAACGGCCTTGGCCAGTTCCTCCGGGGTGGTGCAGGCGGGCTCCTGACGGGAAGCGGTGGCCCCGTCGTTGGCGAGGGCGCGCATGGCGAGCTCCCCCAGCCCCCGGTGCACCCCGGCGCGGACCTGGTCGGGGGCGATCAGCCCGACGCCCTTGGGCAGGCCGGTGAGGCCGTAGGCGTCGACCTCGTACGGCCAGCGCTGGGTCAGGGCGGCGTAGAGCAGTGCGCCGATCGCCTCGGTGTCCGCACGCTGCGGGGTGTCGCTGGTGATGCCGCGCAGGGCGGCGTTCACGGCGAGCCCGCGGATCCGGTACTGGCCGGTGGAGGTGCGCAGTATCGCGCTGGGTGTCAGGCGCAGGTGGGCCAGGCCCTCGCGGTGCGCGGCGGCCATGGCCTGGGAGACCTGGGTGACGAGCTGGTAGGCCTCGTGGGGCTCCAGGGGGCCCGCGGCGAGGAGCGCGGTCAGCTCGGTGGCGTCGGGCAGCCACTCGTGGACGACGTAGACGAGGTCGTTCTCCTCCACCGCGTCGAGGACGTGGACGAACCGGGGGTCGCCGAGCAGCGCGGAGGAGCGGGCGGCGGCCAGGACGGCGCGAGCCCGCGGGTGGTCGGCAGGCAGCAGATGGACGCCCACGGCCCGGCGCAGCTTCTCGTCCATCGCGCGCCAGCTGCTGAATCCGTCCAGACGGGTGACGCACTCTTCGAGGCGGTAGCGCCTGGCGAGCTTGTGGCCGCTGTGGAGTTCGGGGGCGGCAGCAGGGGCCGCTTTTCTGCGTTCGCCGTCCTTTTCTGGCATGGATCCGTCCGCGGCTCGTCCGTTCTGGGTGTCCACCCCGTCGGCCGTGGCCTTCGCCGCATCTGCGGCCGGCGGCTCGTCGCCGCCGTTGTCGGCCACGTCGACGGCAGCCGTGCTACGTTCCGCCACCGTCGTTCCTGCCTCCCCATCCGTTACGCGCTGTCGGCCAGTCTGCGAAGCCATGCCAATTGTGCCCACAGTCCGGCGCTATGCACGACACGCGAAGGGGTCCGACGGTTGTGCGCATCAGCGCCCCATGCGTCCGCGCACCATTCCGACCATGGCGTTGAGCTCTTCGATGCGCATCCTCTTGGCAGCCACGAGGAATACGACGGCCAGCGCCACACCGCCGGCGGCCAACGCGGCGAGGGAACCGGTGACTCCGCTGCCGAGCCACTGGGTGACAGCGTAAGCGGCTGCACCGGCCACGGCGGCAGCGGGGACGCAGGCGCCGGTGAGGCGGGCGTAGGTGCGCATCACGTGGGCGCCGTCGAGGTCGCCGCCCAGCCGGTTGCGCAGGCGGCGCCAGGCGACGCCGACGCCTACGGTGTAGCCGAGGCCGTAGGCCGCCGCCATGCCGACGACCGCCCAGCGGGCGGGGAGCACGAAGAACGCGGCGGTGGAGACGGCCGCGTTGACCGTGGCGACGATGACCGTGTTGTAGAAGGGCGTCCGGGTGTCCTCGTACGCGTAGAACCCGCGCAGGACGACGTACTGGACCGAGTACGGGATGAGCCCGAGGCCGAAGGCCATCAGGACGTAGCCGATGTTCTGGGCGCCGGAACCGGAACCGGCGTACAGCAGCGTGGCCATGGGGACGCCGAGGGCGAGGAACGCGAAGGCGCACGGCACGATCGCGACGGCCGAGGTGCGCAGCCCGTACGAGATGTCGTCGCGGACGGCGGCGGCGTCCCCGTCGTGGGCGGAGCGGGAAATGCGGGGCAGGACGGCCGTCATGACGGAGACGGTGATGATGGCCTGCGGCATCTGCCACAGCAGCAGTGCGTAGTTGTAGGCGGTGATGCCGGTGCCCGGGTGGCCCTGCTTCTCGGCGACGGATCCGGCCCAGGTCGCGAGCTGGGTCACGACGACGAGGCCGATCTGGTTGGCGAGGACGAAGAAGAACGTCCACTTGGCCAGGCGGGCGGCCTTGCCGAGGCCGTGGCCCCGCCAGTCGAAGCGCAGGCGGGGCTTGAAGCCGGCGTCGCGCAGGTAGGGCAGCATCGCGAGCGCCTGGACGGTGAGGCCCAGGAGGGTACCGAGGCCGAGCAGGCGGACGCCGTCGGCCGTGACGGTGGTGGCGCTGACGCCGGAGGTGGTGAAACCGCCGAAGGCCCAGATGAAGGCGCCGAAGGTGGCGATGACGACGATGTTGTTGAGGACGGGGGTCCACATCATCGCGCCGAACCGGCCGCGTGCGTTGAGGATCTGACCGAGGACCACGTGCACGCCCATGAAGAACATGGTCGGCAGGCAGTAGCGGGCGAAGGCGACCGCGACGTCCATCTGCTGGGGGTCGGAGGCGAGCTTCGGCGACATCATCGTGATGAACACCGGTGCGGCGAGGACGCAGATGGTGGTGATGGCGGCCAGCAGCACCACCACGAGGGTCAGGAGGCGGTTGGCGTACGCCTCGCCTCCGTCGTCGTCCTGCTTCATCGCACGCACGAGCTGCGGGATGAAGACGGCGTTGAGAGCGCCGCCGCCGACCAGCACGTAGATCATCGTCGGCAGGGTGTTGGCGATCTGGTACGTGTCGTTGAACGTGCCGACGCCGATGGCACCGGCGATGACGAGGGTCCGCAGGAAGCCGGTGATGCGGGAGACGATCGTGCCGGCGGCCATGAGGGCGCTGGACTTGAGCAGGCTGGAGGCGCGGCCGGCGGGCTTGCTCGGTGCCGGGGCGGCGACGGGGGCGTCCTCGGCGGGGGTGCCGGGAGTCCCCTGCTGGTCCCGGTAGAGGTGCGCGAAGGCGTCGGGCTCGGGCTGCTCGTCCGCCGCCTTGGTGACCAGGGAGTCCACTCCGACGAACTGGGTGGTCGTGGCGTGGTCGCCGTAGGGCAGGTGGCGGGAGGGCCCGTCGGGCTCGGGCGGCGGGGTCTGCGCCCAGACGTGCGGGTCGGGGGCGTGCACAGGGGTCTGGGGCGCCGCGTAGAGCGGGCCGGGCTCCAGGTAGGTGCCGGGCGGCGGCGGCGGGTGCGAGGCCCGGTCGTAGAGGACCTCGGCGACGGGATCCTGGGCCGACAGGTCCTGCGACCGGTAGGGGTCGTGGTCGTAGGCGTCCTGGACATACGGGTCGCGGTCCGGCGCGGGCGCGGGCACGGGAACCTGCCCGGGCACCGGGGTGCCCGGGGCAGTGCCCTGGGAGGGCGCGGGCCCACCAGTGCCCTGCGCGCGGTCACCGTCGTACGGCGCGTTCATCGAAACCCCACCTCATCGTCCCCAGGCCGACCGGCCACGGCATCGCTCAACGGTCCACTGTCTCACCCGTGCCGGACGGCCCGGTGCTTTGCGGTCCGGTGTCCGGGGTCTCGTCACTCGGCTGCGTGCTCTCCTCGGCGGCCGCCCGGGCCGCCACGCGCTTGCGGCTGGCGTACATCTTGATGCCTGCCAGGACGAGGAGGAGGACGCCGCCGGCGATGACGAGCATGACGGTGGGCGTGATCTCGGTGGCCTCGACGGTGAACTTGCGCTGCTTGCCGTAGGGCACGCCGTCCGTGGTGAAGAGCTGCGCGGTGACCTCGACGGGGCCGCTCGCGGTGGCGTTGGCGGTGAACTTGACCGTCTGGCTGTGTCCTCCCGTGACGGTCACTTCCTGCTCGGCCTGGCCGCTGTCGCCGAACACCAGGCGGGTCGGGTTGGCGGACTTCACCCGCAGGACGAGGTTGTGGACGTCCTGGACGAGGCTGTTCTGGACGCTGACCGGGATGGTCGCGCTGTGTCCGGACAGGGTGGCGTCGGACTTGGGGACGACCTTGACCTTCTCGGTGAGGCCGATCAGGTACTCCTGCACCTGGTCCCGGTAGAGCCGGGCCTCCTCGGGGCGGCCCCGCCAGGAGGTGGACATCTCGCGGTTGGTGGTGTTGCCGAAGGGGATCTCCACGCGGTCGGGCGCGGTGAGGATCACCTTGAAGTGGTCCAGGGTGTTCTGGGTCGTGCGGATCTTCTCGAAGGCGGAGACCGGGAGCTCCGTCTTGCGCAGCGCATCGGGGTACTGGCCGGCGCCGGGGACCTGGGTGTTGACACCCGGGTCGGGCTTGGCGGCGGCCGCGGCCTCGAGGTCGGCCGGCTGGGTCCAGCGGCCCGCCTGCAGACCGCGCAGGGCGGCTGCCATCGTCTGCACCTGGCTGGAGGAGGGCATCCGCTGCGGGGTGACGACGACGCTGCGCTGGTTGTCGGTCTTCTGCAGGTTCAGGGCGAGGCTCTGGGCGAGGAAGCGCTGCACGGCCAGGGTGGAGTTCCCGGCGCCCAGCATGTCGCCCTCGAAGGCGGTGGAGAGATCGGCGTCGGCGACGACGGCGGTGGCGCCCGCTCCGATGGGACGGGCGGCCGAGGGGGTGTAACCCAGGGCGCCGGTCTCCTGGAGGCTGTCGCTGCGCGTGAGGACGTTGTGGGCGCCCGCCGAGGTGGCCACGTTGACGATCGACGGGTCGATGGCGCCGTCCACGGGCCAGGAGAAGTCGGTGGACGGGGAGACGTGCAGCACCGTCTCCACGGCCTGCTTCGCCTTGTCGGTGGCCGGCCGCAGCTGGCCCAGGGTGCCCGAGACGTCCTTGCCCTGGTGGGCGAGGGAGGCGATGTCCGGATCGGCGAACGGCAGGGCCACGATCTTCTTGCCCTGGACCGCGGCCTCCAGGGAGCTCAGCCACTGCTCGGCGACGGCCTTGTTCTTGCCCTGGGCGATCCGCCCGTCCGGCGTGCGGAACCGGTAGCCCTTGGTCATCGCGTCGACCGTGTAGAGCAGGTCGGGGTCGATGACCCAGGTGACGGGCAGGTCCTTGCCGAGGGCGACCATCTGCTGGAGGCGCCCGCCGGGCTTGAGCTCCTCGGCGAGCGAGTCGTCGAGGAAGACCGGGGTCTGGAGCTCGTCCGAGCCGGTCTCCGCCGTCACGTGGGTGCCGGAGATCAGCGGCCACAGGTAGGTGAGCTGGGAGCGCTTGGAGGCCGCCTCCGGCTGCCAGGGCAGGAACGTCCGCTTGATGCCGAGGACCTGCTCGTACGGGCGGCTCTCGGTCTCCCCGGACAGCGAGACGCCGAGCTGGTAGACGCCGTCCTTGTCCAGCTCCAGCTTGTTCACCGGGATCGTGAGGGTGAAGTCCTGCTTGACCTTCGACGGCAGCGAGGCGATCTTCACGGCGTAGGCCTGGTCGATCTCACCGGGATCCGTACCGGCCCGGAAGCCGGCGCGTTCCCCCGCCTCGTCGATGGAGGCCCGGTCCCCCAGCACGGGCCCGACCCGCAGGCCCACGTGTGCGTCGGTGATCGTCTCGCGGCCGTTGTTGACCACGCTGCCGGAGATCGTGAGGGTGTCGCCCTTGACCGGGGCCGTGGGCGCCATCTCGGTGAGCTGTACGTCGACGCCACCCGCCTCGGCGGCCTGGGCGGCCTGCGGGGCGGGCGAGTAGACCAGAGCGGCGAGCACGGGAGTCCCGGCCAGCAGAACGACTGCGCGCCGCAGCCAGCGGCGCCGGGCAGGTGCGGGGGGTGCCCCCTGGATGTCTGCCGCCTCGGCCACGCGCTGCCCGTCCCTCGAAGTGTCAGTGGTCGTCGTCTGTGCGTCCACGCATGGTAACGAGACCCGCTGTGCGCGAGTGCCGCGCCTTGCTCCACATGATCGTGGCCACCCCGGCGGCACCGCAGGCCGGGGTGGCCACAAACAGGGAAGCCCTCGCCGGGCCGGGCACGTACCCTTTTCTGTTGTGCCGAACGCCAACGAAGACAATCCCAGTGCCCTGAGTCAGGTGCAGCACCGCGCGGTCAGTGAACTGCTGCGGGTCGCCCCTGTCGCCGACGAGCTCGGCCGCCGGTTCCACGAGGCGGGCTTCCGCCTCGCCCTGGTCGGCGGGTCCGTACGCGATGCGCTGCTCGGGCGTCTCGGCAACGACCTCGACTTCACCACCGACGCCCTCCCCGGGGACGTTCTGAGGATCATCCGGCCGTGGGCCGACTCGGTCTGGGACGTCGGCATCGCCTTCGGCACCGTCGGGGCCCAGAAAGACGGCTTCCAGATCGAGGTGACCACGTACCGCTCCGAGTCGTACGACCGCACCTCGCGCAAGCCGGAGGTCTCCTACGGCGACTCGATCGAGGAGGACCTGGTCCGCCGCGACTTCACCGTGAACGCGATGGCGGTCGCTCTGCCGGAGAAGGAGTTCGTGGACCCGCACGGCGGCCTGGAGGACCTCCAGGCGGGCGTTCTGCGGACTCCCGGCACCCCGGAGGACTCTTTCTCCGACGACCCGCTGAGGATGCTGCGTGCGGCGCGCTTCGCCGCCCAGCTCGACTTCGAGGTCGCCCCCGAGGTCGTCGCGGCGATGCAGGCGATGTCCGACCGGATCGAGATCGTCTCGGCGGAGCGGGTGCAGGGCGAACTGAACAAGCTGCTGCTGTCCGCGTACCCCCGCAAGGGCCTGGGCCTGCTCGTGGACACCGGGCTGGCCGACCACGTGCTGCCCGAGCTGCCCGCCCTGCGGCTGGAGAGTGACGAGCACCACCGGCACAAGGACGTGTACGACCACTCGCTGATCGTGCTGGAGCAGGCGATGGCGCTCGAGCAGGACGGCCCAGACCTGGTGCTGCGGCTGGCGGCCCTGCTCCACGACATCGGCAAGCCGCGGACCCGCCGGTTCGAGAGCGACGGCCGGGTCTCCTTCCACCACCACGAGGTGGTGGGCGCGAAGATGACCAAGAAGCGCATGACCGCGCTGAAGTACTCCAACGACATGGTCAAGGACGTGTCCCGGCTCGTGGAGCTGCACCTGCGCTTCCACGGCTACGGGGACGGCGAGTGGACCGACTCCGCGGTGCGGCGCTACGTCCGCGATGCCGGCCCGCTGCTGGAGCGCCTGCACAAGCTGACCCGGTCGGACTGCACCACCCGCAACAAGCGCAAGGCCAACGCCCTCTCCCGCACCTATGACGGTCTGGAGGAGCGCATCGCCCAGCTGCAGGAGCAGGAGGAGCTCGACGCCATCCGGCCCGACCTGGACGGCAACGAGATCATGCAGGTGCTGGGCGTCGGCCCCGGGCCGGTGATCGGCAAGGCCTACGCGTTCCTGCTGGAGCTGCGGCTGGAGAACGGCCCCATGGAGCGCGACGCCGCGGTGACCGCCCTCAAGGAGTGGTGGGCCGCACAGGCCTGATGCGGCCGTCGCCTCACGCGTCCGCCCGGGGCGATGTTTCACGTGAAACATCGCCCCGTCGCTTCAGGTGGAGCGCCGTCAGCGCGTAGAGGACGGACACGCTCACGATCAGCGCGACGGACTGCCCGTCCGGGGGGAGCATGAGGGCGGCCACGGCGGCCGCACTCACGAACGCGATGTTGAACAGCACGTCGTAGACGGAGAACACGCGGCCGCGGTAGTCGTCGTCCACATGGGACTGGATGGCCGTGTCGGTGGAAATCTTGGCGCCTTGGGTGGCGAGGCCGAGCACGAAGGCCGCGACCAGCATCGGTCCGGGCCTGAAGAACAGACCGAGCGGCGGCACCAGGACGGCTGCCCCGGCGGAGCAGGCCGTGATCCATCCGCGGGTACCCAGCCGGCCCACCAGCCAGGGGGTGACGACGGCGGCCGTGAAGAACCCGGCTCCTGAGACACCGACCGCGATGCCCAGCAGGGCGAGACCGCCGGACTCCGTGTCCGACCAGGAGTAGCGGCAGAGCATGAGCAGCGTCACGAACAGGGCCCCGTAGCAGAAGCGCATCAGGGTCATGGCGGTGAGCGCCTGGGCCGCCTCGCGCCGGGAGGCCAGGTGCCGCAGCCCTTCGGCCATGCCCCGAACGGTCAGGACGACCCCCTCGGCGACCGACGGGTGGACCCGTCCGGCAGGGTGCTCCGGTCCGAGCAGCCCCACGGCCAAACGCAGCGAGACCAGCGCCGCGCACAGGTAGAGCGCGGCGCCGAGGAGCACCACCACGGCGTTGGAGTCGGAGGCCAGCAGCTGGACGAGGAAGGCGAGGCCGCCACCGGCGACTGCGGCGAGGGTCCCGGCCGTGGGTGAGAGCGCATTGGCGGTGACCAGCTGGGCGGGGCCGACGACGCGCGGCAGGGACGCGGCCAGCCCGGCCAGTACGAAGCGGTTGACGGCGGTCACCGAGAGGGCAGAGGCGTAGAAGAGCCAGTCGGGGACGTGCGCGACGATCAGCACGCCGGTGCCGCACGCGAGGAGGGCCCGCAGCAGATTGCCGTAGAGGAAGACCTGCCGGCGCCGCCAGCGGTCGAGCAGCACCCCGGCGAAGGGCCCGATCACCGAGTAGGGCAGCAGCAGTACCGCCATGGCCGAGGCGATGGCCGCGGGCGAGGTCTGCTTCTCCGGGGAGAACACCACGTACGTGGCGAGCGCCACCTGGTACACGCCGTCCGCCGCCTGGGAGAGCAGCCGTACGGCCAGCAGGTTGCGGAAGTCCCTCAGGCGCAGGAGTACGCGCAGATCACGTACGACAGGCATGAGGGCAAGGGTCACATACGCGGAGGGTCCCCGGGCACATTGCCCGGGGACCCTCCGCGGAAGAACAGCCGAAGACCAGGTGTCCGAAGACCCTTGGAGTGCGACTTAGCGCTCGACCTCGCCCTTGATGAACTTCTCGACGTTGGCCAGGGCCTCGTCGTCGAAGTACTGCACCGGCGGGGACTTCATGAAGTAGCTCGAGGCCGACAGGATCGGGCCGCCGATGCCGCGGTCCTTGGCGATCTTCGCGGCGCGCAGGGCGTCGATGATGACACCGGCGGAGTTCGGGGAGTCCCACACCTCGAGCTTGTACTCCAGGTTCAGCGGGACGTCGCCGAAGGCGCGGCCTTCGAGGCGGACGTAGGCCCACTTGCGGTCGTCGAGCCACGCGACGTAGTCGGACGGGCCGATGTGGACGTTCTTCTCGCCGAGCTCACGGTCGGGGATCTGCGAGGTGACGGCCTGCGTCTTGGAGATCTTCTTCGACTCGAGGCGGTCGCGCTCGAGCATGTTCTTGAAGTCCATGTTGCCGCCGACGTTGAGCTGCATGGTGCGCTCGAGACGGACACCGCGGTCTTCGAACAGCTTCGCCATCACGCGGTGCGTGATGGTGGCGCCGACCTGCGACTTGATGTCGTCGCCGACGATCGGGACACCGGCCTCGGTGAACTTGTCCGCCCACTCCTTGGTGCCGGCGATGAAGACCGGGAGGGCGTTGACGAACGCGACCTTGGCGTCGATGGCGCACTGGGCGTAGAACTTCGCCGCGGCCTCGGAGCCGACGGGCAGGTAGCAGATCAGGACGTCGACTTCGCGGTCCTTGAGGATCTGGACCACGTCGACCGGGGTCTCGGCGGACTCCTCGATCGTCATGCGGTAGTACTTGCCCAGGCCGTCCAGGGTGTGGCCGCGCTGCACGGTCACGCCCTTGTTGGGGACGTCGCAGATCTTGATGGTGTTGTTCTCGCTGGCGCCGATGGCGTCCGAGAGGTCGAGGCCGACCTTCTTCGCGTCGACGTCGAACGCGGCGACGAACTCGATGTCACGCACGTGGTAGTCGCCGAACTGGACGTGCATCAGACCGGGGACCTTGGCCGCCGGGTCGGCGTCCTTGTAGTACTCGACGCCCTGCACCAGCGAGGCGGCGCAGTTGCCCACGCCGACGATGGCTACGCGAACCGAACCCATTCCGGTTGCTCCCTGTTTGTTCTCGGACGAGGCCTGCGAGATGCAGGCCTCACTTTGCAGTTTCGTCGGGCGGACCGGGTCGCATCTGATCCCGTCCCGCCCGCTCACTCTCGATGAGCTCGTTCAGCCAGCGCACTTCGCGCTCCACGGACTCCATACCGTGCCGCTGCAGCTCAAGCGTGTAGTCGTCGAGGCGCTCCCGCGTACGCGCGAGTGAGGCGCGCATCTTCTCCAAGCGCTCCTCGAGCCGGCTGCGACGGCCCTCCAAGACCCGCATGCGCACTTCCCGCTCGGTTTGACCGAAGAAGGCGAAGCGGGCGGCGAAGGACTCGTCCTCCCAGGCATCGGGGCCCGTGTGGGCCAGGAGCTCCTCGAAGTGCTCCTTACCTGCAGCCGTCAACCGGTAGACGATCTTGGCTCGGCGCCCTGAGAGTGAAGTGGCGAGAGCGTCTTCCGGGGCGTTGCCCGGTTCTTCGATCAACCAGCCGTTGGCGACCAACGTCTTGAGGCAGGGGTAGAGCGTTCCGTAACTGAACGCCCGGAACACCCCCAGCGACGTGTTGAGCCGCTTGCGGAGCTCGTACCCGTGCATGGGGGATTCGCGAAGGAGGCCGAGGACGGCGAACTCGAGGATGCCTGAGCGCCTGCTCATCCGCCTGCCTCCTTCGCCCCTGAGTATTTATGCCGAGCTGATGTATCGGCTCGATACATCCAGACGATAGAACGGGCCGTCTTCGGCGACAAGGGGTGAGGTGGTGACCGGCGTCACATCACCAATTCGTACCAGGCGAGTTGCCTGATTTGGGGTGAACTTCGGCACTGTTCGGGTTTTGAGCGTGCGTAGTCTGTGGGCCATGACAACGGGGGGAACCGGAATTCACCTGCCGCTTCCAGGCCACTCGCCTGCCCGAGGAGTAGTCGTTCGATGAGCGAGCACCGCCGCAAACCGCCGCAGCCCGAGGGTGGCGGTCGTGCCGCGGCCCGCCGGGCCGCCCAGCAGCGCCCTGGCCGGGGCGCCGGGCCCGCACGTGACGTCCCCACGGCGTCACCCAGCGGACCGTACGCAGAGCCGCCCGGCCACGGCGGCCGTGCCGGGGCGCGCCGGGCCGCCCCCCGTGGATCCGGAGGCCGCGGACGCGCCGCCGGCCCCGCCGGTCGCGGTTCGGGCCGCCCGGACAAGCGGCTGATCAACTACCCGCGCTCCGACAAGGCGGGCTGGAATCGCTTCGTGCCGTCCTGGAAGCTGGTCTCCGGCACCGCCCTCGGCTTCTTCGCGATCATCACGGCAGGGGCCGGCATCGGCATCGCGTCGGTGAACACGCCCGACGCGAACAAGGCGGCCCAGGCGCAGAACAACGTCTTCTACTGGCAAGACGGCAGCCAGATGGTGGCCACCGGCGGTTCGATGAACCGGCAGATCGTGCCCATCGACAAGATCCCCAAGTCGATGCAGAACGCCGTGATCGCCGCCGAGAACGAGTCGTTCGAGACGGACAAGGGCGTCGACCCGATGGGCGTCGCCCGAGCCGTGTGGAACATGGCCAAGGGCGGCTCCACCCAGGGCGGCTCGACCATCACCCAGCAGTACGTGAAGAACACGTACCTGGACTCCGACCAGACGCTCAAGCGCAAGGCCACCGAGCTCTTCATCTCGATAAAGCTGGGCGTGTCCGAGGAGAAGGACACGATCCTCGCGGGCTACCTCAACACCGCCTACTACGGCCGTGACGCCTACGGCATCCAGGCGGCCGCGCGGGCCTACTTCGGCAAGGACTGCGTGGACCTCACGCCCTCCGAGAGTGCCTTCCTCGCCTCCGTGCTCAAGGGCCCCAACCTCTACAACCCGGACGGCGGCATCGGTGCCGCGGCAACCCCGGAGAAGAACACCGAGCGGGCCAAGGAGCGCTGGGCCTGGGTCCTGGACCGCGAGGTCGCGGTGAAGCGGATGCCGAAGTCCGAGCGGGACCAGTACAAGGAGTTCCCCAAGCTCGTCGACTCCGAGCAGGCCCGCGGCCTGTCCGGGCAGACCGGCTACCTGGTCGAGACGGCCAAGCAGTACGTGATGAAGGTCACTGGCATCACGGCCGACGAGATGGCCCGCGGCGGCTACCAGATCAAGACCACCTTCCAGAAGCCGAGGGTGGACGCACTGGTCAAGGCCGTCGAGGACACCCGCAACGACTTCCTGGACGAGAAGGCCCGGCCCGAGTACGACACCTTCGTGCAGTTCGGCGCGGCCTCCGTGGACGTGAAGACCGGGGCGATCGTGGCCCTGTACGGCGGCCCGGGCATGGACAAGAAGTACTTCAGCAACAACGCCAACACCATCGGCGTCCCGGTCGGATCGACCTGGAAGCCGTACGTCCTGGCGGCCGCGATGCAGTACGGCACCCAGAACTCGGACGGCCGAGGCATCTCGGCCGACAGCAAGTACAACGCGAACGACCTGACCGTGATCAACAACCGCGACGGCAAGCCGCTGCGGGACGCGTCCGGCAAGCCGTTCAAGCAGAAGAACGAGAGCACCTACCCCTACGGATACGTCACCCTCAACGAGGCGATGGAGAAGTCCATCAACGTGCCGTTCGCGCAGCTCGTCTTCGACGTCGGCCACAGCAAGGTCCGGGAGGTCGCCGAGTCCACGGGCATCCTCAAGGACTCGATGAACCCGAACAACGACGCCTCGTTCGCCCTCGGCACCTCGACCCCGAGCGCCATCCGCATGGCCGACTCCTACGCCACCTTCGCCGCCTCCGGCACCCACCGCGAGCCGTTCTCCGTGACCCGTGTCGAAAAGGACGGCAAGGAGCTGCCCGGCTTCGGCGCCCCCAAGGAGCAGCGGGCGATGGACAACGCCATCGCCGACAACATCACCAAGGTCCTGCAGAACGTCGTCGAGAACGGCACCGGCACCAAGGTCAGGAAGCTCGGCTTCAACCGGCCCGCCGCCGGCAAGACCGGAACCACCGACCAGAACAAGTCGGCCTGGTTCGTCGGCTACACCCCGGAGCTGTCGACCTCGGTCGCCCTGTTCCGCACCGACCCGAACTCGGCGGACAAGAAGCTGATCTCCATGAACGGCGTGGGCGGTGTCGACTCCATCCACGGTGGCGACATCCCGGCCGCGATCTGGACCGAATACATGAAGGAAGCCCTCAAGGGCACCCCGGTCAAGGAATTCCCGGAGGCCGACAAGATCGGCGTCACCGCGGACGCCTCCGGTGCCCCCTCGCCGAGCCCCTCCTTCTCCCCGTCGCCGTCCCCGTCGATGCCCTCGCCCTCGGCGAGCTCCTCGCCGCCGGTCTCGCCGACCCCGTCGAAGGGCGGCAAGCCGTCCTGCAAGCCGTGGGAGCTGTACTGCATCCCGGACACCAGCGGCGGCACCAACAGCGGAAGCACCACCGGCGGCAGCACCAACGGCGGCGCCGGCGGATCCACCGGATCGCCGTCTCCGACGCCGTCGGGCAAACCGGGCCGCCCGGGCGGCACCAGCTGGGGGACCACGGTGGGGACCTCGGGCTGACCCGCTCCCCCTGCTCCGACGAGGGCCGTCGCACCCGGTGCGGCGGCCCTCCCGCATGTCCGGCCCCGTACGGCAGGATGAGCGCATGACCAAGGTGCACGAGGAACGGCCCGTACTGCCCACCCAGCAGGACGAGGTCGCCGCGGCCGGCAGCGAGTTCCTCGGCGGCCCGATGGGCCGCTACGCCCGGCTGGGCGGCCACTGGCTGACCCCGGTGCGCGTCGTGGTCCTCGTCGCCCTCGGGCTGTTCGCGCTCGGCATGGTGCAGAAGCTGCCCTGCTACGACTGGGCGTGGTTCCGCGGAGCCGGCTCGCAGTACACCCACGCCTGCTACTCCGACATCCCGCACCTCTTCGCCGTACGCGGCTTCGCCGACGGACTCACCCCCTACTTCGACCGGCTCCCCGGCGACATGGAGTACCTGGAGTACCCGGTGCTCACCGGGCTCTTCATGGAGGTCGCCTCCTGGCTGACCCCCGGCGGCGGCTCCATGCAGCACCGCGAGCAGATGTACTGGATGGTCAACGCGGGGATGCTGATGGCCTGCGCAGCGGTCATCGCCGTGTGCGTCGCGCGCACCCACCACCGCCGGCCCTGGGACGCGCTGCTCTTCGCCCTGGCGCCCGCCTACGCGCTCACCGCGACGATCAACTGGGACCTGCTGGCCATCGCCCTGACCGCCGCGGGCATGCTCATGTGGTCCCGCGGCCGGACCGTGCTCTTCGGCGTCTTCATCGGCCTGGCCACCGCGGCCAAGCTGTATCCCGTCCTGCTGCTCGGCGTGCTGTTCGTGCTGTGCTGGCGGGCCGGGAAGTGGCGGGCGTTCGGCTCCGCCCTCCTCGGCGCGGTCGTCTCCTGGCTGGTGGTGAACCTGCCGGTCATGATCTACGCCTGGGACGGCTGGAAGAAGTTCTACACGTTCAGCCAGGAACGCCCGATCGACTTCGGGTCCGTGTGGCTGCTCATCTCCCAGCGCTCCGGGAACCCCCTGCACGACGCCAACACGTACGCGACGGGCCTGACGCTGCTGCTGTGCGCGGGCATCGGAGCGCTCACGCTGACGGCCCCCCGCCGCCCCCGCTTCGCCCAGCTGGCGTTCCTGGTCGTGGCCGCCTTCATCCTGGCCAACAAGGTCTACTCGCCGCAGTACGTGCTGTGGCTCATCCCGCTGGCGGCGCTGGCCCGGCCGCGCTGGCGGGACTTCCTGATCTGGCAGGCCGGCGAGGTCGTGTACTTCCTCGGGATCTGGCTGTACCTCGCCTACACGACGAGCGGGGACAAGCACCAGGGCCTGCCCGTGGAGGGCTACCAGCTGGCGATCGCCGCCCACCTGCTGGCGACCCTCTACCTGTGTGCGGTGGTCGTGCGCGACATCCTGATGCCCGAGCGGGACGTCGTACGCCGCGACGGATCGGACGATCCGTCCGGCGGGGTCCTGGACGGGGCCGAGGACGTGTTCGCCCTGTCCGACGCCGCGAGGGCGCCGCAGGATGCGGCGCCCTCGGAGGGACAGCGGGTCGATTGGGGCATGGCCCGCAAGGACTGACCGGTCAGGCGTCGAGCACCCGGTCGAACTGCGTGGTGGTGTGGCGCAGGTGCGCCACCAGCTCGTCGCCGACCTTCGGCTCGGGGGCGTCCGACGGCACGAACAGGATCGACACCTGCATGTGCGGGGGCTCCGCGAACCAGCGCTGCTTGCCCGCCCACACGAACGGCGACAGGTTCCGGTTCACGGTGGCCAGGCCGGCCCGGGCCACGCCCTTGGCGCGCGGCATCACGCCGTGCAGGGCCTTGGGGGCCTCCAGGCCCACCCCGTGCGAGGTACCGCCGGCGACCACGACCAGCCAGCCGTCGGAAGCCGCCTTCTGCTGCCGGTAGCCGAACCGGTCGCCCTTGGCGATGCGCGTGACGTCCAGGACGGCGCCCCGGTACTCGGTCGCCTCGTGGTCGCCCAGCCACAGCCGGGTGCCGATCCGCGCCCGGAAGCGGGTCTGCGGGAACTGCTGCTGCAGCCGCGCCAGCTCCTCGGCCCGCAGGTGGCTGACGAACATGGTGTGCAGCGGAAGCCGGGCCGCGCGCAGCCGGTCCATCCAGCCGATGACCTCCTCGACGGCGTCGGAGCCGTCCGGGCGGTCCAGCGGCAGGTGCAGGGCGAAGCCCTCCAGCCGCACGTCCTCGATCGCCGCGTGCAGCTGGCCCAGGTCCTGCTCGGAGATGCCGTGGCGGCGCATCGAGCTCATGCACTCGATGACCACGCGGGCGCCGACGAGGCCGCGGACCCCGTCCAGCGAGGACACCGAGCGGATCACCCGGTCCGGCAGCGGCACCGGCTCCTCGCCCCGCCGGAACGGGGTGAGGACGAGCAGGTCGCCGCCGAAGAAGTCCTTGATGCTGGCGGCCTCGTACGTGGTCCCGACGGCAAGGACGTCGGCGCCCAGACGGGTGGCCTCCTCGCACAGCCGCTCGTGGCCGAAGCCGTAGCCGTTGCCCTTGCAGACCGGGATCATCCCGGGGAACTGGTCCTGGACCTGCTTCTGGTGCGCACGCCAGCGCGCGGTGTCGACGTAGAGCGTGAGCGCCATGCCCGTCCGGAGCCTCTCTCGAAAAGCTGCAAGGTGCAGCGGTGCGGTGTGTGGGGATGCGGCAGGGGGTCAGCGGCGCGACATGTAGATGTCGAGCGCCTTGTGCAGCATCTTGTTGAGCGGGAAGTCCCACTCGCCGACGTACTCGACGGCCTCGCCGCCCGTACCGACCTTGAACTGGATCAGGCCGAACAGGTGGTCGTTCTCGTCCAGCGTGTCACTGATCCCGCGCAGGTCGTAGACGCTGGCACCGAGCGCGTACGAATCGCGCAGCATGCGCCACTGCATCGCGTTCGAGGGCCGCACCTCGCGCTTGTGGTTGGCGGATGCGCCGTACGAGTACCAGACGTGCTGGCCGACGGTGAGCATCGTGGCGGCGGCCAGCGGCTCCCCCTCGTGCTTCGCGATGTAGAGCCGCATCCGGTTCGGGTCCTCGGAGTTGAGGGCCGTCCACTGGCGCTGGAAGTAGCTGAGCGGGCGCGGGCGGAACTTGTCGCGCTCGGCCGTGATCTCGTACAGCTCCTGCCAGACCGGCAGGTCCTCGTAGCCGCCCTGGACGACCTCGACGCCGGCCTTCTCGGCCTTCTTGATGTTGCGGCGCCACAGCTGGTTGAAGCCCTTGAGGACGTCGTCCAGCGAGCGGTTGGCGAGCGGCACCTGGAAGACGTAGCGGGGCTGCACGTCGCCGAAGCCGGCGCCGCCGTCCTCGCCCTGCTGCCAGCCCATGCGGCGCAGCTTGTCGGACACCTCGAAGGCGCGGGGCTCGATGTGCGAGGCCTCCACGTCCCGCAGGCGCTTGACCTCGGGGTCCTGGATTCCGGCCTTGATGGCGGCGGAGTTCCAGCGGCGGATGACGACGGGCGGACCCATCTTCACGGTGAAGGCGCCCTGGCGCTTGAGGTGGGCCAGCATCGGCTGGAGCCACTCCTCCAGGTTCGGGGCGTACCAGTTGATGACCGGGCCCTCGGGAAGGTACGCGAGGTACCGCTTCACCTTGGGCAGCTGGCGGTACAACACGAGGGCGGCACCGACCAGTTCGTCGTTCTGGTCGAACCAACCGAGGTTCTCGGAGCGCCACTCGTTCTTCACGTCGGCCCACGCCGGGACCTGGCAGTGGCTAGCCGAGGGCAGGCTCTGGAGGTATCCCAGATGCTGCTCTCGGCTGATGGTCCTCAGGGACAGGCTCATGCGGGGCGTCTCCTCCGGCGGCTTCGCTGGCTATGGCGCGAAGCCTACTGCGACAAGGGCGCCACCCATCTGGGGGACGGGCCGGACCCGGGCCGGTGAGTGGCCGGCGCCCTGTCGCCGAGGTGCCCCGGTCAGCCCGCCCAGCCGCCGAAGAGACCGCCGTGCGCCATGCCGAGGTAGAAGCCCACGGCCGCTGCGCCAAGCCCGATGATCAGTGCGAAGCGCTCGCGTGTCGTCTCCGAGATGAATTGTCCGTACGCGCCGGTGAGGATGCCGACGAGTCCGGTCCACGAGCTCAGCAGGTGCAGATTGTCGAAGAACCCCGTGATGAACGCCACGATGCCGAGCACCACCGTGGCCACCATGAGGGTGTCCTGGAGCGGATGGGGCTTGCCGTCGGTCGCGAGGAGCGAGATGGAGGACTTGGGTTGCATGGCCTGTGCCATCGGAAGGCACCTCCTGGCTGAAGCAGAGCGGTGCACGGGCGCCTCCGGCAGGGGCCGGGGGCATAGCACCGAGCACACCCGATGAATACACAGTGTGGCCTCATCCCGTCGGATTTCAACCGGAAGGAGTCGAGCAGGTAGTCTGTACAGCTGCGCGGTGTCTGCTCACAGACGCCGTGCGCACGCATCACGACCCTCCTGCCACGGAACGACCGTGGCCGCTGAGTCCAAAGGAGGTGGGTTCCACATGCGTCACTACGAAGTGATGGTCATCCTCGACCCCGATCTCGAGGAGCGCGCTGTCTCCCCGCTGATCGAGAACTTCCTCTCCGTCGTCCGTGAGGGCAACGGAAAGGTCGAGAAGGTCGACACCTGGGGCCGTCGTCGTCTCGCTTACGAGATCAAGAAGAAGCCCGAGGGCATCTACTCGGTCATCGACCTTCAGGCCGAGCCTGCGGTCGTCAAGGAGCTTGACCGACAGATGAACCTGAACGAGTCGGTTCTCCGGACCAAGGTCCTCCGCCCCGAGACCCACTGAACTTCGGTTCAGCGGTAATCGGGACCGAGTAGCACAGCAGCCCAGCAGCAAATCCCCGCCGAGAGGTTCATCCATGGCAGGCGAGACCGTCATCACGGTCGTCGGCAATCTCGTCGACGACCCCGAGCTGCGCTTCACCCCCTCGGGTGCGGCGGTCGCGAAGTTCCGTGTCGCGTCCACCCCCCGCACCTTCGACCGTCAGACCAACGAGTGGAAGGACGGCGAGAGCCTGTTCCTGACCTGCTCGGTGTGGCGGCAGGCGGCCGAGAACGTCGCCGAGTCCCTTCAGCGGGGCATGCGCGTCATCGTGCAGGGCCGGCTGAGGCAGCGGTCGTACGAGGACCGTGAGGGTGTCAAGCGCACGGTCTACGAGCTGGACGTCGAGGAAGTCGGCCCCAGCCTGAAGAACGCCACGGCCAAGGTCACCAAGACCACCGGCCGCGGTGGCCAGGGTGGATACGGCGGCGGCGGCCAGCAGCAGGGCGGCGGCGGTGGCTGGGGCGGAGCCCCCAGCGGCGGCGCCCCGCAGGGCGGCGGAGCTCCCTCCGACGACCCGTGGGCGTCCAGCGCACCGGCCGGCGGCCAGCAGCAGCAGGGCGGCGGGGGTGGCTGGGGCGGAAGCTCCGGCGGCTCCAACGGTGGCTACTCGGACGAGCCTCCCTTCTAGGGAAGCTCGCATCCCCACTTCTTGATCACACAGGAGAGACACAATGGCGAAGCCGCCTGTGCGCAAGCCTAAGAAGAAGGTCTGCGCGTTCTGCAAGGACAAGACCGCGTACGTGGACTACAAGGACACGAACATGCTGCGGAAGTTCATTTCCGACCGCGGCAAGATCCGTGCCCGCCGCGTTACCGGCAACTGCACGCAGCACCAGCGTGACGTCGCCACGGCCGTGAAGAACAGCCGTGAGATGGCGCTGCTGCCCTACACGTCCACCGCGCGATAAGGAAAGGGTGACCGACTAATGAAGATCATCCTGACCCACGAGGTTTCTGGCCTCGGTGCCGCCGGCGATGTCGTCGACGTCAAGGACGGTTACGCTCGCAACTACCTGGTCCCGCGTGGTTTCGCGATCCGCTGGACCAAGGGTGGCGAGAAGGACGTGGCGCAGATCCGCCGCGCCCGCAAGATCCACGAGATCGCGACCATCGAGCAGGCCAACGAGGTCAAGGCCAAGCTCGAGGGCACGAAGGTCCGTCTGGCCACCCGCTCGGGTGACGCCGGCCGTCTCTTCGGCTCCGTGACCCCGGCCGACATCGCCACGGCGATCGAGGCTTCCGGTGGTCCGAAGGTCGACAAGCGCCGCGTCGAGCTGGCTGCCCCGATCAAGACCCTCGGTTCGTACCAGGTCTCCGTGCGTCTGCACGCCGAGGTCGCTGCGAACGTGGGCGTCGAGGTCGTCGCCGCCTAAGTGCTGCACGCGAAGGGCCGCACCCCTGTGGGGTGCGGCCCTTCGCCGTTGTCGGGAGCTTCCGGCCGATGTTTCACGTGAAACATGCCGCGGAGCGTGCCGTGAGCAATCCATGTTTCACGTGAAACATGGGCTCGTGGATCAGCGGATCAGCGGGTCGCGCCCGCCACCAGCCACCGGCCGGAGCGCGCACGCAGCTGGAGGGTGGCCATCCGGACCAGCATCATCACGGTCATGGCCCACCAGAGCGTGGTCAGACCGCCTCCGACGATCGGGACGAGCAGTGCCACCGGGGTGAATGCGGCCAGCGTCACGAGCATCGCCCAGGCCAGGTAGCGGCCGTCTCCCGCGCCCATGAGGACCCCGTCGAGCACGAACACGATGCCGGCCACCGGCTGGCAGAGTGCCACGACCAGCAGGGCGGGCAACAGGGCGTCCTCGACCGCCGGGTCGCCGGTGAAGAGCGGGATGAACAGCGGGCGGGCCGCGATCACCAAAGCGCCCAGGACGATCCCCGAGGCGATGCCCCACTGCACCACGCGGCGGCAGACGGCCTTGGCGCCCTCGGTATCGCCGGCGCCCAGGTAGCGGCCGATGATGGCCTGCCCGGCGATGGCGATCGCGTCGAGAGCGAAGGCGAGCAGGTTCCACAGGGAGAGCAGTATCTGGTGGGCTGCGATGTCCGCGTCGCCGAGCCGTGCGGCCACGGCAGTGGCGATCATCAGGACGGCGCGCAGCGACAAGGTGCGCACCAGCAGCGGCACGCCGGCCTGGGCGCAGGCCCGGATGCCCGCGGAGTCGGGGCGCAGGGAGGCGCCGTGCCGGCGGGCTCCGCGGATCACCACCGCGAGGTAGGCGCCGGCCATGGCGCACTGGGCGATCACGGTGCCCCAGGCGGAACCGGCGATGCCGAAGCCCGCGCCGTACACGAGGGCGCCGTTCAGGCCCGCGTTGAGGGCGAAGCCCCCGACGGCGACGTAGAGCGGGGTACGGGTGTCCTGGAGGCCGCGGATGACACCGGTGGCGGCGAGCACCATCAGCATGGCCGGAATGCCCAGGGCGGAGATCCGCAGGTAGGTGACCGCGTACGGGGCCACGGTGTCGGAGGCTCCGAAGAGGGAGATCAGCCAGGGCGCCGTGGGGAGCACGACGGCGACGACGGCGGCCCCGATCAGGAGGGCGAGCCAGATGCCGTCCATGCCCTGCCGGATGGCTGCCGGGAGGTCCCCCGCGCCGACCCGGCGGGAGACGGCCGCGGTGGTGGCGTAGGCGAGGAAGACGAAGACGCTGACGGCGGTGGTGAGCAGGGCGGCGGCGATGCCGAGGCCGGCCAGTTGGGGGGTGCCGAGGTGCCCCACGATGGCGCTGTCCGCCATCACGAACAGGGGTTCGGCGACGAGGGCGCCGAAAGCCGGGACGGCGAGCGCGAGTATCTCGCGGTCATGCCGTCTCGGGGCAGCCTTCAGCGGCGCGAGGGCCTGTGTCATGCGCTCAATCTAATCTTCCACAGGTAATAGACGCAACTACTTTTGGATCCTTACCTGTGAGTTGACTCGCGTCCTCCCGGCACCCCGTTGGAGGCGATCTCGGGAACCTGGCTAAGAAATTTCTCCCCCACAGCCCGTGGAGGAAGAACATGCAGGTCAGATCGGGTGCGTGGGCAGGGCAGGTGATTTTGTCCACAGCACCGTCCCCCGGTCCGTACACAGCTTCCGGCGACTTACCCACAGCATTGGGTCGGTCATCCACATCTCATCCACACAGCCTGTGGATAACAAGATTGGCTGACGTCGCTCCCGGCCCTACCGTTGTGCGTTGCCCGACTCGCCGACTGCGGATTCGGGTGCCCCAAATGTCAGAGCCGTGCCCTAGAAAGAGTGGCACGGCGAGGTCCGCGTTGCGGACGGGAGGAGGCGGCCCGGTGAGTATGCCCGAGCCCATGGACGACCCCTGGGCCGACAGCGGTCCAGGTGACCGTCTGCCCCCCCGTCCGCGCCGTAACAGCGACAGCCGCGGCCGCGGGGACGAACAGCACGAGCGGGGCCGCGAGGGCGGCTCCTGGGAGGGCGGTGGCGGCGGCTTCGAGCGCGTCCCGCCGCAGGACCTCGACGCCGAGCAGTCGGTGCTCGGCGGGATGCTGCTGTCCAAGGACGCGATCGCGGACGTGGTCGAGGTCATCAAGGGCCACGACTTCTACCGGCCCTCGCACGAGACGATCTACCAGGCGATCCTCGACCTGTACGCCAAGGGCGAGCCGGCCGACCCGATCACGGTCGGCGCCGAGCTGACCCGCCGCGGCGAGATCAGCAAGGTCGGCGGGGCCTCGTACCTGCACACCCTCGTCCAGTCGGTTCCGACCGCGGCCAACGCCGAGTACTACGCGGAGATCGTCCACGAGCGGGCCGTCCTGCGCCGCCTCGTCGCCGCCGGTACGAAGATCACGCAGATGGGATACGCGGCCGACGGGGACGTCGACGAGATCGTCAACAGCGCCCAGGCCGAGATCTACGCCGTCACCGAGCAGCGGACCTCCGAGGACTACCTGCCGCTCGGCGACATCATGGAGGGTGCGCTCGACGAGATCGAGGCCATCGGCTCGCGCAGCGGCCAGATGTCGGGCGTCCCGACCGGGTTCACGGACCTCGACTCGCTGACCAACGGCCTGCACCCGGGCCAGATGATCGTCATCGCGGCCCGTCCCGCCATGGGTAAGTCCACCCTCGCGCTGGACTTCGCCCGTGCCTGTTCCATCAAGAGCAACCTGCCGAGCGTGATCTTCTCCCTCGAAATGGGGCGCAACGAGATCGCGATGCGCCTCCTGTCGGCGGAGGCCCGGGTGGCCCTGCACCACATGCGCTCGGGCACCATGACGGACGACGACTGGACCCGGCTGGCCCGCCGGATGCCCGACGTGTCCGCCGCCCCGCTCTACATCGACGACTCCCCGAACCTGTCGATGATGGAGATCCGGGCGAAGTGCCGACGCCTCAAGCAGCGCAACGACCTCTCGCTCGTCGTCATCGACTACCTCCAGCTGATGCAGTCGGGTGGCTCGCGCCGTCCCGAGAGCCGCCAGCAGGAGGTCTCGGACATGTCCCGAAACCTCAAGCTGCTGGCCAAGGAGCTCGAGGTGCCGGTGATCGCGCTGTCGCAGCTGAACCGTGGTCCCGAGCAGCGCACCGACAAGAAGCCGATGGTTTCCGACCTGCGTGAGTCGGGCTCGATCGAGCAGGACGCCGACATGGTGATCCTGCTGCACCGCGAGGACGCGTACGAGAAGGAGTCGCCCCGCGCGGGCGAGGCGGACCTGATCGTGGCCAAGCACCGTAACGGCCCCACGGCGACGATCACGGTCGCCTTCCAGGGCCATTATTCGCGGTTCGTGGACATGGCCAACACGTAGCATCCGATCATGGATGCCGTATCTGAAGACCTTGATCTGCTCCCTGCCACCCGGCGTGCGCTAAGGCACCGGATCGCCGTCGCGCAGAGCGAGGGACGGGCGCCGTCGGTGGTGGCGGCCGTGGCCCGCGGCGGCGAGGTGGTCTGGGAGGGCTCCCGGACCTCCGTCGAGGGGCACGGGCCCGACGGGAACGTGCAGTACCGGATCGGGTCGATCAGCAAGACCTTCACCGCTGTTCTGGTGATGCGGCTGCGCGACGAGGGCCTGCTGCAGCTCGACGACGCGCTGGAGAAGCACCTGCCGGGAACGGGCGCCGGCGAGGTGACCATCGCCCAACTGCTGGCTCACACCGGCGGGTTGGCGGCGGAGACGCCGGGTGAGTGGTGGGAGCGCTCGCCCGCGGCCCTGCGCCCCGGGCTTGCCGACGTGCTGGGCGAGGAGCCGTTCCGCTTCCAGCCCGGCCGGCGGCACCACTACTCCAACCCGGGCTACACGCTGCTGGGTTCGCTCGTGGAAGCCGTGCGCGGGAAGCCGTGGGAAGAGGTGCTCCGGGCCGAGGTCCTCGAGCCGCTGGCTCTGGACCGTACGACGGCGCAGCCGCAGGCTCCGCACGCGGGAGGCTGGGCCGTGCACCCGTGGGCCGACGTGATGATGCCCGAGCCGCTGGAAGATCTGGGGCTGATGGCCGCGGCCGGACAACTCTGGTCCACGACGTGCGACTTGGCGCGGTTCGCGGTGTTCCTCGCCCGTGGCGACGAACGGGTGTTGAGCGCGGAGACCGTACGGGAGATGCGGACGCCCTCCTCTCCGCCGGAGCCTGGTTTCGCCGAGCTCGGCTACGGGCTCGGCATGCAGCTGACGAACAGCGGCGGGCGCAGCCTGGCCGGCCACAGCGGCTCGCTCCCGGGGTTCGTCGCGGGGCTGTGGCTGAGCGAGGCGGACGACGTGGCGGCCGTGGTGCTGGCGAACTGCACGTCGGGGCTGCCCGCCGCGACGGTGGCCGCTGACCTGGTGGCGATCGTCGCGGACGCGGAGCCGCGGTTCCCGCAGCCCTGGCGGCCGTTCCGGGAGGCCGATCCGGTCGCCCTGGAGCTGTGCGGCCCCTGGTACTGGGGTACATCGGCGCAGGTGCTGAGGCTGAAGGCGGACGGGCTGCTGGAGCTCGCCCCGGTGGGTGCGATGGGCCGGTCGGCCCGGTTCCGGGCCGAGCCCGACGGCAGTTGGACCGGACTCTCCGGCTACTACGCGGGGGAGACGCTGCGGGCGGTCCGGCGCGCGGACGGTTCGGTCAGCCACCTCGACCTGGGTTCGTTCGTGTTCACGAGGGAGCCGTACGACGCCCAGGCACCGGTGCCCGGCGGGGTGGACCCGCAGGGCTGGCGGGGCATCGGCTGAGCGCTTCGGCGGGCGGATCAGGCGACGAGTTCGCGCTCCAGCGGGGTGCGGAAGCGCGGAGTGACCCGGGCGTCGCCCACCCACCGGCCGAGGCGGTCCGCCTCGGCCGTGATCGCCTCCTCGGCGGCGCGGCCGGGGTCGGTCAGCAGCCGCCAGACGATCTCGCCGTCCGCACGCTGGGCCCAGCCTCCGACGATCTCGCCGTTCCACC
This sequence comes from Streptomyces sp. NPDC031132, assembly GCF_055570595.1. Taxonomy (NCBI): domain Bacteria; kingdom Bacillati; phylum Actinomycetota; class Actinomycetes; order Kitasatosporales; family Streptomycetaceae; genus Streptomyces; species Streptomyces sp. NPDC031132. The sequence goes on from NZ_JBVIGX010000009.1 coordinate 72,645, forward strand.
AGACCGTGGGGCCGATGTTGCCGGCGTAGTCGAAGAGGGCGGGCCGGTGGGCGGGCTCGAGCTGGAAGCCCCGGTCGGCCCAGCCCATGGCGCTGGGGTCGAGTCCGGGCAGCAGTGCGGCCCAGGGCTCCGGGGCGGGCTCGGGCGCGGTGTCGCCGGGGCTGACGAGGGCGGTGCTGCCGTCGTCGAGGCGGACCTGGTCGGGGCCGACGACGGCGAGGGCCTTGCGGACGTCGGTGAGGGTCCAGCCCGTCCACCACTTGAGGTCCGCCTCGGTGGCCGGACCATAGGCGTACAGCCAGCGGCGGGCGATCTCGGCGCGGGCCTCGGCTGCGGGGACGGCGGGCCAGGGCTCCGTGTGCACCCAGCGGAACTGGCTCGAGGTCCAGGATCCGCGCGGCCGGTCACGGCGGATCCGGCCGTCGGCGGCCAGCAGCCGGATGACACGGGTGGCGACGCCGGTCTCGGTCTCGTACTTCTTGCCCCGGCCGATGGTGATCTTCTCGCGCAGTGCGGGCACGGCCGCCGAGAGCTGGCTGCCGGTGCAGGGGCCGCCGGTGTCGAGGGCGTCGAGCGCGGCGGCCTCGGCCCGGGCCAGCCAGGCGGCGTCGAGGCCCTGGCCGTCCTCTTCGAGGTGCTTCAGGAAGGCGCGGCGCTCCTTGGCGGCGATGCCCCGGGCGGTCGAGGCGTCCACGTACGGGGCGAGGTCGGTGGAGACGGCGAAGAGCGTATTGCGCATGCTGAGCAGCCGGACGAGGGAGACGTCCTCGTAGAACGCCTGCTCGACGGCGGCCGGGCCGCCTTCCGTGAGCCGTGCACGGGCGGAGAGGAACACGGTCGCGGCGTCGGTGGCGTGCAGCGCCACGACGGCGTCCGCAGCCTGGGCGACCGTGGCCGCATGCGCGGAGGGAGCCAGGCGGTGCCTGCGGCCGAGCCGGTGGCGACGCTCGGCGGTGGTGACGAGAGGGAGGCGGGGGCTCATCCTCCCGATCGTAGGCCGGGCCACCGACGCAGGCCCGGCCTTTGTACGGGCGATCAGAGGGAGAGCTTGAAGCCGACGTGGGACGCGGTGAACCCGAGCCGCTCGTAGAAGCGGTGGGCATCGGTACGGGTCACGTCCGAGGTGAGCTGGACGAGTTGGCAGTTCTCACTGCGGGCCTGCTCGACGGCCCATTGGACGAACCGGGTGCCCAGGCCGCTGCCGCGCTCGTCGGCGTGGACGCGGACCCCTTCGATGATGGCGCGGGTGGCGCCCTTGCGGGAGAGCCCGGGGACGATCGTGAGCTGGAGCGTGCCGACGACGCGGCCCTCGCGGACCGCTACGACCACGTGTTGGTGGGGGTCGCCGTCCAGGCGCTTGAACGCCTCGATGTACGGGGTGAGGTCGTCGGGGGACTCGCGGGCGGCGCCCAGGGGATCGTCCGCGAGCATGGCGACGATGGCGGGCAGGTCCTCCTCGGTGGCGGGGCGGATGGCCGGTTCGTCGGGGTCGGTCATGGAGACGTCCTTTCTCAGCCCGCTGCCACGGTGAGCGGGGCCCAGCGGCGGGTCCAGTCGCCGGGGAGGCCGGGGATGTCGCGGGTCATGACGGCGTTGAAGGCCACGGAGTCGAGACCGCGGTCCTTGAGCCAGGTGAGGAGCTCCTCGTGGCGTACGTCGATGTCGGTCCGCAGCGGCCGGTCGGTGGTGGCCGCGAGGGCGGTCACGAGTGCCTGGGCGCCGGCCGTGTCACGGGCGATCAGCGGGCCGATGACGTGGGTTTCCATGTTGGGCCAGATCGCGGCGTAGCCGACGAGTTCGCCCTGGCCGTCCTCCGCCACCAGCAGGCGGTCCGCGAAGGCGGGAAGCCGCGTGATCATGTGGGTCCGGTCGGTACCGAAGACCTCGGTGTCCAGGCGGACGATCCGCGGGATGTCCTCGCCGGTCGCCGGCCGGACCGCCGTGGAGCCCGGCCCAAGAGCTGGAGCCGCGGGGTCTTCGCGGAACGTGCCCCGGAGCATTTCCGCGCGGCCCGTGGTGTCGAAGCCGAGCTCCTCGTAGAGGGGGCGACCGTAGGGGGTGGCGTGCAGCGTGAGCGGGACGCCTTTGAGGAGGTCGTCGCAGATGTACGTCATCAGACGGCGGCCCAGGCCCTGGCGGGCATGGCGCTCGGCGACGAGGACCATGCCGATGGCGGCCAGTTCCGGGCCGGCGTGGGTGTGGCCGTACGAGGTGACGACGCAGGCGGCGGCGAGCCCCTGTCCGTCGGGAGCATCGATGCCGTAGCCGCTGCCCGCGGCGAGGAGCAGCCCCCACTTGTGGTCCTCGCGCGGCCATCCGCGGTCTTCGGACAGGTCGGCGCAGTGGCGGAGGTCGTCCACGGTCAGCGCACGGATCGGCAGGTCGGTGAGGTGTGGTGGTGTCACCGGCCCAGAGTGGATCATCGGACGGAGGGCGTCCAGAGGATTTGGGGCGCGTGTTTCACGTGAAACATCCCGATGACCCTGCCGGCCACCGCAGAAGGCGTCCCGGTGGAACCAGGCGATGTTTCACGTGAAACATCGCTGTTCCTGCCCCGACACCGGCCGGGAGGTGCCCTCGGTGAAATGAACGGGCTAGCCTCGTCTGCCATGACCCTCCTGCACCTTTTCGATCTCGACGGGACGCTGATGTACGGCTCGGCGGCGCCGGTCGAGATCTCCCGACAGCTCGGCCTGAGCGCGGAGATCGCCGCGCTGGAGCGATCGTTCGGCGCGCGGGAGATCGGGCCGCACGAATTCTCGGTGGCGGCACATGCGCTGTGGGCGGGCCTGACGCCCGCGCATGTCCGGGCGGCGTTCGACGGGGCTCCCTGGCTGGCGGGGATCCGCGAAGTGTGGCGGGAGATCAGGGAGCGCGGGGACTACTGCGCGGTGATCTCGCTGTCGCCGTCGTTCTTCGTGGAGCTGCTGCTGGAGTGGGGCGCGCATGCCGCACACGGCTCGGTGTTCCCGGAGGTGCCCTTCACTCGGCCCGTGGACGCTGCCGGGATCCTGACGCCCGCGGGCAAGGTCACGGTGGCGGACCGGCTCTGCGCGCAGTTCGGGGTGAGCCGGACCGACTGTGTCGCGTACGGGGATTCGTCGACCGACGCGGTGCTGTTCGAGGCCGTTTCGGTGTCGGTGGCGGTCAACGCGCAGTCGTACCTCACGGAGCGGGCGACGTACGCCTACGAGGGCCGGGACCTGCGAGAGGCGTATCAGCTGGTCGGGGTGGCCCGCCGGGAAGTCCAAGCATCTTAGGAGGAAAGCGGGTTCGAAACGCGGATTTTCCGCGTTTCCCCGCGAGTGGCTGGGGCGGCTGGCAGGCTTTGAGGCCCGGAACCACGGATTCGAAGGCCGTGGCGTGCTTACCGACCGAGATGTTCGAAGCGAGGCACCGCATGGACGCTCCGCCCACCAGATCGGCCAGACGGACGGCCCGGATACCGTCCGGGGGCGGTGCGGTCGAGCCCTCCCCCGACGCGGTGCTGATCCGCCGGACCCTCGAGGAAATCACACCGATCGCCGACAAGGTGACCTCGTACTTCTACGCCCTGGTGTTCACGGGGCACCCGGAGGTACGGGGCATGTTCCCGGCCGCCATGGACGCACAGCGCGACCGGCTCCTGAAGGCGCTGCTGACCGCCGCCGAGCACATCGACAACCCGGACGTGCTCGTGCCCTATCTGCGCCGACTGGGCACCGGTCACCGCAAGTACGGCACGGCCGCCGGGCATTATCCGGTGGTGGGCGAGGCCCTGATCGGAGCCCTGGCCCGGTACGCGGAGCACAGCTGGGGACCGGAGACGCAGGCCGCATGGGTGCGGGCCTACACCGCGATGTCCCAGATCATGATCGATGCGGCGGCGGAGGACGAGGTGAAGACCCCTGCGTGGTGGCACGCGGAGGTGGTCTCGCACGATCTGCGCACCCCGGACATCGCGGTGCTGACGGTCCGCCCCGACCAGCCCTACGCCTTCCTGGCGGGCCAGTACACGAGCCTGGAGACCCCGTGGTGGCCCCGGGTGTGGCGGCACTACTCGTTCGCCTCGGCTCCGCGCGCCGACGGACTGCTGTCCTTCCACGTCAAGGCCGTTCCGGCGGGCTGGGTCTCCAACGCGCTGGTACGGCACGCCCGGCCCGGCGACGTGCTGCGGCTCGGGCCGCCGGCCGGGTCGATGGTGGTGGACCACACCACCGACAACGGGATGCTGTGCCTGGGCGGTGGTACCGGCATAGCCCCGATCAAGGCGCTGATCGAGGACGTGGCGGAGCACGGTGAGCGCCGTCCGGTGGAGGTGTTCTTCGGGGCACGCAGCGACGGCGACCTGTACGACAAGGACACCCTGCTGGGGCTGCAGCGCTCGCATCCGTGGCTGTCGGTGCGCCCGGTCGTCTGCGAGGGCCTGGCGGGGCAGCTGCCCCAGGCGGTCGGTGAGCACGGGCCCTGGAGCTCGTACGACGCGTTCATCTCGGGGCCGCCCGCGATGATCCGCAGCGGTGTGGACGAGCTCAAGCGGATCGGGATCCCCGGGGACCGGATCCGCTTCGACGCGCTCGAGGAGCTGGTGGCCGCAGCCGGCTGAGACCCGGGCCGACCACGGCCCGGGCCGAGGTCAGCCCAGGTCGGGGGCGTGCATGGCCCGCACGCCCTCGATGTTGCCGTCGAGGTAGTGGCGCAGGGACAGCGGGACGAGATGGACGGCGGCGATGCCGACCCGGCTGAAGGGCACGCGCACGATCTCGTACTCGCCTGCGGGCTCGTCGACTTCGGGGCCGTGCCGCTGGCTCGGATCCATGGATTCGAGGTGGCAGACGAAGAAGTGCTGCACCTTCACTCCGGTCACTCCGCCGTCGGCGATGTGCTCGACGGTGTCGACGAAGCAAGGCACCACATCGGTGATCTTCGCGCCGAGTTCCTCGTGGATCTCTCGGTGGAGGGCGTCGACGACGGTGGCGTCCGAGGACTCCACTCCCCCGCCGGGGGTGACCCAGTACGGGTCGACGCCGGGCTTGGTGCGTTTGATGAGGATCAGGTCGTCACCGTCGAGCAGGATCGCGCGGGCGGTGCGTTTGACCACGGGACGTTCGGTCATGGGAGAAGAGTGGCCCAGACTGCGGTGTCTGAAACGCGTGTCGGCGAAACGCGCCGCACGCCGGAAGCGGAGGCTCACCAGTGCGCGGCGGCGCGCAGCAGCCGGTCGTGCGCACGGGCGAGGTGGGCGAGGGCGAGGCTGCCGGCCCGTACGACGAGGAACCAGGTGCGCAGCGGTGGTACGGGCGGCTCGAGCAGGGCGACGATCTGCCCGCGGTCGAGGGCGTCCTGGCACAGATACCGGGGCAGGACGGCGAGTCCGGCGCCGGCCCGGACGCATTCCAGTACGGCCCTGAGGTCGGGGGCGACGACGGTGGCGGCATCGGGCCGGGTCCCGGGGCGGGTCTCGAAGACCGCGGCCCAGTAGCGGGCGACGAGCGGCAGGGTCTCGTGGACCTCGACGAGCGGAATGCCGTCGAGGGCGGCGGGGCCGCTCTCGCGCAGCCGGTCCGGAACGACGAGGGCGGCCCAGTAGGGCGCGGCGACCAGGACGTGCTCCTCGTCGCACAGGGCGGTCGCGCTGAACAGCCCGCCGCGCGGCCTTGCGGTCGTCACGACGAGGTCGTGGTGCCCGGCGGCGAGCCCGTCGAGGGCCTCCTCCGCGCCGGTCTGCAGGACGGTGCGCAGGGTGTGACCCTGGCCGACGAGCGGTGCGAGGGCGGGCAGGACGCGCAGGCACAGGAATTCGGGGGGACCGGCGAGGTGCAGGGTGCGTAACGCACCGGCGGCCTCCCGCTCCGCCTCGGTGATCCGCAGCAGGGCGTCGAGGTGCGGAGCGGCCTTATGGGCGAGTTCGTCGCCGACGGCGGTGGGGGTGACCCCGCGGGCCCTGCGGTGGAACAGCGGTCGGCCCAGCTGGCGTTCGAGGGTGCGGATCTGGGAGGTGACGGCGGGCTGGGAGAGCCCGAGCAGCGCGGCGGCCCGGGTGAACGAGCCCGCCCGGTGCACGGCGACGAAGGTACGCAGCAGGGCCAGGTCCATGGAGGCCCCTCTCGGTGGGGGCCTTCAACTATAAATATGCCGATAGGCCCCTGTCGTTACCGTGATTGGACTCTGACGCTGGGTCAACTAGCCTTGAGCTCGTGGTTCTTCGCGCGCAGAACCCGGGCGGTCCGAGCCACTAGGGGGGAGGCTCGGACCGCTCCATGTCTGCCGCCGCTCAGGCGCCGGCGCGCGCGGCGTCGAGGGCGCGCAGCACGTCCGCGACCAGGTCCACGGTGTCCTCGGCGCCGGCGGACAGGCGGATGAACCCCTCCGGGACGGGGTCGCCGCCCCACCGTCCGCGCCGCTCCGCCGTGGACCGTACGCCGCCGAAGCTGGTGGCGTCCTCGACCAGGTGCAGGGCGGCCATGAAGCGCTCGGCGTGCGCGCGGTCGGGCAGGGTGAAGGAGACGACGGATCCGAAGCCCCGCATCTGCCGGACGGCCGTCTTGTGCGACGGGTCCGCCGCCAGCCCCGGGTAGCGCAGGCCGGTCACGTCCGTACGGTCGGCCAGCGCCTCCGCGACGGCCAGCGCGTTGGCCCACTGGCGCTCGGCGCGCAGCTGGATGGTGGCCAGGGAGCGGTGGGCGAGCCAGGCCTCCATCGGCCCCGGGATCGCACCGACGATCTTGCGCCAACGTCGGACGGCGGCAGCGAGCTCCGGGTCGCGGCAGACGACGTAGCCGAGCAGGAGGTCGCCGTGGCCGGTGAGGCCCTTGGTGCCGCTGGCGACCGAGAAGTCCGCGCCGAGTTCCAGGGGCCGCTGGCCGAGCGGGGTGGCGAGGGTGTTGTCGACGGCCACCAGGGTGCCGCCCGCGTGCGCGGCCTCGACCAGGCGCCGTACGTCGCACACGTCGAGCCCGGGGTTGGACGGGGTCTCGATCCACAGCAGCCTGGCCCCTTCGAGGACGGTGAGCTGCGCGTCGTCGCCGGTCGGGGCGGTGCGGACGTGGATCCCGTACGCCTCCAGCTGCTCGCGGACCAGCGGCAGCGCCTGGTAGCCGTCGTCGGGCAGGACGACGGTGTCCCCGGTGCGGGCCTGGGAGAGCAGGACGGCGGAGACCGCGGCCATGCCGGACGCGAAGACGATGGTGTCCACGCCGTCCTGGCCGGGGGCTTCGAGTTCCCCGATGGCGCGTTCCAGCAGGGTCCAGGTGGGGTTGGTGTCGCGGCCGTAGGTGTACGGGCCTTCCACGTCGCCGGGGAGGTGGAAGTGGGCGGCGAAGACGGGGCCGGGCAGGGGCGGTTCGTTCTTGACGGGCTCGGGCAGTCCGGCGCGCACGGCCCGGGTGCCCTCGCCGAGCCCGTCCGCCCGGGCGGCCCCGGCTCCGGCCGTTGCTGTTGCTGCCTGGTCGGCGTGGTCGTTCACGCGGTGTGCTCCTTCACTGCCTCGCGTACGGCGCCCAGCGGGCCCGTACTCGCCGCCTCGACGAGCTCCGGGCACAGCTCGAAACCGTCGGCGGTCCATGGGCTGTTCGTTCAGTTCTTGTCGGGCAGGGCCATGTTCACGGCCCAGGAGACGACGGAGATGATCAGGCCGCCGACGAGCGCGGTCCAGAAGTTGTCGACGTGGAAGCTGAGATCGAGCTGCGTGGCCAGCCAGGAGGTCAGCAGCAGCATCAGGGCGTTCACGACGAGGGTGAACAGTCCGAGGGTGAGCACGAACAGCGGCAACGAGAGCAACTTCACCACGGGCTTGACGATGATGTTGACCAGGCCGAAGACCAGTGCGACCAGGATCAGCGTCAGGGTCCTGCGGCCCAGGGAACTGTGGTCGTCGAGCGTGATGCCGGCGAGCAGCCAGATGGCGACGGCCAGGGCTGCGGCATTGGCGAGCGTCTTGACTACGAAATTCGTCATGTGTCTGATCGTGGCAGAGAAGATCCCGGTGGGACATCAGCAGATCAGCGGATGCCAGGGAACGCGAGAGAGCAAGGGGCACAACGAAGATGAAGGCCTTCCGGCTGGACGAGCTCGAGGCGGAGCGGCTCGCGAACGACGGCGCCTATCTGCAGTTCCTGCGCGAACGGAACATGTCGGTCGGGCTGTACGCGCTCGACGCCGGGCAGAGCGACCCGCAGCAGCCGCACCGCCAGGACGAGGTGTACTTCGTGGTGAGCGGCCGCGCCTCGATCACGGTCGGGGAGGAGACGACGACGGTGGCCCGCGGCAGCGTCGTCTACGTCCCGGCCGGGGTGGTGCACAAGTTCCACCACATCACCGAGGACCTGCGGGTACTTGTGGTGTTCTCCCCGCCGGAGGCATAGCCGGGGGCCTCGGACCGAGGGTCGGAACCCTGGTCCCCCTAGGGGGCGGATCAGGGGACTCCGGGGGCTCGCGGGCCCCCGGGGGCGTTCGCGGACTCCTAGCATCGAGAGCAGGAAGTCACGGCTCAGGAAGAGGTTGAGGACATGGACGGCATCCGAGAGACATTCGCAGGCATGCCCTGGTGGGTTAAGTGGGTCGCGATCCCGCTTCTGGTGCTCTTCGTCTTCGGCGGAGTCATCACCAGCATCCTCGGTGCCTTGATCGGGTTCGCCTTCAAGCTGCTGCTCTTCGCCGGCCTCGTCGGCGGCCTGGTCTTCCTCGTGAAGAAGTTCAGCGGCCGCGGTACGAAGTCCTCGTCCGGCGACTGGTAGGCCCCCGGGTCAAGCCCGGGGATTAACCCAGGCGGGGGAACGTGAGGTGGCATACCGCTCACACCGCGGGAATCGGCGGATAGGGTGGCAATCTGTGCCGTTCCCCTGGGTCGAAGGCCGGTAGAGCCGCTCTGACCTGCGGTTATCTCCAGTACCAGCCGGGCGCGACCTCCAGGAACCACGGCATGTGCGGGGGCGGCCCCCGCAGGGCGGGCCCTCCCAAGGCCCGCCGCCACGCCTGGGGGTGAGCTTTGTCTTCGGTTCACAATGCCGGTGTGCCAACGCTGATCGGTTCGGTGCAGCGAGCGTTGAGACTGCTCGAAGCAGTGGGCTCCCACAGCGAGGGAGCCCCGGCGAAGCAACTGGCGCGCGAGGCCGGGCTCCCGCTCCCCACCGCGTACCACCTCCTGCGCACCCTCACCCACGAGGGCTATCTGCGACGCGAGGGCGGAGTGTTCGTTCTCGGTGCCGCCGCAAGCCGGCTCGCGGGCGGCGGACTGCAGCAGAAACGTCGCAGCATGATCCTCGACTCCCTCGCGCACTTCCGTGACGCGGTCGGGGCCCCCGTCTACTTCGCGGTGTTCCGCGACGGTGAGATCGAACTCATGGGCGTTTCGGACACCCCGGCCAGCCCCGCCGTCGAGGAGTGGGCCGATTTCCGTGCGACCGGGCACGCGCACGCCATCGGGCAGTGCCTGCTGGCCCAGCTGGACGAGGAGACGCGCAAGGACTACTACGACCGGCATCCGGTCGAGGCCGTCACCCAATACACCGTCCGCGACCAGCGCGCCCTGGAGGGCCGGATCGGATCCCTCGGTCGCATGCAGCCGGTTACGGAGCGTCAGGAGTACGCGCTGGGCACGGTGTGTGCAGCCATCCCCATTACTGTCGGCGATACCGCCGCAACAATGGCGATTTCCCTCCCTTTGCACCAGGAGGAACGATTGCTGTATGTGGTTGATCGACTACGGAGTGAAGTAGGCGCGCTGTTGAGCACCCTCTCGTTCTCTATCAGTATCTGAAAACTCACTCCTTGTGATCTGCAAGCGCGTCCACCACCCTTGTCAAGAGGGCCCTGGGGGATCATTCCTGGCCACTTCCACTACAGCGGGGTAGTCAATGCGCGAGTCGGTACAGGCAGAGGTCATGATGAGCTTCCTCGTTTCCGAGGAGCTCTCGTTCCGGATCCCGGTGGAACTCCGGTACGACACCCGTGACCCCTACGCGGTGCGCCTGACGTTCCACCTTCCCGGAGACGCGCCCGTGACCTGGGCGTTCGGCCGGGAACTCCTCCTCGACGGCATCAACAAGCCGTGCGGTGACGGCGATGTGCACATCGCCCCCACCGACCCCGAGGAGCTGTCCGATGTCCACATCCGGCTCCAGGTCGGCTGCGACCGGGCCCTGTTCCGCGCCGGCGCCGCGCCGCTCGTGGCCTTTCTCGACCGCACCGATCGGCTCGTTCCGCTCGGTCAGGAGCGCAACCTCGGCGACTTCGAGGACAACCTCGACGAAGCGCTGGACAGGATCCTGGCCGAGTCGCGGCAGAACGAGCAGAACGCGGGCTGAACGGACCGCACGCGCCGAGCCGCCCCGGGCCCCCGAGCCCCCCGGGTCTCTCAGCGCTTGCGTCGCCGCCGTCCCCGGCCCCCGCGGACCGGCCCCGAGGCCGCCGCTCCGGCCGGGGATCCCGGCCGGTCGGCAGAAACCACCAGCGCGGCAAGAGCCGTTGTCACCGGCACCGAGGCCACCAGGCCGATCGACCCGACGAGTGTCCGTACGATCTCCTCCGCGACCAGCTCGCTGTTGGCCACCGAACCCATGCTGCTGTTCGCGATCGAGAACAGCAGCAGGAGCGGCAGCGCCGCGCCCGCGTAGGCCAGTACCAGGGTGTTGACCACCGATGCGATGTGGTCGCGGCCGATCCGGATGGCCGCGCGGTACAGGGAGCGGGGCCCCATCGACGAGTCCGCCTGGTGGAGTTCCCAGACCGCCGAGGTCTGGGTGACCGTCACATCGTCGAGCACACCGAGCGATCCGATGATCACGCCTGCAAGCAGCAGGCCGCTCATGTCGATGTCCGGGTAGAGCCCGTGGATCAGCCCGGTGTTGTCGTCGGTGTTGCCGCTCAGGAACGCCCAGTCGACGAACACCGAACCCAGCAGTCCGATCAGCAGCAGTGAGACGAGCGTGCCCAGGACGGCGACGGAGGTCCGGGCGCTCAGCCCGTGGCACATGTAGAGCGCGATGAGCATGATGGCGCTGGCGCCGATGACGGCAACGAGCAGCGGGTTCGACCCCTGCAGGATCGCCGGGAGGATGAAGAGCGTCAGCACGCCGAAGCTGACGACCAGCGCGACCAGCGCGAACACGCCGCGCATCCGGCCGACGACGACCACCGCCACCGCGAAGAGGCCGGCCAGCACCGCCAACGGCAGCTTGCGGTTCACGTCGATCACCGAGTACTGGAGATCCCGGGGCGCGTCCGGCGCGTACGCGACGACCACCTCCTGGCCGTTCTCCAACTGCCGTGGGGCGCCCGGCTGGACGATTTCGAAGAAGGTGCGTCCCTTGTCGGATCCGGTGGCGACCTCGATGGTGGCCTTCTTGCACTCTCCGGTCTGCGCGGCCTGGGCCTCGCGGCCCTCCGGGGTGGAGACGTTGCCGGTGGGCGGCACCTGCGAGGCGTTCACGGATTTGCAGTCGACCTGTTCGACCGCGACGACCCGGCCCTGCTGGGTCTGCCGGTCGAAGCCCACCCCGGAGCGCTCGTGGGCGGGGGCGCCGCCCGGCCAGAGCACCACCATGCCAACGAAGACGGCGACGGCGAAGGGGATCAGTACGGCCGCGATGACCTTGCGCAGGTGCTTCGAGACGGGCGCCGCCGGCCCGTGGCCGTGGGAATGACCATGGGAGTGCGCCTCGGACTGGCCGTGGGACGGGCCGTGGTCATGCCCGGGGCCCGTGTGTGCGTGGTCGGTGTGATCCGTGGGCTCGGTGGGCTTGGGGGGAGGCTGTGGCAAGGACGTCACCGGCCGATCATCGCAAGAGTTGAGGGGGCCCACTGTTCAGCACGCCACAGATGACGCTAGCGTGGGGGCACCTTTGCACAACGCGGGAGCTCGGAGCACCGGGCTGAGAGGGCGCTGATCACCGTACGCGCAGCACAAATGCGTACGGGAAGAGGCTGCGTCGACCGCCGAACCTGTTACCGGGTAATGCCGGCGTAGGGAGATCAGGTCTCATGACCATTCAGGACGCACGCACGCCTGCCGTCAGCCAGGACGCCGACGGCCAGACCGAGCGCCAGCCGGGCTGGCACAAGGGCTACGTGGCGGGCTCCCGCCCCGACATCCGGGTGCCGGTCCGCCAGGTCCACCTCACCAACGGCAAGGACGTGACGCTCTACGACACGTCCGGGCCGTACACCGACCCGCAGATCGAGACCGACGTACGGCGCGGCCTGCCGCCGCTGCGCGAGAACTGGATCATCGGCCGCGGCGACACCGAGGAGTACGCGGGCCGTCCCGTGCGCCCCGAGGACGACGGCATCAAGCACACCTCGCCGCGCGGTGGCCTCAAGAACCTCGACGCGGTCTTCCCGGGCCGCCCCCGCCAGCCCCGCCGCGGCCGTGGCGGGGCCGCCGTCACGCAGCTCGCTTACGCCCGCCGCGGTGAGATCACCCCGGAGATGGAGTACGTCGCGATCCGCGAGAACGTCTCCCCGGAGGTCGTCCGCGAGGAGATCGCCGCAGGTCGCGCCGTGCTTCCCGCGAACGTGAACCACCCGGAGATCGAGCCGATGATCATCGGCAAGCGGTTCCTGGTGAAGGTCAACGCCAACATCGGCAACTCTGCCGTCACCTCCTCCATCGAGGAGGAGGTCGACAAGATGACCTGGGCGACCAAGTGGGGCGCCGACACGGTCATGGACCTCTCGACCGGCCGCAACATCCACACCACCCGCGAGTGGGTGCTGCGCAACTCCCCCGTGCCGATCGGCACCGTGCCGCTCTACCAGGCGCTCGAGAAGGTCGACGGCCGCGCCGAGGACCTGACCTGGGAGATCTACAAGGACACGGTCATCGAGCAGGCCGAGCAGGGCGTCGACTACATGACGGTCCATGCCGGCGTGCTGCTGCCGTACGTGCCGCTGACCGCCCGCCGCAAGACCGGCATCGTCTCGCGCGGCGGCTCGATCATGGCCGCGTGGTGCCTGGCACACCACAAGGAGAACTTCCTCTACACGAACTTCGAAGAGCTCTGCGAGATCCTCGCGACGTACGACGTCACGTACTCGCTGGGTGACGGCCTGCGCCCCGGCTCCATCGCGGACGCCAACGACGCGGCGCAGTTCGCGGAGCTGAAGACGCTGGGCGAGCTGAACACGATCGCCAAGCGGCACAACGTGCAGACCATGATCGAGGGCCCGGGCCACGTCCCGATGCACAAGATCAAGGAGAACATCGACCTTCAGCAGGAGATCTGCGAGGAGGCGCCGTTCTACACGCTCGGCCCGCTGACCACGGACGTCGCCCCGGCGTACGACCACATCACCTCGGGCATCGGCGCTGCGATGATCGCCTGGTGGGGCACCGCGATGCTCTGCTACGTCACGCCGAAGGAGCACCTGGGCCTGCCCAACCGTGACGACGTGAAGACCGGCGTCATCACCTACAAGATCGCCGCCCATGCGGCGGACCTGGCCAAGGGCCACCCGGGCGCCCAGGAGTGGGACGACGCCCTGTCGGACGCGCGGTTCGAGTTCCGCTGGGAGGACCAGTTCAACCTGGCCCTCGACCCGGACACGGCCCGCGAGTTCCACGACGAGACGCTCCCGGCCGAGCCGGCCAAGACCGCGCACTTCTGCTCCATGTGCGGTCCGAAGTTCTGCTCGATGAAGATCTCCCAGGACATTCGCCGTGAGCACGGCGGAGACCTGAAGGCCGATGAGATCGAGGCGGGCATGGCGGAGAAGTCCGCCGAGTTCGCGGCGAGCGGCAACCGGGTGTACCTGCCGCTGGCGGACTGACCCGACCGCCGTGGTGGCGCTGCTCTGGGGAGGAGGAGGGGACTCCCCAGAGCAGCGTCCCCGGAACGGAATTGCTTGCGCTGGAGTGCACTCCAACTCCTACAGTGCGGCCCCATGACCATGAGATATCGCAGTCTGGGCGGGACCGGCATAGAGGTCAGCGCGCACTGCCTCGGCACGATGATGTTCGGATCGGTGGGGAACCCGGACCACGACGAGTGCGCCCGGATCATCCATGCCGCGCTCGATCAGGGCATCAACTTCGTCGACACCGCGGACATGTACTCCGCCGGGGAGTCCGAGGAGATCGTCGGCAAGGCGCTCAAGGGTCGCCGCGACGACGTCGTGCTCGCGACCAAGGTCCACTTTCAGATGGGGGAGGGACGCAACCGCAGCGGGAACTCGCGGCGGTGGATCGTGCAGGCCGTCGAAAACAGCCTGCGGCGGCTGGACACCGAGTGGATCGACCTCTACCAGGTGCACCGGCCCGACCACTCGACGGACGTAGAGGAGACCCTCTCGGTCCTCGGAGACCTGGTGCGGGCGGGCAAGATCCGTGCCTTCGGCTGCTCCACCTTCCCCGCCGAGGAGATCGTCGAGGCTCATCACGTCGCCGAGCGGCGGGCTCTCCCGCGGTTCCGGACGGAGCAACCTCCGTACTCGATCCTCGCGCGCGGGGTGGAGGCCTCGGTGCTGCCGGTCGCCCGGCGCTACGGGATGGGCGTACTGACCTGGAGTCCGCTCGCCTCCGGCTTCCTGACCGGCAAGTACCGGCTCGGCGGGCCCGTCGACATGAGCTCGGGGAGGGCGGCGCTGACTCCGGCGCGCTTCGACCCGGCGATCCCCGGCAACGTCGCGAAGCTGGAGGCCGTGGAACAGCTCCTCGAGCTCGCCGACGGCATCGGCTGCACGCTGCCCGAGCTGGCGGTCGCCTTCCCGGTCGCGCATCCCGCAGTCACCTCGGTGATCATCGGCCCGCGGACCATGGATCAGCTGAATTCGCTGGTCAAGGGTGCCGGACTGGTCCTCGACGACGCTGCCCTCGACCGGATCGACGAGATCGTGCCGCCGGGGACCAACCTCTACCACCCGGACGGCGTGTGGCGCCCGCCGGCTCTGACCGACTCCGCGGAGCGCCGGCGGGCCCCGGGGGACCGGTCGGCGGGCCAGTAGCCGTACAGCGCGATGTTTCACGTGAAACAGGGACGGACTGCCCACCGAGGCCGTCAGGGCGTCTCGGTCTCCGGGCCGCCGAAGTCCGGGCTGGTGAAGTCCGGAGGCGAGTAGCCGGGCCGGGGTCCCTGTGACGTGGATCCGGGGCTGGTGAAGTCGGGCCGGGTGTATCCCAGGTTGGGGATGCGCCCGGCCTTCGGCGTGCGGGGGGCGGGATACACGGGTCCCGCGCTCGGATCGGCCAGCGCGTCCCGCAGGAACGGCAGGATGCCCCGCTCCAGCAGGGCGTGCCGCCAGGCCTCGCGGGCCTGCGCAAGTTCGTCGGGTATCGCCCCGTCGTCGGCCACGACCTCCGTCGCGCGGTTGCGGACGGCCGTCACCAGCAGCCCGATCACCGCGAACAGCAATGAGACCACGGTCAGGGCGCCGAAGAGCCAACCCGCCGTCAGCATCGTGTCGGCGAAGGCCGGTTCGGGCTCGATCGCCTTCAGGATGTAGCCCACCAGCAGGAAGATCAGCATCGCGGCGCCCGCCAGCATCGGGGCGAGCACCGCGACCACGGCGCTGACCCCGGCGCCGTCGTCACCCTCGTCCTGCCCGGCAGTCCTGTCCGCACCCGTCGATCCGGGGGTGGACAGGGCCTCGTCGCGCCGTTCCCCGCGGAGTTTCACGTAGTGGTCGTACTCGGCCGCTGCCGCGGCCGTCAGCAGCGCGCTGGCCCCGACGGCCATCGTGCGCAGCTGTTCGGCGTTCAGCCGTTCGCCGAGAGCGGCGAGCTCGGGCCGATCGTGTGCGGTACGCAGCGCCTCGTCGAGGAGCCGATCGAACTCGGGTCGGTCTTCGGTCAGCAGGTGCGGAGCGCTGTTCATGTGCATCCCCCGATGCTCCGTGGGGGCCGGTTTGCCCGCGTAGACCCGGGCGCCGGCACAAACGGAGGAGAGCCTGCTACGGATAGGGCGATGGTAGAGCGCCCATGCCACGCCGTGACAGGGGCTTTCCTGAAATTACCCCCCTTCTGATAACCCTCAGTCGTTCAACGGCAGTTGTACGACCAGCAGTTTGCCCGCCATCGTGACCCCGCCGTCCATGGCGATCGCGAGCCCTTCCGCATACACGTGCGGTCCGGTCACGGCCTCCGGGCCGCGGGACTCGTCGCCGTCCTCGGTGCCCACCTCGCCCAGCAGGTACGGGATCGGGCTGTGTCCGTGCACGACCCGGCTACCGCCGTAGGTGTCGAGGAGTTCGCGTACGGCCTGGGGGCCGGTCTCCTCGTCGCGGAAGGCGAACCGCTTGGTGAACTTGCGGAAGAGGTCCCAGGTGATGTCGGCGTCGTTGCGGTTGAGCAGCTCGTGGATGGTGTCGTTGACGTCCTCGATGGAGTCGCCGTAGTCGAGGTACGCGGTGGTGTCGGAGTGCAGCAGCAGGTGCCCGTCCTCCAGCACTGCCGCGTCCAGCCGTGACATCCACTGCAGGTGCACGTCCTCCAGGCGCTCCATGTCGGTGCGCTGGCCGCCGTTGAGGAGCCAGGCGGCCTGGAAGGTGGCGGTGCCGGCGCCCGAGGCGACCGGGGTGTCGCCGAACCGCTTGGCGCCGATGAGGAGCAGCTCGTGGTTGCCCATGAGGGCCTTGCAGTAGCCGCCGGAGGCGGCGGCTTCGGCGGACAGCCGCATGACGAGGTCGATGACGCCGATCCCGTCGGGCCCGCGGTCGGTGAAGTCGCCGAGGAACCAGATGCGCGCGTTGCCGGCCGACCAGCGGCGGTCGGCGTCGATGAGGCCCTGTGCCTGGAGTTCGGTGACGAGCTCGTCCAGATAGCCGTGTACGTCGCCCACGACGTACAGCGGCCCGGGGCCCGCGGCCGGGGACTCCTGGGGGACGTAGACGACCTGGACGGTGTCACCCGGCCCGCCGCGGCCGATGATCGGCAGATCGCGGTGCGTGGGGGTGTAGCCCTCGTCGAGGTCGTCCTCGTCGGCCGGTCCGCCCGTGGCGGGCGCCTGGCCCGGGGGCGGCGGCGGGGGCACGGGCGCGCTCTCCCCGTAGTACGCGGGGTACTCGCCGTACACGGGGGCTTCGTCGGGAAGCCCGCCGGGCACGCCGTACGGGACGGGCTCGGTGACCGGAACCCGGAAGTCCCGCAGCGTCTCCGTCCGCATCGCGGGTCCCTGACCGGCCCCCTGAGTCATCGACCCCTCCACCACCGTCGCGCTGCCGTACACCTGCGGACCCTCCTGACCTCCGGGGCGGAGGGTCCGTGATGTCGTGCGCCCATCATAGGAATGCGGCTCGTGCTCTGTGACGCACCAGGGGTGGTGAATCCTGGGCGGAACCAATAGTTCCTGCCGCTTTCTCCCGAAATAGGTGTTGCTGAAATCCTCGACGGGGCAGTCACCCCCGCCGGTTTCGCGGTGTGGCGGTCAGTCCTTGGCCGGTGACCGGGGCGGACTGACGGTCGTACGGGGCTGCCTGCGCTGCGAGGAGGTACGGATGATCAGCTCGGTCGGGACGACCTGTTCGACCGGGCGCCCGGTGTCGACCCCCTCGATGGCGTCGATGAGCAGCTGCACGACGGCGGTGCCGATGCGGCGCGGTTTGAGGGAGAGAGTGGTGATGGGCGGTTCGGTGTTGGCGTACACGGTGGACTCGCTGCAGCACACGAGCAGCAGGTCCTCGGGGACGCGCAGGCCGTAGCGCCGGGCGGCGGCGAGCAGGTCGGTCCCGTTGGGGTCGAACAGCCCGTAGACGGCGTCGGGCCGGTCGGGCCGGGCGAGCAGCCGGTCCGCGGCGACGGCGCCCGCGCACGGGTCGTGGGCGGGGTAGGACTCGTAGACGGGGTCTTGGCCGACGCGCTCGCACCAGTTGAGGTAGGCGGTGGTGGAGAGTCGGGTGTAGGTGTCGGTGGTGGTGCCGGTCAGCAGCCCGATACGGCGGGCGCCGGCGGCGGCGAGGTGGTCGAGCAGGTTGAGTACGGCGGCCTCGTGGTCGTTGTCGACCCAGGCGGTGACGGGGAGGGAGCCGGCCGGACGGCCGTCGGAGACGACGGGGAGGCCTTGGCGGACCAGTTCGGTGACGACGGGGTCGTGGTCGGAGGGGTCGATGACGACGGTGCCGTCGAGGGCCACGTTCGACCACACGTCGTGTCGGGAGGTGGCGGGGAGGATGACGAGGGCGTAGCCGCGGGCGAGCGCGGCGGAGGTGGCGGCCCTGGCCATCTCGGCGAAGTAGGCGAATTCGGTGAAGGTGAAAGGTTCATCCCCGTACGTCGTCACGGTCAGACCGATGAGGCCCGACTTGCCGGTACGGAGGGTGCGGGCCGCGGCGGAGGGGCGGTAGCCCAGCCGGTCGGCGACCTCGCGAACGTGGCGGCGGGTGGCGTCCGGCAGTCGCCCCTTGCCATTGAGCGCGTCGGAGACGGTTGTGATCGAGACGCCCGCCGCGGCGGCCACGTCCCTGATGCCGGCCCGGCCCTGTCGGCCGGCGGCCCGCCGGGTGGTCTCGGTCCGGCTCACCTGATGCTTCCCTGCTGCTGTCATGGCGAGCCGATAGTAGGGCTCGGCGGGGTGGGTGGTCCGGGTGCATATGCACGCGTTGACAGGCACGATTCTGCATGGTTCGCCACCCCCAATGACCTTGGAATTAAAGGCATTTGAGCGCGGAGAGTGAGCGGGCCCTTTGTCGGCGGGTACGGGCATGCCAAAGCGGTGTGGTCTCGGGCCGGTCTCAACTCACCTGTACGAGGGATGCGCGCCACGGCGTGGGCCACCGGCGTGTGCATATATGCGTGCGCTCCCCCGCAATCCCGGCGCTGCCATTTTCGGAAGCGCGGAATCCTCATAAGGTGAGCAGTATTGAGTCGACGGCGACGTCGTACGGGACGGTCGAGGAGGACCTGCGGTGAGCGAGAAGAGCCCGAAGCTGCGCGCCGAGCTGGACGGCATTCCCACCTACAAGCCCGGGAAGCCCGCTGCCGCGGGCGGGCCCGTCGCGTACAAGCTGTCCTCGAACGAGAACCCGTACCCGCCGCTGTCCGGGGTGCTGGAGACCGCGGTCGCGGCGGCAGGAAAGTTCAACCGCTACCCCGACCTGGCCTGCACGGTCCTGGTGAACGAGCTCGCCGAGCGGTTCGGGGTGCCGGTCGAGCACATCGCCACGGGCACGGGCTCGGTGGGCGTGGCCCAGCAGCTGGTCCAGTCGACGGCCGGCCCGGGCGACGAGGTCATCTACGCCTGGCGGTCCTTCGAGGCCTACCCGATCGTCACGCAGATCTCCGGTGCGACGGCCGTGCAGGTCCCGCTGACCGACGGGGACGTGCACGACCTCGACGCGAT
Organism: Streptomyces sp. NPDC031132; assembly: GCF_055570595.1. Lineage (NCBI taxonomy): Bacteria > Bacillati > Actinomycetota > Actinomycetes > Kitasatosporales > Streptomycetaceae > Streptomyces > Streptomyces sp. NPDC031132. The sequence continues at coordinate 91,892 of NZ_JBVIGX010000009.1, forward strand.
GTTCGACGCGATCACCGAGCGGACCCGGCTGATCTTCGTCTGCAACCCCAACAACCCCACGGGCACCGCGGTGCGCCGTGACGAGCTGGTGCGGTTCCTGGACCGGGTGCCCTCGGACATCCTGGTGGTGCTGGACGAGGCGTACCACGAGTTCGTCCGGGACGTCGAGGTGCCGGACGGCATCGAGCTCTACCGGAGCCGCCCGAACGTCTGCGTGCTGCGCACGTTCTCCAAGGCCTACGGGCTGGCCGGCCTGCGCGTCGGCTTCGCGGTGGCGCACGAGCCGGTGGCGGCGGCGCTGCGCAAGACGGCGGTGCCCTTCGGCGTCAGCCAGCTCGCCCAGGACGCGGCGGTCGCCTCGCTGCGCGCCGAGGACGAGCTGATGGGCCGGGTCGGGGCGCTGGTGGGAGAGCGTGCTCGGGTCTACAAGACGCTGCTCGGCCAGGGCTGGACCGTGGTGCCTGAGACTCAGGCGAACTTCGTGTGGATGCGGCTGGGGGAGCGGACCGCCGCGTTCGCGGCGGCCTGCGAGAAGGCCGGTGTGGTGGTCCGGCCCTTCGCGGGCGAGGGCCTGCGGGTCACGATCGGTGAGCCCGAGGCGAACGACATCTTCCTGCACACGGCAGAGGCGTTCTTCAAGGAGATGTAGCCCTCGGGGGGCTACGCGAATTCCACGCGGATCGGGTCGCCGTCGCGGACGGTGGACAGCAGGCGGGGGTCGCCGTCGAACGAGCCGAGCACATTGCACGGGCTCGCCAGGCGGCTCTCGCCTCCGCGCGAGATGGGCGTGGGGCCGTAGGGGAGCGCGAGGGCGTCGCCCTCGGTCCAGAACGCGACCGTGCCCGGGTCCACGACCTGTCGGGCGTCGTGCTCGAGCGCCACGGACACGCCGGTGTCGAAGTAGACCTCCTCGCCCCAGGTGTGGGCGGATGCGGAAATCGGAAGGGCCTCGGCCAGCGCCTTGCTGGTCGGGGTCTCGTCAAGGGTTGCCGTGAGCTGGCCTGAGGGCCAGGAGATACGAATCCTCATGAGCGGCATTCAACAATCTGTTGAAAGTGTTGGCTAGAGGGGACCCCCCTGAAAGGCGTCGACAGCGGTACGACATAATGCTTGTGAATGTGAACGCGTTCACAAGCGCGCCCTGTTTCGTCCCGTATTGGGTAGGGCACGCCAGGCAAACTGCGGCAGTGACCACGGCGCACCGAAGGAGACGACGACGTGGACGTAGCTTTGGCGCCAGAGACGTTGGCGCGCTGGCAGTTCGGCATCACCACCGTCTATCACTTCCTCTTCGTCCCGCTGACGATCTCTCTCGCGGCGCTCACGGCAGGTCTCCAGACCGCCTGGGTGCGCTCGGAGAAAGAGAAGTACCTCAGAGCCACCAAGTTCTGGGGCAAGCTCTTCTTGATCAATATCGCCATGGGTGTCGTCACGGGCATCGTGCAGGAGTTCCAGTTCGGCATGAACTGGTCCGACTACTCGCGCTTCGTCGGTGACATCTTCGGGGCCCCGCTGGCCTTCGAGGCGCTCATCGCGTTCTTCTTCGAATCGACCTTCATCGGCCTGTGGATCTTCGGCTGGGACAAGCTCCCGAAGAAGATCCACCTGGCCTGCATCTGGATGGTCTCGATCGGCACCATCCTCTCCGCGTACTTCATCCTCGCGGCCAATTCCTGGATGCAGCACCCGGTCGGCTACCGGATCAACGAGGAGCGGGGCCGGGCCGAACTCACCGACTTCTGGCTGGTTCTCACCCAGAACACCGCGCTGACCCAGTTCTTCCACACCATCACCGCGGCCTTCCTGGTCGGCGGCGCCTTCATGGTCGGCATCTCCGCCTTCCACCTGGCCCGCAAGAAGCACATCCCCGTGATGCGCACCTCGCTGCGGCTCGGCCTGGTCACCCTGATCATCGCCGGCATGGGCACCGCCATCAGCGGTGACCTGCTCGGCAAGGTGATGTTCAAGCAGCAGCCGATGAAGATGGCCGCCGCAGAGGCGCTCTGGGACGGCGAGGCGCCCGCGCCCTTCTCCGTCTTCGCCTACGGAGACGTCGAAAAGGGCCACAACAAGGTCGCCATAGAGATCCCGGGCCTGCTGTCGTTCCTGGCCAATGACGACTTCACCTCCTTCGTCCCCGGCATCAACGACGTCAACAAGGCCGAACAGGAGAAGTTCGGGCCCGGTGACTACCGGCCCAACATTCCGGTCGCGTACTGGGGCTTCCGCTGGATGATCGGCTTCGGCATGGCCTCCCTCGGCATCGGAGTGCTGGGGCTCTGGCTCACCCGGAAGAAGTTCATGCTGCCGCCGGGGCTGCGCACCGGCGAGGACGAGGTCCCGCACCTGGTCCTCTTCAAGAAGCCGCTGAGCCCCCGGTTCACCACCTGGTACTGGATCGTCGCCCTCTGGACCATGGGCTTCCCGCTCATCGCCAACTCCTGGGGCTGGATCTTCACCGAGATGGGTCGCCAGCCCTGGGTGGTCTACGGAGTCCTGCGCACCCGCGATGCCGTCTCGCCCCACGTCTCCCAGGGTGAGGTGCTCACCTCGATGATCGGCTTCACGCTCCTGTACGCCGTGCTCGCGGTGATCGAGGTCAGGCTGCTGGTGAAGTACGTCAAGCTCGGGCCGCCCGAGCTCACCGAGGCAGACCTGAACCCGCCCACCAAGATCGGCGGGGACGACAAGAACCCCGACCGGCCGATGGCCTTCTCGTACTGAGGCTGAGGGGACCACACCATGCAACTCCATGACGTCTGGTTCGTGCTCATCGCCGTCCTGTGGACCGGCTACTTCTTCCTGGAGGGCTTCGACTTCGGAGTCGGCGTACTGACCAAGCTGCTCGCCCGCGACCGCAGGGAGAGGCGGGTCCTGATCAACACGATCGGGCCCGTGTGGGACGGCAACGAGGTCTGGCTGCTCACCGCCGGCGGGGCGACCTTCGCCGCTTTCCCCGAGTGGTACGCCACTCTGTTCTCGGGGTTCTACCTGCCGCTCCTGGTCATCCTGATCTGCCTGATCATCCGCGGTGTCGCCTTCGAGTACCGGCACAAGCGCGACGAGGACCGGTGGCAGACGAACTGGGAACACGCGATCTTCTGGACCTCGCTGATCCCCGCGTTCCTGTGGGGCGTGGCCTTCGCCAACATCGTGCGCGGCGTGAAGATCGACGAGCACAAGGAGTACGTCGGCAGCCTTTTCGACCTGCTCAACGTCTACTCGCTGCTCGGCGGCCTCGTCACCCTCACCCTCTTCACCTTTCACGGAACGGTGTTCACCTCGCTCAAGACGGTCGGGGACATCAGGGAACGCTCGCGTGCGCTGGCGACCCGGCTGGGTGCGGTGACCGCCGTGCTGGCACTGGTCTTCCTGATCTGGACCCAGGTCTCGCGCGGTGACGGCAAGAGCCTGGTCGCGATGGCTGTCGCGGTCGCCGCACTGGTCGGGGCCCTCGCCTGCAACCTGGCGGGCCGTGAGGGCTGGTCGTTCGCCCTGTCCGGGATCACCATCGCGGCCGCGGTCGCGATGCTCTTCCTGACGCTCTTCCCGAACGTGATGCCGTCCTCGCTGAACGACGCCTGGAGCCTCACGGTCACCAACGCCTCGTCCAGCCCCTACACCCTGAAGATCATGACCTGGTGTGCGGGAGTGGCCACGCCGCTCGTCCTGCTCTACCAGGGCTGGACGTACTGGGTGTTCCGCAAGCGGATCGGCACGCAGCACATCGCCGATGCGCACTGATCCCTGACCGTCCTGCCTGACCCTGCTCTGGGGGATGTTTCACGTGAAACCGATCGACCCGCGCCTGCTCCGGTACGCCCGCTCCACCCGCCTCTTCCTGGCGGCCGTGGTGGCCCTGGGACTTGCCGGGGCGGGGCTGGTCGTCGGTCAGGCGATGCTGATCGCCGAGATCGTGGTCGGCGCCTTCGAGCAGGGACTGGACGGCGAGGCGCTGCGGACGCCGCTGCTGCTGCTCGCGGCTGTGGCGCTGGGCCGCGGCTTGCTCGCCTGGCTCACGGAGCTCGCCGCCCACCGGGCCAGTGCGGCGGTCAAGTCGCAGCTGCGGGGCCGGCTGCTGGACCGGGCAGCAGCTCTGGGGCCCGGCTGGCTGAGTGGTCAGCGGACCGGGTCGCTGGTGGCGCTGGCCACCCGGGGTGTGGACGCCCTCGACGACTACTTCTCGCGCTACCTGCCCCAGCTGGGCCTCGCGGTGGTCGTCCCGGTGGCCGTCCTTGCCCGGATCGTCACCGAGGACTGGGTGTCGGCGGCCATCATCGTGGTCACCCTGCCGCTGATTCCGCTCTTCATGGTGCTGATCGGCATGGCCACCCAGTCCCGGATGGACCGCCAGTGGCGGCTGCTGTCCCGCCTGTCGGGGCATTTCCTGGACGTGGTGGCCGGCCTCCCGACGCTGAAGGTCTTCGGCCGGGCCAAGGCGCAGGCCGAGTCGATCCGCAAGATCACCGATGACTACCGGCAGGCGACGGTACGGACCCTGCGCATCGCCTTCCTCTCCTCCTTCGCCCTGGAGCTGCTGGCGACGCTCTCGGTGGCGCTGGTGGCCGTGACCATCGGCATGCGGCTGGTCCACGGGGACCTCGATCTGTACACCGGGCTGGTCATCCTGATCCTGGCGCCGGAGGCCTATCTGCCGCTGCGCCAGGTCGGGGCGCAGTACCACGCGGCCGCCGAGGGGCTGGCGGCCGCGGAAGAGATCTTCGAGGTGCTCCAGACCCCGGTCGCCGCCATGGGTGGCGCTGCCCCGGTGCCGGCAGCGGGGCTGCGGATCGAGCTGGACGGGGTCGCGGTCCGCCACGAGGGCCGGGGCGAGGACTCGCCGGGACCGGTCTCGCTGGCGGTCGGACCCGGGGAGTGCGTCGCCCTCACCGGGCCCAGCGGGGCGGGCAAGTCCACGCTGCTCCAAGTGCTGCTGGGCTTCGTGGCGCCGACCGCGGGGCAGGTGCGGATCGCGGGCGTGGACCTCGCGTCGCTGTCACTCGAGGAGTGGCGCGAGCGGATCGCGTGGGTGCCGCAGCGGCCGCACCTGTTCGCCGGGACGATCGCGCAGAACGTACGGCTGGCGCGGCCGGAGGCTTCCGCGGACGCGGTGACCGAGGCGCTGAAGGACGCCGGGGCGTGGGAATTCGTGGCCGCGCTGCCGCGCGGCATCGACACCGAACTCGGCGAAGGCGGAGTCGGGCTGTCCGCCGGACAGCGCCAGCGGCTGGCGCTGGCACGGGCTTTCCTCGCGGACCGACCGGTGCTGCTGCTGGACGAGCCGACCGCGGCTCTCGACGGGGAGACCGAGGCGGCCGTGGTCGACGCGGTACGACGCCTCGCGGTGGGGCGGACGGTGCTGCTGGTCGTCCACCGGCCGGCTCTGCTGGCCGTGGCCGACCGCGTGGTGCGGGTGGGCCCTGCGGGGCTCGTGCCCGTGGTCTCCCCTGTCCGGCTCGGGGCCGCGCCAGGGACCTCCGCCGGCCTCGGCGGGGGGCGCAACGGGCCGTCCGGTCCCGGGGAGTGGATCCTCGGCAGCGCCCCCGAGCGGGCGGCCAAGGCCGGCGGAGCCGACTCGGGCGGGGGTGATCCGCTCCGACGGGTACGCGCCGTGGCCAAGGCGTGGCAGGGGCGGTTCCGGCTCGGTCTGCTGCTCGGGGCGCTGGCCGTCGGGTGCAGTGTCGGGCTGATGGCCGTCTCCGGATGGCTGATCTCACGGGCCTCGGAACAACCGCCGGTGCTCTACCTGATGGTGGCCGTCACGGCCACCCGGACCTTCGGGATCGGGCGGGCCGTCTTCCGGTACGCGGAACGGCTCGTTTCCCACGACGCCGTGCTGCGGATGCTCGCCGACCTGCGGGTGTCGGTGTTCCGGCGGCTGGAGCGCATCGCGCCCGCCGGGCTGCGGGAGCAGCGGCGCGGAGACCTGCTGGCACGCCTGGTGGCCGACGCCGACGCCCTCCAGGACTACTGGCTGCGCTGGCTGCTGCCGGTCGGCACCGCGGTACTCGTCGGCACCGGCTCGGTCGCCTTCACCGCCTGGCTGCTGCCCGGGGCAGGTGCCGCGCTCGCCGTCGGGCTGCTCGTCGCCGGGGTCGGGGTGCCGCTGGTCAGCGGGGCCTGCGCCCGGCGGGCGGAGCGGCAGCTGGCACCGGCCCGGGGCGAGCTGGCCACGCGGGCAGCCGACCTGCTGACCGGGACCGCCGAGCTGACCGTTGCCGGGGCGCTCGCCGGACGCAAGGACGCCGCGAAGGAGAGCGACCGGACGCTGACCGCCATCGCCGCACGGGGCGCCGCCGCCACCGGGCTCGGCAGCGGGCTCTCCGCCCTCGTGTGCGGGCTGACCGTGGTGGTCGCCGCGGCCGTGGCCGCGAACGCCGTCCACGACGGCCGGCTGTCGGGGGTGGCCATGGCCGTGGCCGTGCTGACCCCGCTCGCCGCCTTCGAGGCGGTCAACGGCCTTCCGCAGGCCGTCCAGTACCGCCAGCGGGTGCGCCGCAGCGCCGAGCGGATCTACGAGGTCATCGACGCTCCCGTCCCGGTCGCCGAGCCGGAACGACCGGCCCCGGTACCCGCCTCTCCGTTCCCGCTGCGACTGACCGGGCTCGCCGTCCGGCACCCCGGGCAGGAGCAGGACGCGCTGCACGGGCTGGACCTGACCCTGGCTGCCGGCCGGCGGATCGCGGTCGTCGGCTCCTCGGGTGCCGGCAAGACCTCCCTGGCCCAGGTCCTGCTGCGGTTCCTGGACCCGCACCAAGGCACGTACACCCTGGGCGGGACCGATGCGCGCACGCTCGACAGCGACGAGGTCCGCCGGATCGTGGGCCTGTGCGCCCAGGACGCGCACCTCTTCGACAGCTCGGTACGGGAGAACCTGCGGCTGGCCAGGACCGGGGCGAGCGAGGACGAGCTGCGGCAGGCCCTGGCGGCGGCCCGGCTGCTGGAGTGGGCCGACGGGCTCCCCGACGGGCTGGACACCCTGGTCGGCGAGCACGGCGAGCGGATCTCCGGCGGCCAGCGCCAGCGCCTGGCCCTGGCCCGGGCGCTTCTCGCCGACTTCCCCGTCCTCGTCCTCGACGAGCCGGCCGAGCACCTGGACCTGGCGACCGCGGACGCCCTGACGGCGGACCTGCTCGCCGCGACCGAGGGCCGCACCACCGTGCTGATCACGCACCGGCTGGCGGGCCTCGATGCGGTCGACGAGGTGCTCGTACTGGACGGAGGAACAGTCGTGCAGCGCGGCACGTACGCGGAGCTGGCCGCAGCCGAGGGCCCGCTGCGGAACCTGCTGGAACGGGAGCGGGCGGCCGACGGCGTCCTCGCCGACTTTCCCCGGTAAAAGGGACTAACTAGTCTCAAGGGCATGTCAGTGCAGGAGTCGCAGGAACCGCCGGAGTCGCCACCCGCAACGCCTGACCCGCTGGAGGCAGCCGCCCGGGCCACCCGGAGTCTGCAGGGCCTCTCCACCGAGCTCACCGCCCGGGTGCCGCAACTGCTGGAGGCCATGCGCTCGGTCGGCACCGGCCTCGAACTGCACTCCACGCTCGACCGCATCTGTGAGACCGCGGCCGAGCTCGCCGACGCCCGGTACGCCGCGATCGGCGTCGTCGACACCGAGGGCCGGGGCCTGTCGGACTTCGTCACCTTCGGCATCGACGCCGAGGCCGCGAGGAGGATCGGACACCGGCCCGACGGTAAGCGGGGTCTGCTCGGCGCGCTGATCTCGCACCCGGACACCGTGCACCTCGCCGATCTGACGAAAGATCCGCGCTCGGCCGGATTCCCGCCCCACCACCCGCCCATGAAGACGTTCCTCGGCGTCCCGATCCGGGTGCAGGGGGAGATCTTCGGCAATCTGTACCTCGCCGAGAAGAACGGCGGCGGCCAGTTCAACGACTACGACGTCCACATGGTCCGGGTCCTGGCCACCGAGGCGGGGATCGCCATCGGCAACGCCCGGCTGTACGAGGCCGCCACCCAGCGGGAGCGGTGGATCGACGGCTCGGTGGCCGTCACGACCGCCCTGCTGTCGGGCGGGGACGCGGACGACGCCCTGGCGGTGGTCGCCGAACAGGCCCGCCATCTGGCCGACTCCGCCGCCGGGATCGTGATGCTGCCGGCCGAGGAGGGCGGCATGGAGATCGTCGCCGTCTCCGCCGAGAATCCGGCCACCTCGCTCGGCCTGGTGATCCCGGCCGACAGCCCGGTGGTGGCGAGACTGCTCCAGGGCGAGCCGGTCTTCGTGGACGACGCCGCCTCCGACCCCCGCATGACCAGTCGGCTGACCAGCCAGTACGGGCCCTGCATGATGCTGCCGCTGCACAGTGGCGGGCGGGTGCTGGGAGCGTTGGTGACCCCGCGGGGCCGCGGCAAGAGGCCGTTCAGCGAGTCCGAGCGGACCCTGGCCACCCAGTTCGCCTCCCAGGCGGCACTCGCGCTGATGATGGCCGAGGCGCAACGCGACCGGGAGCGGCTCGCGGTGTTCGAGGACCGCGACCGGATCGCCCGGGACTTGCACGACCTGGTCATCCAGCGGCTGTTCGCCACGGGGATGATGCTGGAGGGCGCCCAGCGGCGGTCCGTCGTCCCCGAGGTCGTCGACGGCGTCGGCAAGGCCGTGGACGAGCTGGACGTGACGATCCAGGAGATCCGCACCGCGATCTTCGCGCTCCAGCAGGGACCGGCCGAGGCTCCGTCGGGGCTGCGCACCCGGGTCCTGCGAGAGATCAACATGGCTGCGGTGCCGCTGGGTTTCAAGCCGGCGCACCGGTTCCTCGGTCCGCTCGACGCGGTGGTCGGTGAGCTGGTGGGCAAGAACCTGATCGCGGCGCTGCGCGAGGCCCTGTCGAATGCCTTCCGGCACGCGGAGGCGTCCCGAATCGAGGTGGTCGTGGACTGCACCGGCACACTGGCCGACGGGAGGCCCGGGGTGCGGCTGGAGGTCGCCGACGACGGCGTGGGCATTCCGGAGGGCGGCCGGCGCAGCGGGCTGCGGAATCTGCGCCGGCGGGCCGAGTCCCTGGGCGGGTCGAGTTCGTACGGCCCCGGTATCGGAGAGGACGGCAGCGGGACCACCGTGGTGTGGGAGGCCCCGCTCTGACCGGTCGGGGCCGCTCGGGCCGGCCCCACCGCTGTTGGCTGCCGCTGATGCCTATCGCTGGTTCGCGGTGCGTTCCGCGAGGATGCGCTCGATGACGACGGCTACGCCGTCCTCGTTGTTGGCGACCGTACGGCCGGAGGCGGCCGCGATCACGTCCGGATGCGCGTTGCCCATCGCGTACGAGGTACCTGCCCAGCGGAGCATCTCCACGTCGTTGGGCATGTCCCCGAAGGCGACGACCTCGGCGCGGGAGATGCCGCGCTCGGCGCAGCACAGCTCCAGGGTGCTGGCCTTGGAGACGCCCAGTGCACTGATCTCCAGCAGAGCGGTCGGGCTGGAGCGGGTGATCGACGCGTAGGTGCCGGCGACCGAGCGGGCGAGCGCCAGGAACTCGTCCGGCGCGAGCTCGGCGTGGTGCGCGAGGAGCTTGAGTACGGGAGCGGAGGTGTCGTCCGCGTCCTCCTCCAGCAGCTTCTCCGCGGTGGCCACATGGGCGCCCGGGTCCTGGAAGAAGGGTGGGTACAGCGGCTCGTAATTGATCCCGGTGGTCATCTCGACCGCGAAGGAGGTGCCCGGGGCGGCGGCGCGCAGGGTATCCACGACCGTCAGCGCCGTGGCCCGCGGCAGAGCCCGGACCTGTACGAATTTCCGGCCCGCGTGGAGATCGACCACCGCGGCCCCGTTCGCGCAGATCGCCAGGCCGTGGCCGTGGACATGGTCGCTGACCACGTCCATCCAGCGGGCCGGGCGGCCGGTGACGAAGAAGACCTCGATCCCGGCCTCCTCGGCCGCGGTGAGCGCGGCGACCGTGCGGAGCGAGACGGATTTGTCGTCGCGCAGCAGGGTGCCGTCGAGGTCGGTGGCGATGAGCCGGGGAGTGGGAGTTGGCCCGTCCGGGCGCTGGGGAGCCGAGGTCACGCATCCATCTTCGCCCATGGTCCTGCGGTGACGACCAGGGGCAGGGCCGGGCCCCACATCGGATGGCGATCTTTCTCCCCCGGCCACCTGCCCGCGGACTCGGTCCGGAAGGACCCCGGGTGCTCCCCGTGAAACAGGGACGGCCGATGTTTCACGTGAAACATCGGCGGCTGACGTTTCACGTGAAACATGGGCAGGGCCGTAGTCTCGAAGACATGAGTCTGCGTCTGAGCACTGTGATCCTCCCGGTACGCCCGTGGCGTGAGGGCGGTCGCGACCAGTGGGTGCGAGCCGAGAAGCTCGGGTTTCACACCGCATACACCTACGACCACCTGACCTGGCGGTCCTTCCGCGACCGGCCGTGGTTTGGCGCGATTCCGACGCTGACCGCGGCGGCCGCCGCCACCGAGCGGATGCGGCTGGGCACGCTCGTCACCTCGCCGAACTTCCGGCACCCGGTGACGCTGGCCAAGGAGCTCATGGCGCTGGACGACATCTCCGGTGGCCGTATCACCCTCGGTATCGGCGCCGGCGGCAACGGGTTCGATGCCACCGCGCTGGGCCAGGACCCCTGGAGCCCGCGTGAGCGCGCCGACCGCTTCGCAGAGTTCGTGCCGCTGCTGGACCGGCTGCTCACCGAGGCCGCGGTCAGCGAGCGCGGCACCTTCTACTCCGCCGACGAGGCCCGCAACATCCCCGGCTGCGTGCAGCAGCCGCGACTGCCCTTCGCCGTCGCCGCGAACGGCCCGCGGGGCCTCAAGCTGGCCGCCGCCCATGGCCAGGCCTGGGTGACCACCGGTGATCCGAAGCTCTTCGAGGAGGGCACCCCGGAGCAGTCGCTGGAGGCCATCCGCGGCCAGCTGGCCAAGCTCGACAAGGCCATGGCGGAGATCGGGCGCGCACCGGAGCCGATGGAGAAGATCCTTCTCACCGGCTTCACCCCGGAGCGCAACACGATGCTGGACTCCGTCGATGCGTTCGTCGACTTCGCCGGCCGCCACCAGGAACTCGGTTTCACCGAGATCGTGATCCACGCGCCGATCCCGGACTCCGAGTTCGCAGCGGACGAGAAGGTCTTCGAGGAGATCGCCACCGAGGGCCTGGCCCAGCTGGACAGCTGACGGCTCCCGATGCCCCCGTCGCCGCTTGGCGACGGGGGCATCTCGGTCAGGACCTCAGGCTGTCGAGGGAGGACTGGGCGCGCTCCAGCAGACCCTCGGGAACCCCCTCGGGCCGGGCCCGGAGTTCGTCGATCAGCGCCGAGAGCCGAGCGACTCCTGCCTCCTCGCGGCCTGTCTCCTGCTCGGTCCAGGCGGCGTACTGCACGCACTGGAGCCGGTCCCCCAGATGGTCCGGACCCAGTTCCGCGTACAGGGCCGCGGCCCGCCCGCTCAGCTCGATCTCCTCCAGCCGCAGCGCCTCGATCTCCGCGGTGCGGCCCACGACGCCAGAGGACTCCGCGCCGTCTTCGCCGCCGTCCTCCTCGTCGGCCTCCTCGAGCGAGTTGACGCGCCAGTCGAGGACCTGCGCCAGCTGCTGCCAGGTCTGGGCGAGCTCGGCCCGCAGCTGCGGGGCCGGAGAGGTCTCGCCGTGCTCGGCCAGTGCGGCCTCCACGACCCCGGCCGCCTGGTGCATCAGGTCGCGTGCCCGTGCCCATGCCGCCGCGGTGGCGTCCTCCCGCGGTGCCAGCCAGGCCAAGGAGCGCAGGATCCGTACCTCGGCAATCGGGGCGTCGCCCGTCACCCGGTACAGCTCCAGGGACCGCTCGTACGCAGCCACCGCCTCCTGGAGCAGGTGCGCGGCGGCGAGTTGTTCCGCCGCCGCCTGCGCGAGGGCGGCCTGCGGGCGGGTGTCTTCCCAGCCCTTGGCCACCTCCGCCGCCAGCAGGTACTGCTCGGCCGCCGCCCGCGCGTCGTTCAGCTGCCGCAGCAGATCACCGAGGAACTCCCGTGCGGACACGGCCTGTCCCTCGCCGTGCTCCAGCAGATCGGGCAGCGTCGACTGCAACACCTCCGCGGCGTCGGCGTTCCGGCCCTCCCGCGCATGCGCCCGGGCCAGCACGAGCCGGGCCTGAGCCCCTCCGTCGGCGGTCAGACCGGCCTGGTCGAACCAGTGCGCCGCGGTGAGGGCGTGCTCGCCGGCCTCCGCCGCAGCGTCGGCCCGGCGCAGCAGGATGTCCGCAAGGGTCAGCCGTACGACTCCGTGCGTCTCGGCCTCGGTCACCTCCGCGGAGTGCTCCAGCGCGGCGCGCGCCGCCTCCTCCGCCTCCTCCGGCCGGTCCAGCGACATCAGCACACCGGCCCGCAACACCAGCGGATCCACCGCCTGCCACGGCCGGTCCGCCGACACCGCGCGCGCCGCGGAGGCCGCAAGGAGTGGCAGGGCCCGCTCGGGGTCGCCCTGGGACAGGGCGACGCGGCCCAGCATCTCCTCGGCCTCCGCCACCAGGTCGGGCAGATCCTCGGCATGGGCTGCGACGAAGGAGCCGAGTTCGGCCGCCAGCTCACCGTGCCCGTGGTCCTGCCCGGGGCCGTGGAGGTGGTCGTGCTCCGGGCCGGCTTCCAGCGAGCGCAGGTACGACTCCACGCGGATCGAGGCCAGCTCCGCCAGCGCGATCCGGCGCCCGCGCAGCGGCTCGTCCGCATCCAGCGCCTCGGCGGCCCGCCCGGCCACCTCCAGCAGTTCCCGGATCCGCGCCGGCTCGGCTCCGGACTGCGCGGCCGCGCTCGCCAGCCGCAGCTCCGCCAGTGCGGCGCGCTCCCCCTGCCCGAGCGCCCGGTAGCCGTCGCGGACCGCCTCCAGCAGCTCCGCCGCGTTCCCGGCCCCGCCGCGCGCGGCCGCCAGGGCCCGGTGGTCCGCCACGTCGGCGGCGATCAGCGGGTCCACCTCGCCCTCCGGGCGCGCGTCCACCCGTACGCCGACCTCGGCCCACAGCCCGTCCGCGGCCGGATGCCCCTGGTCGCGGGCCTGCCGGGCCCGCTCCACCAGCTCGTGGAAGCCGGCTGCGGGCGGCTCGGGGGCATTCGCGGGGGCGGCTGCGGGCGCGGGTGCAGGGGTCTTCGGCAGGGCCGTGCTGCGCACCCCCAGCGGCAGGACGTCGACCAGCGGCTCCCGCCCGATCCGGGCGAGGAAGCGGTCCGAGACCCGGGTGGTGCCGTTGCGGGCGTCGAACCGCCGGGCGATCTCGAGCGAGCTCGCGCGCAGCACCTCGTACAGCTCGGACACCGTGCGCGGGACGCCCTCGTAGGCGACGGCCGGGCTCTGGCCGTGACCCAGCTCCGTCAGCCGGCGCAGCAGCACCAGGATGCCGCCGTGGAAGGCCATCTGGTCGTCGACGTTGACGAGCGGGCCCACGTGGGCGGCATGCTCGGTGAGGATCTCCAGGCCGCGCGACTCGTTGCCACTCAGGGCGCAGAACTCGATGTGCTTGCCGACCGAGGGCAGCAGGCTCTCGTTGCCCCTGGCCATGCGGTAGCCGCGCAGGTGGTGCGAACGGGCCTCGTCGAAGCGGCCGAGGCGCAGCAGCGGCAGCAGCGAGTGGGCGAGCAGCCGGTGGGGCTCCTCGGCGCAGGTCCGCTCGCCCGCCAGCACGGGCTGCCAGACCTCCAGGGCCTGGGCGTCGTCCCCGCGGTGCACCGCGTACGCACCCTGCCCGTTGAGCTCGCAGGCGTGGCAGTCGCTCATGCTGTCGCGGTCGGCCGCCAGCCAGGCGCGGTACGCCCGCTCGGCCCGGTCGTCCTCGCCGATCGCGTCGGCGAGCCACAACTCGGCCTCGCGTACCGGCCGCTCGCTGTAGCCGGCGATCCGGTAGCGGCGATCCATTTCGTCCAGCCAGCCGGTGGCGGACTCCAGCGGGATCTCGGGGGAATCGCTGATGGCCGTGGCCACCCACTTGAACTGCCAGAACAGCGAGTGGGCTTCCCACCGATCGAAGGCGCCTGGGTCCTTGTCGTACTCCTGGAGCAGCCGGGCGAACGGCACCAGCATCTTCGAGGACTCGGCGCTCCAGAGGTAGGCGTTGATCAGGTTGTCGAGGGCCCTGCGGAACAGCGCCCCGTCCCCGTTGGCCTCCGCCGCACCCACGAGCACCTCGGCGTGGGCGTTGCGCGCCGCCCCGTTCGGGGCGTCGCTGTTCTCCGCCAGGCCCCGCTCGATCTCCTCGCGCGTCAGCATGGTCACTTCTGGCCCTCCGGGGAGTCGGTGGAGTGGGTCGCCCATTCCAGGAGCCCGAGGAAGGCCCGGTTGAGCAGGGTGGAGTCGGCGGGGCGCAGCGGCCGTTGGGACATCAGCAGCGCCTGCCCGTACAGCGATTCGACGGCCGTGCCGGTCAGGGCCTCGTCGGGCAGGGCCGAGATCCGGCGGATCAGCGGGTTGTTGTGGTTGAGCACCAGGCGGGCGCGCGGCGCGGAGCCGCGCAGCGCCCCGAGGATCCCGCTCCACAGCGAGTCGGCGCTGCCCAGGGCGGCCGTGCGGTCGCGCTCCTGGCGGGCCTGGCGGTCGTCGAGGTAGAGCGCGGGGACCGACACGGGCTGGAAGGCGCGCAGCACCACGTCGCAGCCCTGCGGTTCCAGCCGGGTGCGCGCCGTGGACAGGAAGGGCGCGAGGGCCAGTTCGGCGGAGGTCGGAACCGGGTCGAGCCGCTCGGTGACGGCTCCGGCGTCCAGCTCCGTGACCTTGAGGTCCGGCCGTACGGAGGGCAGCAGGGCGAGCAGGTCGGCGTCGTAGGTGTATCCGGCGTTGATGACGCCGAGGCCGTGGGCGGCCGCGATCGGGGCGATCTGGCGGAACTCTTCGACGGTGCGCGTGAAGTGGATCTCGGTGTGGGCGGCCGTGAACTCCTCCAGGCTCATCGAGCCGTCGCTGGTCTCGAACGGAAGCCAGGGGAGCATCAGGCCGAGCAGCTCGGCGTCGTGCCGGGCCAGGGACTTCACACCGAGGTGGTGGACGCCGAGGAAGGCGGCCAGGCGCTCCGGTTCACTCGCCGCGAGTTCGGCGAGCCAGGCCCGGACGCGGGCGCCGAGGGCCTCCCGTACGGCGGACAGCGTCTCGTCGTCGTACAGGTTCTCGCGGGAGGCGGTGGGCCGCAGCGTGTCGGTGTCGATGACCGCGCGGACGAAGAACGCCCAGTCCGGCAGCAGGTTGTCGGCGTGGTCGGTGAGCAGCATGCCCTTGAGGTGGACGCGGTGTCCGGCCCGGTGGGCGGGGCTGGTCGGCTCGGGAAGGACGTACGCCACTCCGCGCACCCCGGCGACGGGCAGGTCGAGGTCGATGCTGTCGAGCGGGGTGAAGCCGAAGAGCTGCGCGCAGTGGCCGGCGAGCGCGACGCGGCGGGCGGCGGGGGTGGGGAAGGGACGGTCCCATACGGCGGGCCGGTCGGTGACGGCCCGCGGCTCGCCGCCTTCGCCGTCGTCGAAGGTGATGTCGTACGGAAGAAGGGAGCCGTAGTCGCGGGCCAGCTGCTCGACCTTGGCCGGGACGGTCCACTCCTCGGCGCCCGGACGGGCCTGCAGGATGACGGTGGTGCCGGGTTCCCGGCGTGCGTCGTCGGGCAGTTCGCGGACGGTGTACGAGCCGTCGTCCGTGGCCAGCCATTCGACCGGCGCGGCCTGGGGGTCGCGGGCGGAACGCGTGATGACGCGGATCTGGCGGGCCACGACGAAGCAGGCGAGCAGGCCGATGCCGAACTGGCCGAGGAACTCCCGGCGCGTGGTCTCGAGGCCGTGGTCGCCGCCGCGCTTGGAGCTGCGGCCGATGGTGGCGAGGAGGGAGTGGGCCTCGGCGGCGGTCAGGCCGATGCCGCTGTCCTCGATGGTCACCCGGCCTGCGGTCGCCGACAGGCGGATGCGGATCTCCGCCTCCGGGTCGAGTGCGTGGCGGGCGGTGACGGCGTCCACCGCGTTCTGCAGGAGCTCGCGGACGTAGACGCGCGGGCTGGAGTAGAGGTGGTGGGAGAGCAGGTCGACCAAACCGCGCAGATCGACTTGGAAGCTGTTGGCCGACGGGTCGGACTGGTCGGCGGAGTGGGAAGGGGAAGGGGATGTGGACGTCACGGGGCGTCACCTCGCGTGCTCGCATGGATGGTTCGGCGATCGCGAGGTACCCCCCTCACAGATCGGAATGAGGAACAGAGTAGGGGGATGATCTGACAATCTCGTCCTGAATTCCTGCGCTACGAGAAGCGCAGGAACTGCGCCGGTACGGCGTCCACCAGCCAGACCCCGTTGGCGCTGATCCGGAAAACGTGCCCGGCCGCGCGCATCGCCCCCGCGTCCACGCTGAGCACGACCGGCCGGCCGCGCCGCGCGCCGACACGGGTCGCGGTCTCCCGGTCGGGGGACAGGTGTACGTGGTGGCGGGCCATGGGACGCAGGCCCTCGGCGCGGATCGCGTCCAGGGCTGCGGCGACGGTGCCGTGGTAGAGGTACGCGGGCGGTTCGGCCTCCGGCAGGTCCAGGTCCACGGGGACGGTGTGGCCCTGGTTGGCCCGGATACGGGTGCCGTCGACGGCGAACCGCTGCTTGTCGTTGGCGGCGACGACGTGGTCGAGCTCGGCGCGGCTGACGGGGAAGCCGTGAGCGGCGGCCGCGCGGAGAAGATCGTCGATCTCCACCCAGCCCTGGGGATCGAGCACCAGTCCGATGCGTTCCGGCTGATGCCGCAGATATTTCGAGACGTATTTGGACACCTTCACGGTGCGTCTGTCGTCCATGGCCCCAGCTTGCCGCGTCGGAGCGGGGTCGGGCAGGGATTTTTCGCCGCTCCGCCGGACCTGGACACCCTCTACCGCACTTCCAAGATACGGAATACATTTTCCATTGAACTTCTGCCCAGGGGGAGAACCCATGACGATCCACGCTTCCCTGCCGCGCCGTGCGGTCGCCGAGCTCATCGGTACCGCCGGCCTTCTCGTGGTGGTGATCGGCTCCGGTATCCAGGCCGCCGACCTCAGCCGTGACACCGGTGTCGCCCTCGTCGCCAACTCGCTCGCCTCGGCCATCGGCCTCGGGCTGATCATCACCCTCTTCGGACCGCTGTCCGGAGCCCACCTCAACCCGGTCGTCACCCTCACCTCCTGGTGGGCCCGGCGGACCGGTGGCGAGGGGCTCGGCGGCCGGGAGGCCCTGGTCTACACCGCGGCCCAGACCGTCGGGGCCATCGGCGGCGCCGTCCTCGCCGAGTTGATGTTCGGTCACGCCCCCGGCGCGTTCTCCACGCAGATCCGGGGCGGCGGCCACCTGCTCGTCGGCGAGATCGTCGCCACCGCGGGGCTCGTCCTCGTCATCCAGGGCCTGGAGCGCATCGGGCGCCCGAAGCTGATCCCGGCCGCGGTCGCCGCGTACATCGCCGCCGCGATCTGGTTCACCTCGTCCGGCTCCTTCGCCAACCCGGCGGGCACCATCGGGCGCGCCTTCAGCGACTCCTTCACGGGCATCGCCCCGCAGTCGCTGCCCGGGTTCGTCGCGGCCCAGCTGATCGGCGGAGTCCTGGGCCTGGCTCTCGCCGCACTCCTCTACGGGGGCACCGGGTGCGGTACGCAGGACGCGCCGGCCACCCCCGCGGGCGGTGCGGAGACCCTCGCGCCGGTGCCCGTCAGCCTGGGCGACTCCGCCGCAAGTGCCGGCGGCGTCGGCCCCGTCGGGCCGATGAACGCCGCCTTCGAGACCATCGGTTGAGTCGTCTCCGAGCAGCCGCCACGCCGTCGTCCACAGGGTTACCCACAGGTGGTACCGACTTGTCCACAGCCTGTTAGGTGGGATTTGAGGGCAAACGAGTGATCCGCCCTGTGGACTACCGACCGGACGTCATCGGACGTCCCCGGACCTCATCGGACGTCACCTGCCTTCGGAGGCGCCGCTACCCGCCGCCCCGGCGCGCCAGCTCGTTCATCGTCCGGGCCTGCAGCTCCCGCTCCGTCGCGGCCCGGACGAACTCCCCCACGTGCTCGGCGCCGACCAGCTCCTGCACCGCCCGTACCGTCTCCGCCGGAAGCGGCACCGATGCCGGGCCCGACGGCTGCGGGGTCCCGGCCGCCCCCAGGTGGCGCTGCAGATGCCGGGTCGCGAACAGCCGCATCGCCCGCGCCAGCTCGGCGTCCACCGTCTGCTGGGCCAGGGGCCGCAGTCTCCGTACCATCGTCGCCGCCTCCGCCGCGTCCGCGTCCGTCGGCGGGATCTCCCCGAGGTAGCGGGCGAAGACGTGCTCGGTGGTGAACTCGAGGAACCGCGAGGCTATGTGCTCCACCTGCCCGCGCAGCTCCCGCAGATGCCCGGTGATCGCCGACAGCGGCACCCCGGCCGCATACAGCTCGGCAGCCACGGCCAGCTCCTGCGGAGACGGCACGAGGAAGTCGTCAGGGCGCCCCGGGATCCGCTCCAGCACCCCCAGCTCGCACGCCTCGCCCACCGCGTCGTCGTCGGGCCGGCCGCCGAACCGCTCGTTCAGCTCGGCCCGGCTGATCCGGGCGGCCTCCTCGTCGGTCCACGGTCCGTGCACCTCGGCGACGAGCCCCAGCACGCCGCCCAACCCGCGCCCGGCGTCCCAGGCCTCCAGCAGCTCCTTGATGGAGGCCAGGGTGTAGCCGCGGTCCAGCAGGTCGGCGATCTGGCGCAGCCGCGCCAGATGCGTGTCCCGGTAGACGTTGGAGCGGCCCCGCCGCTCGGGCTTCGGCAGCAGCCCGCGGTCCTGGTACGCACGGATCGTGCGTACCGTCGCCCCGCTGTGGTGCGCGAGATCCTCGATCCGGTACTCGGCCACCGCCTGTTCTGACAATCCCGGCTCCCTACGACATGGCGGCTCGGCCGACCGCGGCCGCCGCGGCCCGGGCGGCAGGGCGAAGCCGCAAGGTACTCGACCGCCCTGCGCAGCGAGCCCTCCTGCGAGGGATGGTACGACTGCCGGAAGTAGCGGGATATGGCCGTGCCGGGCTCTCTCCACGGCGGCAGGGCCGGGGCCCGGCTCCGCCGCCCGTTCACAGCCGGGGCTCCAGTTTCGCGAGCCGCCGCAGGGTGCGCGGTGCGAACCGGGACATCCACAGGGCCCCCTTGGACTCCGGTGTCACCGGCACCACCGCCTCGTTGCGCACCACGGCCCGCACGATCGCGTCCGCGACCTTCTCCGGCGGGAAGTTGCGCAGCCCGTACAGCCGCGAGGAGCGCTCCTGGCGGCGCTTCTCCTCCGCCGCGTCCACCCCGGCGAAGCGCGAGGTGGCGGTGATGTTGGTGTTGACGATCCCCGGACATATCGCCGAGACGCCGATCGACTGCGCGGCGAGCTCGGCGCGCAGGCACTCGCTCAGCATCAGCACCGCGGCCTTCGAGGTGCTGTACGCGGGCAGCGTCTTGGAGGGCAGGTACGCGGCGGCGGAGGCGGTGTTGACGATGTGTCCGCCCTGGCCGCGCTCGGCCATCTGACGGCCGAAGATCCGGCAGCCGTGGATGACCCCCCACAGGTTGACGTCGAGGACCTTCTTCCAGTCCTCTGAGGTGGTCTCCAGGAAGGGCCCCGACAGGCCGATCCCCGCGTTGTTGACCAGGACGTCCACGATTCCGTACTCGGCGGCGGTCTTCGCCGCGAGCTTCTCCATCGCCTGCTCGTCGCTGACGTCGACGCACTCGCCCCAGGCCTCGGGGGCGCCGACGAGCCGCGCCATGTCGGCCGTGCGCGCCGCGCCCTCGGCGTCCCGGTCCACGCACACCACCCGGGCCCCGGCCTCGGCGAAGGCGAACGCGGTGGCCCGGCCGATGCCGCTGGCGGCGCCGGTGACCAGCACCAGCTGGCCGCCGAACCGGTCGGCGTAGCGGCCCGGAGCCTTCTGTTCCGGCGCTCGGGTGGCGGGATCCTCCCGGGCGGTGACGAACTCGGTGATCCACGCGGCCAGCTGGTCGGGCCGGGTCCGCGGCACCCAGTGCTTGGCGGGCAGGGTGCGCCGCACCAGATCGGGGGCCCACAGTTCCAGGTCGTCGTAGAGCCGCTCGGAGAGGAAGGCGTCCCCGGTCGGAGTGATCAGCTGGACGGGCACGTGTGCGTACGCATCGGGGCGCGGCCGGCGCAGTCGGGGCCGGACGTTGTCCCGGTAGAGCCAGGCTCCGTGCGCGGCGTCCGAAGGCAGCGAGGCCGTCGGGTAGGAGCCGGCCGGAATCTTCTCGACGCGCTCCAGCATCCGCGGCCACCGCTTGCCGAGCGGCCCGCGCCAGGCGAGCTCCGGCAGCACGGGGGTGTGCAGCATGTACACGTACCAGGACTTGACGCCCTGGCCGAGGAGCTGCGCGGCCCGGCGCGGGGTCGGCCGGGCCAGCCGCTTCTTGATCCAGTGCCCGAAGTGGTCCAGGGAGGGGCCCGACATCGAGGTGAAGGAGGCGATCCGGCCCTCCGTACGGGCGACCGTCGCGAACTCCCAGCCCTGTACGGAGCCCCAGTCGTGGCCGACGAGGTGTACCGGCCGGTCCGGGCTGACGGCGTCCGCCACCGCCAGGAAGTCGTCGGTCAGCTTCTCCAGGGTGAAGCCTCCGCGCAGTGGCACCGGCGCCGTGGAGCGCCCGTGGCCGCGCACGTCGTAGAGCACCACGTGGAATCGGGCCGCCAGCCGCTCCGCGACCTCCGACCAGACCTCCTTGCTGTCCGGGTACCCGTGCACGAGCACCACGGTCGGCCGGTCGCTGTCACCGAGCTCGACGACGCACAGCTCGATGCCGCCGGTGCTCACCCGGCGCTCGCGCGCCCCCGCGAGGCCCGTACCCGTGAGCTTCGAACCCGTGGGGCTCGTACCCGCGGGGCCCGTCCCCTTGATTCCGTCCTTGCCGCCGTCCGCTCCGCTCATGCCGTTCATGCTGCCCCCTCCTCGGCCCAGCGCCGCACGTGCGGCAGATCGTCGTCCAGCCAGAACGCGCTCTCCTCGGGATCCCGCGAGTCGGTGACGACCAGGATCTCCTCGAACTTCGCGCCGGTGCCCCGGAAGCCCAGGTGCGGCTCCACCGCCCACAGGCCGGGCTGCGGCGGGTGGTCGGAGAAGTGGTACGGGCTCCACAGCGGGGACCAGCCCTCGCGGTGCCCGTGCAGGGCGTCGGAGGCCAGCCCCTTGAGGGACTGCGTGCCGAACCCGAACACGGTCGGGGACCAGCGCCGCTCCTTGACCCGGTCGATCTTGTGGGCGATTACCCCGAAGGGGTAGGCGCGGTGCCGGTTGGCATACCCCTGGCGGATCATCAGCCGCTCGACGTTCTCGTAGATCTCGCGCAGCGGGCGGCGCTCGCGGACCTGCTCCAGGATCAGCTCGCGGTGCACCCGCAGATCGGACATGAGCCGGTCCTGTACGGGGTTCAGCCCGAGGCTGCCCGAGTACCCGATGTCGGCCGCGTACCCCTTGTACACAGGTGCCATGTCGAGGATGAACGGCATCCCCGGCTCCAGCTTCCGGTTCGTCGGGAAGAACTGCAGGGGGATCTTGAAGTTCACGAAGGCGGTGCGGTCCCCGAACCACGCGAACGGCAGGTGGAACCAGTCCCGCACGCCGCGCTCGCGCAGCCACTCGCGCTGCATCCGCGCCGCCTCGCGCTCGGTCACCCCCGGCCGCAGCTGCGCCGCCACGGTCTCCGCGCACTCGTACGAGAGGCGTTGCACTTCCCTGAAACCGCGCAGGTCCGCCGAGCGTTGCGCGGTGCGTTCCCTGGTGTCCCCAGCCATGACAGCCGTCCGTCCGTAGCCGTACCCGCCCGTAACTTGACACTGATGAATGTGACAATGACCGGAGATCACGTCAAGCCCCGTGCACGGACCTGTGGACAAACTTGTCCGGTCCGCATCAGCCTTACGTCAGGGTCTGTAGTCCTGAAGGCGGAGACGGGATGACGCTCCAGGTCTGACGATCCGCACGTCCGGCGCCACTAACGTCGGAGCCGTGACTGTCATCGCGACCGAAAGCCTGAGCAAGCGGTACCCCCGAGTGACCGCAATCGACCGGCTCTCCCTGGACATCGGGCCGGGAGTGACCGGCCTCGTGGGTGCCAACGGAGCCGGCAAGTCCACGCTGATCAAGATCCTGCTTGGACTGTCCCCCGCCACCGAGGGCCGTGCCGCCGTGCTCGGACTCGATGTCGCCACCCATGGCAGCGCCATCCGTGAGCGCGTCGGCTACATGCCCGAGCACGACTGCCTGCCGCCCGACGTCTCGGCCACCGAGTTCGTCGTACACATGGCGCGCATGTCCGGGCTCCCGCCGACCGCCGCCCGTGAGCGGACCGCCGACACCCTGCGCCACGTGGGCCTGTACGAGGAGCGCTACCGCCCCATCGGCGGTTACTCCACGGGCATGAAACAGCGGGTCAAGCTGGCCCAGGCGCTCGTCCACGACCCCCAGCTGGTCCTCCTCGACGAGCCCACCAACGGCCTCGACCCCGTCGGCCGCGACGAGATGCTCGGCCTGATCCGCCGCGTCTACACCGACTTCGGCATCTCCGTCCTGGTCACCTCCCACCTCCTCGGGGAGCTGGAGCGGACCTGCGACCACGTCGTGGTCGTCGACGGCGGCAAGCTGCTGCGTTCCAGCTCCACCAGCGACTTCACGCAGATCACCACGACCCTCGCGGTCGAGGTCACCGACTCCGACACCCACCCGGACGGCACCGCCGCCCTGCGCAAGGCGCTCGCCGACGCGGGCATCACCCTGCACGAGGGCGAGGAGCAGGGGCTGCCCGGAGCCGGCCACATCCTGCTCGTCGAGGCCACCGGCGAGGACACCTACGACACCGTGCGCGACACCGTCGCCGACCTGGGTCTCGGCCTGGTCCGCATGGAGCAGCGCCGCCACCACATCGCGGAGGTCTTCCGCGACAACGACCAGCAGCAGCTCGTCCGGAAGGGAGCCGGTTCCGATGGCGCCTGACACCTCGACCCAGATCCACAACATCGGCTACCGGTCCTACGAAGGAGCCCGGCTCGGCCGCGCCTACGCCCGCAAGTCGCTGTTCTCGCAGTCCCTGCGCGGCGCGTACGGACTCGGCCGGTCCGCGAAGTCCAAGGTCCTCCCGATGCTCCTCTTCGCGGTGATGTGCGTCCCCGCGCTGATCATCGTCGCCGTCGCCATCGCGGTGCCCGGCTCCACCAGCCTGCCGATCAAGTACACGACGTACGCCCTGACCACCCAGGTGATCATCGGCCTCTACCTCGCCTCGCAGGCACCCCAGTCAGTCTCCCGGGACCTGCGCTTCAAGACCGTGCCGCTCTACTTCTCGCGGCCCATCGAGCGCGTCGACTACGTCCTCGCCAAGTTCGCGGCGATGGCCTCGGCCCTGTTCATCCTCACCGCCACCCCGCTGCTGATCATGTGGATCGGCTCGCTGCTGGCCAAATTCGACTTCGCGGACCAGACCAAGGGGTTCGCCCAGGGACTGGTCTCCGTGCTGCTGCTCTCGCTGCTGTTCGCCGGCCTCGGCCTGATCATGGCCGCGCTCACGCCGCGCCGCGGCTTCGGCGTCGCCGCCATCATCGCCGTGCTCCTGATCCCCTTCGGCGCGGTGACCGCCGTCCAGGGCATCGCGTACAGCACCGGCTCGAACGGTGCCATCGAGTGGATGGGCCTGTTCTCCCCGATCAGCCTGATCGACGGCGTGCAGACCGCCTTCCTCGGTGCCACCTCCGCCTTCCCCGGCGGAGAGGGCCCCTCGGCCGGCGTCGGCTTCGTCTACCTGCTCGTCGTCCTCGCCCTCATCGCCGGCTCCTACGCCGCTCTGATGGCCCGCTACCGGAAGGCCGGGCTGTGACCACCATCGACATCGACCACACCTCCCGCTGGTTCGGGAACGTCGTCGCCGTCAACGACGTGACCATGCACATCGGCCCCGGCGTCACCGGGCTCCTGGGTCCCAACGGCGCCGGAAAGTCCACCCTCATCAACATGATGGGCGGCTTCCTCGCCCCCTCCACGGGCACCGTCACCCTCGACGGCGCGCCGATCTGGCAGAACGAGCAGGTCTACAAGCAGATCGGCGTCGTGCCCGAGCGCGAGGCCATGTACGACTTCCTCACCGGCCGGGAGTTCGTCGTCGCCAACGCCGAGCTCCACGGCCTCGACGACGCAGCCGCCCAGCGGGCGCTCGCCACCGTCGAGATGGAGTACGCCCAGGACCGCAAGATCTCCACGTACTCCAAGGGCATGCGGCAGCGCGTGAAGATGGCCTCGGCCCTCGTCCACGACCCGTCCGTACTGCTCCTCGACGAGCCGTTCAACGGCATGGACCCGCGTCAGCGCATGCAGCTCATGGACCTGCTGCGGCGCATGGGCGACGACGGCCGCACGGTGCTGTTCTCCTCTCACATCCTGGAAGAGGTCGAACAGCTCGCCTCCCACATCGAGGTGGTCGTCGCCGGCCGGCACGCCGCCTCCGGCGACTTCCGCAAGATCCGCCGCCTGATGACGGACCGCCCGCACCGCTACGTCGTCCGCTCCTCCGACGACCGGGCCCTCGCCGCGGCCCTGATCGCCGACCCCTCCACCGCCGGCATCGAGATCGACCTCAAGGAAGGCGCGCTGCGCATCCAGGCCGTCGACTTCGGCCGCTTCACCGAGCTGCTGCCGCGGGTCGCCCGTGCGCACGGCATCCGGCTGCTGACGGTCTCGCCCTCCGACGAGTCCCTCGAGTCGGTCTTCTCCTACCTCGTCGCGGCCTGAAGGAGCTGGCACCCATGTACAACCCCACCGTCGCCCGGCTCACCTACCGCGCGCTGCTCGGCCGCCGCCGTGCGCTGATCCTCTGCGGACTGCCCGTCCTGCTGATCGTCATCTCGCTCGCCGTCCGCGCCTTCACCGGCCTGGACGACAAGGTCGCCGCCGACCTGCTCGGCGGCTTCGCCCTCGCCACGATGGTTCCGCTGATCGGAGTCATCGCCGGCACGGGAGCCATCGGCCCGGAGATCGACGACGGCTCGATCGTCTACCTGCTCTCCAAGCCGGTGAAGCGCCCGACGATCATCATGACCAAGCTGATCGTCGCGATCGCCGTCACGATGGCCTTCTCCGCGATCCCGACCTTGATCGCCGGGTTCATCCTCAACGGCAACGGCCAGCAGATCGCCGTCGCGTACACCGTCGCGGCCCTCGTCGCCTCGATCGCCTACAGCGCCCTGTTCCTGCTGCTGGGCACCGTCAGCCGGCACGCGGTCGTCTTCGGCCTGGTCTACGCCCTGATCTGGGAGTCGCTCTTCGGCAGCCTGGTCTCCGGGGCGAAGACCCTCAGCATCCAGCAGTGGGCCCTGTCCCTCGCCGAGAAAGTCGCCGGCGAAGGGTACGTCGACGCCACCGTCGGCCTGCCCACCGCGGTGATCCTGCTGTCGGTGGTCACCGTCGGCGCCACCGTCTACGCCGGCCAGAAGCTGCGCCGCCTCACCCTGGCGGGCGAGGAGTAGGACCCCGCAGCACCCGCTCCGCATCCAGTGCCCCGCCCGGCCCACCAGCCGGGCGGGGCACCGCCGTACGGGGCAAAATCAGTGCATGATCGAGCACACCGAGCCCGAGCCGTCCAGGCCCGTACGGTCCTGGATACGCTCCTCGCCCGGTACGCACATATGGCTGCTGATCATCGCCGTCACGAGCATCATCGTCGTGATCGCGCCCGACCACCTCGAGCACGTCCTGCTCCACCGCCACAGCAGCAATATCCACGAGCTCACCCGGCACCCCGTGCGGGCCCTGCTCTCCAGCGCCTTCTGGATAGCGAACCCGGCCTCGCTCGCCCTGTACGCCGTCCTCTTCGAGCTCTTCCACGCCCCCGTCGAACGCTGGCTCGGCACCCTGCGCTGGCTCGCCATCGTCGCGACCGCCCACATCACGGCCACCCTGATCAGCCAGAAGGTCGTTCTGATGGCCATTCAGGACCACCGAGCCCCGCAGAGCATGGTCCACGTCGTCGACGTCGGCGTCAGCTACGGACTCGCGGCCTCGATCGGGGTCCTCACCTACCGGCTCCCGAACCCTTTGCGCTGGTTCTACCTCGCCTGTGTCGTCGCCTTCTTCGGGCTCCCCCTCCTCACCGGAGGCACCTTCACCGACCTCGGGCACGCCATCTCGCTCTCCGTCGGCCTGCTCGCCTGGCCGCTGACCCGCCACCCGCACCCCAGACATGTTTCACGTGAAACATGAGCACGGCGCTCGCCGGGCTGATGCGCAGAAATTGACTGGTACGGGACGTACGCCCCGGGCAGAGTGAGTCGTGCGGGGAGCAACAAAAAGGTCCGGAGCAGCCACTTCGAGCGCGCCTTGCGGCGCGGGCTGTTCCGGACCTTCCCCGTTCTCGGCCGAGCCGTCAGGCGGCGCCCAGCAGGCGCTCCAGCACCACCGCGATGCCGTCCTCCTCGTTGGAGGCCGTCACCTCGTCGGCCACCGCCTTCAGCTCCGCATGGGCATTGGCCATCGCCACGCCGTGGGCCGCCCAGCCGAACATCGGGATGTCGTTGGGCATGTCGCCGAAGGCGATCGTCTCCGCCGCCTTCACACCCAGCCGACGCGCGGCCAGCGAGAGGCCGGTGGCCTTCGTCAGCCCCAGCGGCAGGATCTCCACTATCCCCGGGCCGGCCATGACGATGTCCACCAAGGCGCCCACCGTCTCCCGGGCCACCTTCACCAGCGCGTCGTCGTCGAGCTCCGGGTGCTGGATGTACAGCTTGTTCAGCGGAGCCGTCCAGACCTCCGCCGTGTCCTCCAGGTAGAGCGCCGGCAGGCCCCCCTGCACCCGGTAGCCGGGCCCGAACAGCACGTCGCCGTCCACCCCGTCCCGGCTGGCCGCGAGCGCCAGCGGACCCACCTCGGCCTCGAGCTTCGACAGCGCCAGACCGGCCAGCTGCCGGTCGAGCGTCACCGAGGTCAGCAGCCGGTGCGCTCCCGCGTCGTAAACCTGCGCGCCCTGCCCGCACACTGCGATGCCCTTGTAGCCGAGATCGTCCAGCACGCTCCGGGTCCAGGGCACGGCACGGCCGGTGACGATGATGTGCGCCGCGCCCGCCGCGGTGGCCGCGACGAGCGCTTCACGGGTGCGTTCCGAGACGGTGTCGTCGCCACGCAGCAGCGTGCCGTCGAGGTCGGTCGCGACGAGCTTGTACGGGAACGGGGCCGGGCTCACTTGGTGATCGGCTCCAGGACCTCGCGGCCGCCCAGGTACGGACGGAGCACCGCCGGCACCCGCACCGAACCGTCGGCCTGCTGGTGGTTCTCCAGGATGGCGACGATCGTGCGGGGTACGGCGCACAGCGTGCCGTTCAGCGTCGAGAGCGGCGCGGTCTTCTTGCCGTCGCGGTAGCGGATCGACAGGCGGCGGGCCTGGAAGCCGTTGCAGTTGGAGGCGGAGGTGAGCTCGCGGTACTTGCCCTGCGTCGGGATCCACGCCTCGCAGTCGAACTTGCGCGAGGCGGAGGAGCCCAGGTCACCGGTGGCGACGTCGATCACCTGGAACGGCAGCTCCAGGCTGGTCAGCCACTGCTTCTCCCACTCCAGGAGACGCTGGTGCTCGGCCTCGGCCTCCTCCGGCGCGACGTACGAGAACATCTCGACCTTGTCGAACTGGTGCACGCGGAAGATGCCGCGGGTGTCCTTGCCGTACGTACCGGCCTCGCGGCGGAAGCACGGCGAGAAGCCGGCGTACCGCAGCGGCAGCTTCTCGGCGTCGATGATCTCGTCCATGTGGTACGCGGCGAGCGGGACCTCGGAGGTGCCGACCAGGTAATAGTCGTCCTTCTCGAGGTGGTACACGTTCTCCGCGGCCTGGCCGAGGAAGCCGGTGCCCTCCATGGCGCGCGGGCGGACCAGCGCCGGGGTCAGCATCGGGATGAAGCCGGCCTCGGTGGCCTGCGCGATCGCCGCGTTGACCAGGGCGAGCTCCAGCAGGGCGCCGACACCGGTCAGGTAGTAGAAGCGCGAGCCCGACACCTTGGCGCCGCGCTCGACGTCGATGGCGCCCAGCGACTCGCCGAGCTCCAAGTGGTCCTTGGGCTCGAAGCCCTCGGCGCCGAAGTCGCGGATCGTGCCGTGCGTCTCGAGGACGGTGAAGTCCTCCTCGCCGCCGACCGGGACGTCCTCGTGGACGATGTTGCCGAGCTGGAGCAGCAGACGCTTGGCGGCCTCGTCGGCCTCGTTCTGCTCGGCCTCGGCGGCCTTGACGTCCGTCTTGAGCTGTTCGGCCTTCTTGAGCAGCTCCGCCCGCTCTTCCGGGGAGGCCTTGGGGATGAGCTTGCCGAGCGACTTCTGCTCATTGCGGAGTTCGTCGAAGCGCATGCCGGAGGACCTGCGGCGCTCGTCGGCGGAGAGCAGTGCGTCGACGAGTTCGACGTCCTCTCCACGGGCGCGCTGCGAGGCGCGGACACGGTCAGGGTCTTCACGGAGCAGCCGGAGGTCAATCACCCCTCCAGGCTACCGGGCTGGGCTTCCTGGCCTCACACCGATATAACGCTGCGTGTCGCTATGTCCTAATTGCGGAGAATGGAAAACTCTGGCCGACTGGCTGGAAGTGGCCCTTGTCGGGCGGTCAATAAAAGCGCCCCATTCCCCGAAAAGGGGCACAACCGGGGTATCCGGGCACCCTCTGAGCAGGGCGGGAAGGGCTTCCTTGTCCACAGGAATTGTCCACCGCGGGGACTTTTCCACAGGCTGTGTGCCGGATCTGTGGACACGGAATTAGATCAATCCACACTGGCGGACCGTCGGGACGAATCAGGGTTCAAACCACCCTCACACACTCATTCGGGTGGGAATGGCTCGCTCCAAAGAGTTGATCGGCGATGCGGGGGTGACGCCGTTCACCTTCCGCTCCCCAGCGCGAAACCCGGGCCCGCCGACCGATTTGTCGACCTTGTCGCGCCATGATGTCGACTAGTCCACAGGTCCCCATCTCGGCCTGTGGATAACTCTGTGGACAGGGGAGGAAGAACTACGCCCGGCCGTCGAGGCAGCGCGTCAGCCAGTCGGAAGCGGCCGTGAAGTCACCGTCCGAGGTACCGGGCCGCGGAGCGCGCACGTCACCCTGAGCGACGCCGGCACGCGGGTAAGAACCGAGGAAGCGGACCTGCGGGCAGGTGCGCTTGAGCCCCATGAGGGCCTCGCTGACCCTGCGGTCGGAGATGTGGCCCTCCGCGTCGACGGCGAAGCAGTAGTTGCCGATGCCCGCGCCCGTCGGCCGCGACTGGATCAGCATCAGGTTGACCCCGCGGACGGCGAACTCCTGGAGGAGCTCCAGCAGCGCACCGGGGTGGTCGTCGCCGAGCCACAGCACGACGGAGGTCTTGTCGGCGCCGGTCGGTGCGGCGGGCCGGGCGGGCCGCCCGACGAGCACGAACCGGGTCTCGGCGTTCTCCGCGTCGTGGATCTCGGTGACCAGCGGGACGAGCCCGTACGTGGTGGCCGCGAACTCGCCCGCGAAAGCGGCGTCGAAGCGGCCCTCCTGGACGAGCCGGGCACCGTCGGCGTTCGAGGCGGCCGATTCCCACAGCGCGTCGGGCAGGTTCGCCCGCAGCCAGTTGCGGACCTGCGGCTGGGCGACCGGGTGCCCGGTGACGGTCTTGACGTCCGACAGCTTGGTCCCGGGCCGTACGAGCAGCGCGAACGCGATGGGCAGCAGCACCTCGCGGTAGATCATCAGCGGTTCGCCGGAGGCCAGCTCGTCCAGGGTGGCGGTGACCCCGCCCTCCACCGAGTTCTCGATCGGCACCAGGGCGGCCGCGGCCTCCCCGTTGCGTACGGCGTCCAGGGCGGCCGGGACCGACACCATCGGGACGAGCTCCCGGGTCGCGGCTTCCGGCAGTGTGCGGAGGGCGGCTTCGGTGAAGGTGCCCTCGGGACCGAGGTAGGTGAAGCGGGTGGCCGACATGTGATCAGCCTAATGCCGGGCCCCCGACCGCCGGGGTGCTGTTCATCCTTCGAGCAGCCGCTGCCCCACGTACTCCCCGTCGCGCGGGCCGGGCGGTACCGCGTACAGCCCGCTGGACTCGTGCCGGATGAACACCGACAGGGCGTCCCCGCGGTCGAGCTTGCGCTGGACGGGGACGAAACCGCGCAGCGGATCGGCCTGCCAGCAGATGAACAGGAGCCCGGCGTCCGGGGTGCCGTCGGCGGCGATCCCGTCATGGAAGGAGAAGGGACGCCGGAGCATGGCGGCCCCGCCGTTCTGCTCGGGGGCGGAGATCCGGGCGTGCGCGTTGGACGGGATGACCGGCTTGCCGTCGGGGCCGATCTTGTCGAGGGCCATCTCGGTGGTCTCGGTGCCGCCGGTGAGGGGCGCCCCGGTGGCCTTCGTACGGCCTATGACCTGCTCCTGCTGGGCCAGGGACTGCTTGTCCCAGTCGTCGAGGAGCATCCGGATGCGGCGTACGACGGCGTACGAGCCCCCGCCCATCCAGGCGTGTTCGGCGGGCCCGGGGCCGGTGGCGGGGACGAAGATCCGCTTGTCGAAGTCCGGCTGCGCGGGCTTCGGGTTGCCGGTGCCGTCGATCTGGCCCATGAGGTTGCGGGCGGTCATCGGGGCGGCGGTGGCGCCGGGGGACCGGTTGAAGCCGTTCATCTGCCAGCGCACGCGGGCGGCGTCCCCCGCGTCCTTCTGCAGGGCGCGCAGGGCATGGAAGGCGACGAGCCCGTCGTCGGCGCCGATCTGGACCCACAGGTCGCCGTTGCTGCGCTGGGCGTCGAGCCGGTCGGCGGAGAAGTCGGGCAGCGGGTCGAGGGCGGTGGGGCGGCGGGCGGTGAGCCCGGTGCGCTCGAAGAAGGAGTGGCCGAAGCCGAAGGTGACGGTGAGGGAGGACGGCCCGGCGTCGAGGGCGATTCCGGTGTCGGCGGCCGAAACAGCCTTGCCCGCCATCAGCAGGCGCGCGGTGTCGGACCAGCGGCGCATCAGGGCGGCGGCCTCCTTGCGTCCCGCACCCGGGGCCAGGTCGAAGGCGACGACGTGGCCCTTGGCCTGCAGCGGGGTGGTGATGCCGGCCTGGTGGTCGCCCTGGAAGGCGACCTCGTTGGCGCCGAGGGAGGCGAGGCTCCCGGCGGCGCCGGGGGCTCCGGCCGGGGAGTCGGCGAGTGCGGAGTGCACGAGGGCTCCGCCGGTGGCGCCGAGCGCGAGCCCGGCGGCGCCTGCGGCGCCGACGGTGCCCAGCAGGCGGCGCCGGGAGATCTCGATGTGGGGGTTGCTCTCGGTCACGCTGGTCAGCCGATCTTCACGTTCTTCTGCACGGTCGTCTGGTCGATGTCGGAGGTACGGACGCTCACGTCGATCCGCCATTCTCCGGCGAGCGGCAGCTGGACGCCGGATGCGCTCCAGTGTCCGGGGGCCGCGCGCTCCGGGAGGAGCGGCAGGGGGCCGATGTCCTTGGCGGGGAGGGTGAAAGCGACCTTGATCTCGGGGATGTCGAGGGGCTTGCTCTCGGGGTCGTCGACCCATACGTGGAGCGAGTTGGCGCCGACGCGGCCCGGGTCGAGTTCCACCCGGACCGATCCCTTGCCGTTCTCGCCGCCGGTGTCGAACGGCAGGGTGATCTTGATGGCGCGGTTGGGGACGGCGGTGGCCGCCGAGTCGCGACCGCTCGCCTGCTCGGCCGTCCGGCCGGGTTCGGTGCTGGTGAGGACGGTGGTCACGGCGAGCAGGACGACGGCGACCCCGGCCTCGGCGAGGACGGAGCGGCGCAGCCCCGCCCGGGTCGGATCGGCGTCGCGGACCTGCTTCTCGCGCGCGTTCTCGCGGGCGGCACGCTGGCGGGCGAGCTGGGCGGCGCGCTTGGGGTCCTCGGGGACCGTGACGGCGGCCTGCTGTGTTTCACGTGAAACAGCGCGCTGCCGGGCGATCTTGGCCGGCTTCCCGGCGGGTGCGTCGGTGAGCCGTGCGGTCCATGAGCGGGAGACAGAGGCGATCCCGACGAGGATGGCGACGAGCCCGACCTTCAGCAACAGGAGCTGTCCGTAGCTGGTACCGGTGAGGGCCGACCAGCTGCCGACCTGGCGCCAGGACTGGTAGATGCCGGTGACGGCCAGCACCAGGACGCTGACGAACGCGACCCGGGAGAACCGCTGGACCGCCTCGCGCTCGATCCCGGGGACCTTGTGGAGCGCGACGAGCAGTGCGGTGAGCCCGCCGAGCCAGGCGGCGACGGCCAGCAGGTGCAGGATGTCGGCGGGCATGGCGATCCCGGGCTGGATGCCGGTCGAGGCGTGCTCGGACAGGGCCCAGGTGGCGGCGATACCGCCGGCGACGACGGCTCCGCCGATGCCGAGGCCGAAGAGCAGGTCGTTGGCCTCTTTGTCCGCCGCCTGCCCCCCGCCGTCGGACTTGTCCTTCTTCCTGTCCCCGTTCTTGCCCTTGCCGCCGTCCCCGGTCTCGGCGGTCCTGCGCGCGAAGGCGCCGAACAGCACGGCGATGAACAGCGCGGCAGCACCGAGAAGCAGCAGCCGGGAGACGAGAGACGCGCCGGGCTTGGTCTCCAGAACGGCCTTGAGGCCGCCGAGGTCCAGCGCGTCGGCGAACTTCCCCGACCCCGTGTACGGGTTGCGGAGCACCAGCATCACGAGGGTGGCGGCGGTGAGCGTGACCCAGGCGCGCACGACGAGCTTCTGCAGCGGACGCTGCGCGGCGCCGCGGCGCCAGCACAGCAGGATGAAGGCGGCCCCGCCGACGAGGACGGTGAATCCGGCGTAGGCGGCGTAGCGGGCGATGTCGTACGCGATGCCGACGGGTCCGCCGCCCGCCTGCCCGGTGGGCAGGGTGACGCTGGTCGCCGAGGGGGCGCCGATGGAGAAGGTGAAGGCGCCGGAGACGGGGTGGC
Source organism: Streptomyces sp. NPDC031132 (assembly GCF_055570595.1). NCBI lineage: Bacteria > Bacillati > Actinomycetota > Actinomycetes > Kitasatosporales > Streptomycetaceae > Streptomyces > Streptomyces sp. NPDC031132. Next base: position 124,683 of record NZ_JBVIGX010000009.1, read on the forward strand.
TGTCGGCGGACACGGCCTGCCAGGCGACGGTGTACGTGCCGTCCGGCAGCCCGGAGTGCAGTGCGGTGCCGTAGCGGATGGTGGATCCGCTGCACATGTCGCGCAGTTCTCCGGTGTCCACCCGCCTGCCCTGCGGGTCCATGACGCGGATGGAGTCGTCGCCCATGGCGACCTGCTCCGAGAAGGAGAGGGTGACCTGGGCGGGGGCCGTGGCGACCACCGCCCCGTCCTTGGGGTCGCTCGCGGTGAGTGCAGCGTGTGCCGTGGCCGGGCCGGCCGCGGTGAACAGGGCTGCCAGCAGGGCTGCGAGGACCAGCGCGAGCCGCGGCAGGAGTGCCGCGGCCCGGACGCGGGCCGGGGAGGGGGCGATGGCCGTCATGGCGTCAGTACCTCGGTCCGTCAGTGGGCGCTGGTGTTCTGGGCGTTGTACGTCCGTTCCTTGACGTCCAGCTCGACCTTGACCGGATCGGCCTTCTCGAAGCGCAGCTCGACGGTGACCTTGTCACCGACCTTCGGCGTGTTCTTCAGCCCCATGAACATGACGTGGCTGCCGCCGCGCTCCAGTTTGAGCTCGCCGTTCGCCGGCACGTCCATGGCCGCGACCTGCTGCATCTTCTGGTCCTTGGTCTCGTGGATCTGCAGATCGTCCGAGAGCGGGCTGGTGACGGCCGTGAGCTTGTCGGCGGTCTTCGAGTCGTTCTTGATGACCATGAACGCGCCGGCCATCTTGTCGTTCACGGGCTCCGGCATGAAAGCGCCGGTGACCGTCATCTTCGGCTCGTCCCCGCCCGCCTCGGCACCGGAGCCTGAGTCCGAGGAGCAGCCGGATATGGCGAGCGCTGCCGTCAGGGAGAGTGCGGCGGCGAGGGTGCGGGTGGTGCGGGCGTTCACGGGTTCTCTCCCTTGACGATCTTCGGCAGGTCCTTGGTGTAGTCGTCGACGGTGCTGCCTTCGCCGTAGAGGAGGTATCCCTCGTCGGTCTTGGGCGAGAACGCGATGACCTGGGCGCCGTGCATGGAGACGACGCTGCCGTCGGCCTCCTTCTTGGCGGCCTCGATGCCGATGCCGAGCTTGCGCGCGGCGGCCTGGATGGTGGCGAAGTCCCCGGTCAGTCCGGTGAAGGACGGGTCCTGGGCCTTCAGCCACGCGCCGAGGGAGTCGGGGGTGTCCCGTTCGGGGTCGGTGGTGACGAACACGACCTGGAGCTTGTCCTGGTCGGCCTTGGGGAGTGCCTTCTTGGCGACGGCGATGTTGCTCATCGTCAGGGGGCACACGTCGGGGCAGTTGGTGTAGCCGAAGTAGATGAGCGTCGGCTTGCCCTTGGTCTGCTCGCGCAGGTTCCACGGCTTGCCGGTGGTGTCCGTCAGGACGAGCTCCGGCTTGTCGAAGGGGCGGTCGAGGACCGTGGCGGTACCGGCCTTGGACTGGCCGGTGATCTGCGTGACCGCGTTGGTCTTGGCGGGCTCGCCGCCACAGGCGGTGAGGGTGAGCGCGGCCGCTGCCGCGAGGGCGGCGACCGTCACACGTGTGGTGCGCATGGAGAAATGTCCCTGGGATCGGGTATGCGGTGCGCGCAGCCGGCCACGAGGGCGGGCCGGCTGCGCGCACGTTCTGGAATAGGGGATACGGCCTGCGGTCGCGCCGGGTCAGGAGGCGCGGCGACGCGAGGCGACACCGAAGGCGACACCGCCGAGGCCGATGACGATGCCTGCGACGCCGAGGACCCGCGCGGTCGTGTCGGAGGCGTCCGCGGCGGCCTCGTCGTGGCCCTTGTCGTCCTTGGTGGCCGCGGCGTTCTTGTCGTCGTGGTGGCTGTCGGCCGCCTTGGCCGCGGTCAGCTTCAGGACGGGCGCCGGGTTCTGCGGCTCCGCGGCGCCTTCCTTCGTCTCCTCGATCCAGCGGACGATCTCGTTGTTGTCGTACGTCTGGATCGCCTTGAAGACCACCTGGTCGGCGTTGTCGGGCAGCTTGCCGACGGAGACCGGGAACTGCTGGAACTTGCCGGGCTCGATCTTGCCGCCGCTCCAGGTCACCTTGGTGACGGCTTCGTTGACCTGCTTGCCGTGCACGGTGAGCGGCTTGTCGAGCTTGCTCTTCTCGACCGTGACGGTCCAGCCCGGGACGTCCTGCGGCATGACGGACGTCAGCGGCTGGTCCACGGGGAAGTTGACTTCCAGCTGCGTGGTCGAGGCGTTGTCGCGCTCGTTCGGAACCTTGAAGTTGATCGTCGCGTAGCCGCCCTTGGCGGCCTCGCCGGGCTGCACGCCGACGTGCGCGAAGGCGGTGCCGGACAGGACGAGGACGCTGCCGGCGGCAAGGGCGGCGGCGAAGGAGACGCGAGAAGTCTTCATGGCAGAAACACTCCACAGGGGCAGTGGTGACGGTGGCTCCGCGCACGAGCGCGCGCGGAGTTCGCGGCACCGGTGCTTCCGCCGGATGTTCCGGGAAGGGGGTGCCGCGTCAGGCTGCGAGGGCGAGCGCCGTGGAGGGCGGCCCGCGCCTGATCACCGTGTGCTGGAGTGCCTCCCGACCGGTGTGCGCGCCGGGTTCGGCGGCGGCCCGCATGGCCGGCGGGGTACCGGCAGGCGTGCCCGGGAGCCCGGCGCCGAGGGCGCGTACGAAGGCCAGCGCGGCGCGCAGCGGGCGTACCGGATCGGCTCCGGCGGAGGCGCGGGACAGCTCGACGAGCCGGAACAGGGCGGCGTCGCCGCGCCCCAGCAGCCAGCCCGCGGCCAGCGCGGCCAGCAGGTGGCCGACGAGCATGCCGGTGCTGAACAGGCCGGTGGCGGGCGCCGCGTAGGCCTGCGCCATGTGCGCGTGGCCGGCATGTGCCTGCGCCGCGGCCTGCCCTGCGGCCTGGGCCGCCACGGCGGCCGGGTCCAGTCCGGCGGTCTCCAGGATCTGCCGGGCGTCGGCCGGGCTGAGCGGGACGGAGTTGCCCCCGCAGACCAGCCGGGCGGCGAGCGCCGCGACCGAGGTGTCGGTGCCGGCGGGTGCCTGGGCGGCGGAGTCGCCGTGCTGGGCGAGCCCGAACACGGCGTGCAGTCCGAGCTGCCCGAAGGCGAGTCCGGCGGCGATGCCGGGCAGCGAGCGCCGGCGTCCCGCGAGCGGGGCGGCGACCGCGAACACGGCGAGGAAGGCGATGACGAGGGCCCACCAGGGCACGGTGGCGCAGGACGCCAGCGCGTGCCCGGCCGCGGACAGCACGACGCAGACCGCGGTGAACACCGCGGCCCGGATGAGCCGTAGGCCGGCTCCGGCGGGCGTCGCGTGGGGGACAGTCATGGCCGGGCCATCATCGCACTGAGCTCACGCCGTCCATACGGCAGGTCCGGAAGGTCGCAAGTGCCCCTGTACGAGGGCTTCACCTCGGGTGTCCCCGCCGCGGCGCAGGCCCGTGAGCCGCCGCATACACCGGTGTCCGGGAGTGCCGCATCGGCCGAATGAGGGCTGTGGCGGCCGCCGGGCGCTTACGCACCCTCGCGGGCGGCAATAGGTACCCGTATGAGCATCTGGTGGTCTCTCCACTTGAGGCGCGAAGCCGCGAGCGTGCCGCTCGCCAGGCGTTTGCTGCTGGGGACGATGGAGACCGCGGGGGTGGACCCGGACATCTCCTTCGATCTTTCGGTGGCACTGAGCGAGGCCTGCGCGAACGCGGTGGAGCACGGCGGCCCGGCGGCCGAAGCCGGTGTGGGCGCGGAACCGGATCCGGAGGCGTGCGCGGCGTACCGCGTCACGGCGTACCTGGACGGGGACTGCTGCCGCATCGAGGTGACCGATTCGGGCCCGGGTTTCCCGGCGGCGACGGTCGCGGGGCGCAGACCCCCGCCGGCCGGCCCCTCCGCGCCTTCGGAGAGCGAGCACGGCCGGGGCCTGTGGCTGATCGCGGAGCTCGCCGACCACGTCAGGTTGCGCAACCGGCCGGGCCGGGGCGCGGTGGTCAGCTTCGACAAGATCCTGAAATGGCGTGAGGGAGCGCTGCTGAAGGCGTCGTAGCCGCGCAAGTCCTCCCGGATACGCCGATGGACGGGACTCGCGTACGAGATCCCGCCCATCGGAGGTCAGCCGTCCCAGGTCAGCCGTCCGAGGTCAGCCGTCCCAGGTCAGCCGTCCGGGGGCCGTCCCGAGGCAGCCTTCGCAAGCCCGCCGTCGCGGCCGGCCGGAGTCAGCCCTTGAGGCGCGCCATCCAGGCCTCGACATCGGCCGAGGTGCGGGGCAGCCCGTCCGACAGGTTCCGGTTGCCGTCCTCGGTGACCAGGATGTCGTCCTCGATCCGGACGCCGATCCCGCGGTACTCCTTGGGCACGGTCAGGTCGTCGGCCTGGAAGTACAGACCGGGCTCGACGGTGAGGCACATGCCCGGCTCCAGCGTGCCGTCGACGTACGCCTCGGTGCGCGCGGCGGCGCAGTCGTGGACGTCCATGCCGAGCATGTGGCCCGTGCCGTGCAGGGTCCAGCGGCGCTGCAGGCCGAGCTCCAGGACACGCTCGACCGGGCCCTCCAGCAGGCCCCACTCGACGAGCTTCTCGGCGAGGACGTGCTGCGAGGCGTCGTGGAAGTCGCGGAACTTCGCACCCGGCTTGACGGCGGCGATGCCGGCTTCCTGGGACTCGTACACCGCGTCGTAGATCTTGCGCTGGATGTCGGTGTACGTGCCGTTGATCGGCAGCGTGCGGGTGACGTCGGCGGTGTAGAGGGAGTGGGTCTCCACACCGGCGTCGAGCAGCAGCAGGTCGCCGGAGCGGACGTCGCCGTCGTTGCGGACCCAGTGCAGGGTGCAGGCGTGCGGGCCGGCGGCGCAGATGGAGCCGTAGCCGACGTCGTTGCCCTCGACGCGGGCGCGCAGGAAGAACGTGCCCTCGATGTAGCGCTCGGACGTGGCCTCGGCCTTGTCCAGGACCTTCACGACGTCCTCGAAGCCGCGGACGGTGGAGTCGACGGCCTTCTGCAGCTCGCCGATCTCGAAGTCGTCCTTCACGGCGCGGGCCTCGGAGAGGTAGACGCGCAGCTCATCGTCGCGCTCCTTGGTGACCTTGTCGGTCAGGGCGGTCTCGATGACGGAGTCGTGGCCGCGGACGTTGCGGACCGGGCCCTCGGCCTCGGCCAGCTCCTCGGCGAGCTTGCGGACGTCCTTCGCCGGAATGCCCAGCAGCTGCTCGGCCTCGGCCAGGGAGTGGCGGCGGCCGACCCACAGCTCGCCCTGGCCGGACAGCCAGAACTCGCCGTTCTCACGGTCCGAGCGGGGCAGCAGGTAGACGGTGGCGGTGTGGCCGGTCTCGCCCGCGGGCTCGAGGACCAGGACGCCGTTCTCGGTCTGGTCGCCGGTCAGGTACGCGTACTCGGTCGAGGCGCGGAAGGGGTACTCGGTGTCGTTCGACCGGGTCTTGAGGCGACCGGCGGCCACGACCAGGCGCTCGCCGGGGAAGCGCGCGGACAGCGCGGCGCGGCGGGCGGCGGTGTGCGCGGCCTGCGCGATCGGCTCCAGCCCGTGCAGCTCGGTGTCGGCCCAGCCGGTGCGCATGTTCTCCGCGAGTTCGTCGCTGACGCCCGGGTACAGCCCGTTCTTGCGCTGCTTGTGCTTCTTCTGGGGCTGCTCTTCTTCCGGGGTCTCCGGGGTGAGCTCGTCAGCCACGTCTTCTCCTCAGCTACGACAGGACCGGGTATGGACCGCATCCATCGTATGTGCGAGGGGAAGACGCCCGGCGGCGAGTGTGATAAATCAGTCAAAACGGGCGGCGAGCAGGACGATGTCCTCCACCCCGTCCTCCGTGGCGGCCATGGCGGCGGTGGTCCCGGAAGCAGCCGCGGCAGCCGCGGATCCGGCGGGCGCGAGCGCCGGGTCGTCCTCGGGCAGCACCGTCCGCAGGATGTGGTCGCAGACGGCCGCCGGGTCGTCCCGGATGCCGCGGGGCACCCCCGCGGCCGCCGCGTGCAGCCGCGCGTAGGCCCGGTCCATCGGGTCGCCGGTCCGCCGCAGCAGCCCGTCGGTGTACAGCAGCACCGTTTCTCCGGGCGCAGGTTCGATCTCCACGCTCGGCGCTTCCCAGCACGACAGCATCCCGAGCGGCGCGGAGAGCGAGGTCTCCACGTACTCCGTGCGGCGCTCGCCGACGAGCAGCGGCGGGGCGTGCCCCGCCCCGGCAAGGATGATCTTGCGCTGGGCCGGCTCGCAGTACGCGAACAGCGCGGTCGCGCAGCGCGCGGGCTCGGTCAGGCGCAGCAGCAGCTCCAGGTCGGACAGGACCGCGACGGGGTCCTCCCCCTCCATGACGGCGTACGCGCGCAGCGACGCCCGCAGCCGCCCCATCGCGGCGACCGCGCTGGGCCCCGCCCCGGTGACGGAGCCGACGGCCAGCCCCAGGGCGCCCTCGGGCAGCGGCAGCGCGTCGTACCAGTCGCCGCCGCCGCGCGGTCCGGTGTGGTGGCGGGCGGCGAGCTGGACGCCGGGGATCCGGGGGAGCCGGCTGGGCAGCAGCTCCTCGGCGACCGTGGCCAGCCGGCTGCGGCACCGTTCCACCTCGAGCATCCGGGCCAGGTGTTCGGCGGCGTGGCGGACGTAGAGACCGGCGAGATCGCGCTGGCGGTCGCTCGGCTCGGCCTGCTCGTCGTAGAGCCAGACGGCCGCGCCGAGCCGGCCGGCGGCCTCGGCGGTGAGCGGCACGGCGTAGCTCGCGGCGTAGCCGAGCCGGGCGGCGACCTCGCGGTGGCGGGGGTCGACCGGGGTGCCGTAGCCGCCCGAGCCGGGGGCGGCGTCGGGTTCGGGGAGCACCTCGGAGCCGCCGTGGGCGTCGGGGAGCCCGTCGAGGATCCGGCCGTACGAGGTCGCGGTGCGCGGGACGGTCTCGATGTGCCCGAGGTCCGCGCGGCCGAGGCCGAGGCCGATCGTGGCCGTCGGGCCGAGCCCGTCGGAGGGCTCCAGGACGATCAGGCCGCGGCGGGCGCCGACGAGCGCGGCCCCGGCGCGCAGGAACTCCTGGAGGGAGGAGTCGAGGTCACGGGCGCGGGCGAGGCGTTCGGTGAGCTCGTGGAGGGTGGTGAGATCGGAGACCATCCCCGCCAGGCGGTCCTGGATCAGGGTGCTCGGTGCGGGGACCGGTGCCGGGGCCGGTGCGGGGGCTGTTCGGGCGGGCGTGGGCGCCGCAGTTTGCGGGACCGCGGTAACTGCTGGATCGATTCCAGCCACTTTCGGCAGATGCGGGGCGCTCATGGCGTCCGCCTTTCCACCTGGTGCGATTCGCCATATAGCATCGCAAACCCCCAGATCGTGCTGCGCCGCCATCAATGAATCCACATCTACACGCACACGAGGATCGATGTCCAGCATTGCCCAGGTGGGAATCCTGGTGTCCGTGGGGCTGCAACTCACTGTCCAGCCAAGGCTAGAACTTGGCCGGAAAAAGCTGGAAGCGGACGGTTTTTGCGATCGACTGGTCGGGCGCCGCAGTGGCTCCGGGTACCTAATCGGTGGTGCCCGGGGAGAGTTGGCGCAGCCCGGTGGTCGCCGGGAACCGCCCGGCACGGTCCGTCGTCCTTAGCGGCGGCAGCCGGTCTCGGCACCGGCGCGGGTCGCGTTCCGCCCCCGCCGGACGTTTCATGGACCCGTAAGAAAACTGCACGAACCGTGTGAACCTGCTTCAAGCGGACAGTGACGCGAAACGTGTACGTGTGGTGAGACACCGGTTACATGGTGTGATGTGGCCCTCGGCGTTCAACGGAAAGGAACGAGCGCTCATGCGCGAGATCCTCGGAAGGCGTCTCCAGCGGCTCCGCAATCGCCTGAAATCCCTTCGCTCCGCCCCCGGGCAGAGCGGTGACCAGGCCCTCTTCGACGCGGCGCTCACCTGCGCCACCGCCTGGCAGTGGCCGGTGCTGCCCGGCGTCGGCCGCTCCGGCGCCGACAGCGCCCGCTGCGCCTGCCCCGACCCCGACTGCGTCGTCCCCGGCGCCCACCCCTTCGACCCCGGGCTGCTGGCGGCCACCACCGACCCCCGGATGGTGGCCTGGTGGTGGACCAACCGGCCCACCGCTCCCGTGCTGCTGGCCACCGGCGGGTCCGCGCCGTGCGCCGTGAGCCTGCCGGCCGCCGCGGCCGCGCGGGCCGTCGTACGGCTGGACGCGCAGGGCATGCGGCTGGGTCCGATCGTGGCCACCCCCACCCGGTGGGCGCTCCTGGTCGCGCCGTACTCGCTGGAACGGCTCGGCGAACTGTTGTACGCCAAGGACCACGTGCCCTCCGCCCTGCGCTTCCACGGCGAGGGCGGCTACCTGTTGCTCCCGCCCTCCCCCGCGTCCGGCGGCGGGCAGGTGCGGTGGGAGCGCGAGCCCGCGGATGCCGGGGGCCTGTGGCTGCCGGAGGTCGAGGCCGTCGTGGACGCACTGGTCGAGGCGAGCACCGGGGCGTCCGGCGGCGGCAGCCGTCTCGCGTACTGATCCCGCACGGACGAGGGGCGTACGGCGGCCCGTGGGCGGTGAACGTACCGCCCGCGCGGGGTGGGCGTACGGCCCGCGCACGGGCGGGCGGGCCGACGCTCCGGGCGCCCGCCGATCACTCGTACGGGTGCCAGCGCGACGAGTTTCCAAGGGAATTGGGCGCGGGGATCTCCGCGCCCCATTCCCGCCTCGCTATGTTCGCCGAATGAATCTCCGCTTGATCGGTATCAGCGCGGGTGTGCTGATCATCTTGTCGCTCCCGCTGGCAGGAGCGATCGCCGGACCGGATTTCGCCGGTCAGGACGACGGAAAAGGCGGCGGGTTGCTCTCCTCGCTCGGGCTGGCCGATCCGGCGGGCGGATCCCGTACGCCGGCGCCCGGCGCTCCGTCCGCGCAGCAGGCCGCCCCGCAGCAGGCCGCCCCGCAGCAGCCGGGTCCGTCCGAGCAGCCCCGTACGGATTCCCGGTGCGGCCCCGAACTCTCCTCCCCGCAGGGCGTGGAGGCGCAGACCTGCATCCTGGTGGGCGAGGGGCGGACCTGGGGCCGCAGCTACTACCGCAACACCAGCGGGCGCGCGCTGGACGCCGTCCTGACGGTGATGGGGCCCGCGGGGCGCACGGTGCAGATCCGGTGCGCGGTCGGGGCGGGCGACGAGCCGGGACTCTGCGAGACGCCGAGGGAGGACTCGGTGGGGGCGCCGGATGCCTACTCGGCCGTAGCGGAGTTTGCAGTTCCGGATGATGAAGGGCGGCTGCTGCTGAGGTCCGGGAGCAACGCACCGGCACCGGCCGTCGGTTGAGCGACGGCGGAAAAGGAAGGGCCCGGTCGCTGGCGACGGGGGATGCACCAGCGACCGGGCTACAAGAACGGTAACAAGAGATCGCCTGTTCGCAAATTCGATCTCTGATATTCAGACACCGATTTGCAGGCGATTAGCGGGAGTTGTGACCCCAGTCACCGGTCCTGCAGGGGCTCGGCGGTCAGCTGAGGGTGACCTGGCGGTTGGTGAGCCCGCCGCGCGCCCGGCGCTCCTCGGCGGTCAGCGGGGCGTCCGCGGCCAGGGCCGTGGCCAGCCGCTCCGCGAACTCCGCCGCGGGCTTCTCCACGTCGTCGGCGGTCACTCCGGTGGGCAGGTCCCAGACGGGGACCATCAGGCCGTGCGCCCGGAAGGAACCGACCAGTCGGGTGCCTTCGCCGAGCGAGGAGGTGCCGGCGGCGTGCAGCCGCGCGAGGGCGTCGAGCAGCTTCTCCTCGGGGTGCGGCATGACCCAGCGCAGGTGGTTCTTGTCCGGGGTCTCGCACCAGTAGGCCGCGTCCACGCCGGCCAGCTTGACCGTCGGGATGGCGGCGGCGTTGGCGCGCTCGAGGGAGGCGGCGATCTCCGGGGAGGCGCTCTGGGCGCTCTCCGCATCCGGAATCCAGAATTCGAAGCCGCTGTGCACAACCGGCTCGAAAACGCCGTCCGTGTCCAGGAGATCCTGAAGTCGCGGACCCTCGGCGGGAACGCGGCGGGCCGGAACCGGGGTACCCGGTTCCGCGACGAGCGCGCGCTCCAGCGTGTCGGCCATGTCCCGGGACAGGTCCCCGGTGGTCGAGTCGTTCTGCAGGCCGAGCAGGACGGACCCGTCCTCGCGGCGCAGCGCCGGCCAGGCCATGGGCAGTACGGTCACCAGCGTGACGGAGGGGACGCCCTCGGGCAGGCCGCCCTTGAGCGTGAGCGGGATGGTCGCCGCGGGCACGAGCTCGCGCAGCGCGACCCAGTCGCACTCGCCGGGCAGGCCCTCGAAGGGGCGCGCCACGTGCTCGGTGACGGCGTGCGCGGCGGCTGCTCCGTGGCAGGCCTTGTAGCGGCGCCCGGATCCGCAGGGGCAGGGCTCGCGTGCGCCCACCACCGGGATCTCCCCGTTCTTGAGCTGCGGCTTTGCAGTCTTGGCTGCGGGGCGCTTCTTGGCCATCGTGGGTGTCTCCCGGTTGCGGCGGTACGGCGTTGTGTCTGGGCGCGAGCCTAGCCGTTCGTACCGCTGCAACCCGGAAGTTGCGGCCGGGAGCACGGTCGGCGTGCGCTCCCGGCGGCCGCTCGTTCGGATGGCCGGTGTTGCCGTCGCGGATCCGGTCGGGGATCCGGTCACGGATGGAGATCGTCGAAGGCCGTGCGGAAGTCGATCGCCGGGGGCGCAACGCGCGTAGCGAAATCGTCGTGCCGGGGCCCACATGCAACGGTCACCCATACGGTGACCTCGCCTGCCGCTCCGTCCCGGACACCCCAGTCCTGGGCGAGGGCGCTGATGATGTTCAGCCCCCGGCCGCCGCGCGCGGTGACCGAAGGCGTGGCCGGAACCGGGCGCGTGGGACCGCCCCCGTCCGTGACCTCGACCGTCAGCCGCCCCGCCTTGTCGATGCGCCACGCGGCGCGTATCTCCCCGTCCCCGATCTCCCCGGCGCCCAGCGGTCTGCCGTGTCGGCAGGCGTTGCTGAGCAGTTCGGAAAGGATCAGTACGGCGTCGTCCACGACCGATTCGGACACCCCGCTCATACGCAATTGCTCACGCATGCGGCGTCTCGCCTCGCCCACGCCCGCAGGACCATGGCATACGTCCATGCACGACGACGTGGGCACTTCCTGTGCCACCACCAACGCCACCCCCGGAACCTCCTTAGCCCCACGCCATGGTCTGGATGCCCCAATGGCCTGGACCGGAAACCGGTCAAGCGGAGCCCTCTGACGCATTCATGACCAGCGATTGCGGAGCGGATGCGCCGGAGCACACCCTGTCACGCGAGGGGTGGGCGGGACGGGTGGGCAAAAGGGGACGTCAGCGCCCGAGCTGTGACAGAACCTGTCGCGGCCTGTTCGTAATGATCGCTTCTACGCCCAGATCAGCGCAGAGCTGAACGTCTTCCGGGTCGTTTACGGTCCATACGTGTACGGAGTGACCCGCGCTCTGGAGCTTGCGGATGAACCCGGGATGGTTGCGCACGATGCGCATCCCCGGACCGGCGATCCGTACCCCGGCCGGCAGCCGCCCGTCGCGCATCCGGGGCGAGATGAACTGCATCAGGTACACGGCCGGGATCGTCGGCGCGCCCGCCCGCACCCGGTGCAGGGAGCGCGCGGAGAAGCTCATGACGCGGACGGGGTGCGGGCCCTCGGCGGGCGGTGCGTCCAGCCCGAACCGCTTGAGGAGGAAGAGGAGGCGCTCCTCCACCTGTCCGGCCCAGCGGGTCGGGTGCTTCGTCTCGATGGCGAGCTGCACGGGCCGGCCGGCGTCGGAAACCAGCTCCAGCAGCCGCTCCAGGGTGAGCACGGAGGTGCGCTCGGGGTCGGCGTCCCAGTCGGGGGACTCCTCGCGGTCCTTCCAGGAGCCGAAGTCGAGGGCGGCGAGGTCGGCCAGCTCGAGGGCGGAGACGGCGCCGCGGCCGTTGGAGGTGCGGTTGACCCGGCGGTCGTGGACCAGGACCAGATGGCCGTCGGCGGTGAGCCGGACGTCGCACTCGAGGGCGTCGGCGCCGTCCTCGATGGCCTTGCGGTAGGCGGCCAGGGTGTGCTCGGGGGCATCTTCCGAGGCGCCGCGGTGGGCGACGACCTGGATGGGCGGCATTGCGTGGGTCACCGGGTCATGGTGCCACCGAGAAGGTGTGCGGTGTCAGGCTTCCGTCCTCCGGATGCGACCGAATTGTCGGAGATAAAGGATGGGGGAGATACACAGGTCCGGCTTACAGTGCTCTGACGGGTCATGGGGAAGGCTTTTCCCAGGAACTTGTGCGGCACGTCGAACGTTCAGTCGGGCCGAACCGCCAGTTTGTCTGAAGCCGTGTGTGACGAGGAGAAGAGCGCTGTGAGCACCGAGAACGAGGGCACCGCGGCCCCGACGCCCCCCGCGGCCCCGTCGGCACCCCCGGTGGCCGCTCCCGCCCCCGAGACGTCTGCGCCCGCCCCGGCTGCGGAGGCCCCCGCGGGCGCCCCTGCACCTGCCCCGGCGGCCGGGCAGGCCGCTGCCACGCATGCCCCGGCGCCGGCCGTGCCCGCCGCGGAGCCGGTCACCCAGCAGCTCCCGCCGACGCCCGCGCCGGGTGCGGAGCCGACGCAGCAGCTCCCGCACACCCCCGCCCCGGCCTATGCCCAGGCCCCCGGGGCGCAGGCTCCGGCCGCGCACGGCGCCGGAGGCTGGCCGCCCCCGCCGCCCACCGTTCCGGCGTACGGCTCCGGCGGCCACGGCGGCGGCGCCTGGGGCGCTCCCCCGGCAGCCGGCGGCATGCCGCCCGCAAAGCCGAAGGGCAAGGGCGGCCTGGTCGCCGCCGTGCTCGTGGCCGCCCTCCTCGCGGGCGGCGTCGGTGGCGGCATCGGCTACTGGGCCGCCGAGCGCAACGACAACGGCTTCGGCTCGACCACGATCACCGCGGGCAACACCCCCAAGGACCTCAAGCGGGAGGCCGGTTCCATCGCGGGCCTGGCCGCGGGCGCCCTGCCCAGCGTGGTCACCATCGAGGCGTCGGCCGGCGACGGCGAGGGCGGCACGGGCACCGGCTTCGTCTACGACCAGCAGGGCCACATCCTCACCAACAACCACGTGGTGGCCTCCGCCGCGAACGGCGGCAAGCTCTCCGCGATCTTCTCCGACGGCAAGAAGTACGAGGCCGAGGTCGTCGGCCGGGCCCAGGGCTACGACGTGGCCGTGCTCAAGCTGAAGAACCCTCCCGCCGGGCTCAAGCCGCTGCCGCTCGGCGACTCCGACAAGGTCGCCGTCGGCGACTCGACCATCGCGATCGGTGCCCCCTTCGGCCTGTCCAACACGGTCACCACCGGCATCGTCAGCGCCAAGAACCGACCGGTGGCCTCCGGCGACGGCTCCGGCAGCAAGAGCTCGTACATGAGCGCACTCCAGACGGACGCCTCGATCAACCCCGGCAACTCCGGCGGCCCGCTGCTCGACGGTCGCGGCGCGGTCATCGGCATCAACTCCGCCATCCAGTCGGCCGGCAACGGCGGCTTCGGCGGCGGCCAGGCCGGTTCGATCGGCCTCGGCTTCGCCATCCCGATCAACCAGGCGAAGAACGTCGCCGAATCGCTGATCAAGACGGGCAAGCCGGTCTACCCGATCATCTCGGTCTCCGTGGACCTCCAGGCCAAGGCCGACGGCGCCAAGATCTCCGAGCAGGGTGCGCCCGCCAACGAGCTGGTCGACCCCAACGGTCCCGCCGGCAAGGCGGGTCTCAAGCCCGGCGACATCATCACCCAGTTCGGCGACAAGCCGATCGACAGCGGCCCGACCCTCATCAGTGAGATCTGGACGCACAAGCCCGGCGACGTCGTGAAGCTGACCTACCTGCGCGACGGCAAGCCGAACACCGTCGACATCACGCTCGGCTCGCGGGTCGGCGACAAGTAACCACGGCTCACCGGCCGGTAACCGTGCGCGGGGACCGGCCGGGGCCGCTGGCCTGATGGCGAGGGGCCGTGGGCGCGAATACGCCTACGGCCCCTCCCAATGTCCGCTTATGCTTCCCACGTGTTCGATTCGCGGCACATACGTACTTTCCACGAAGTGGTCACCAACGGGTCCTACTCGGCGGCCGCTCGCGTCCTCGGGTACACCCAGCCTGCTGTCACCCAGCAGATGAAGGCCCTCGAACGCGCCGCCGGCACCCCGCTGTTCACCCGGGTCGGCCGCAAGATGCAGCTCACCGAGGCCGGGGAGTCCATGGCCCGGCACGCCGAGTCCATCCTGGGCAGTCTCTCCGCCGCGGAGGCCCAGCTCAAGGCGTACGCGCGCCTGCGCACCGGGCGGGTACGGCTGTGCGGCTTCCCCAGCGCCAACGTCACCCTGGTCCCGGAGGCCCTGAGCAGCCTGGCCAAGGAGCATCCGGGCATCCAGGTCGAGCTGCTGGAGGGGGAGCCCCCCGAGTCGCTGCGCCGGCTGGAGCGCGGGGAGTGCGACATCACCCTCGCCTTCACCTATCCCGGGCTCCACGAGGAGATCCCGGAGGAGGTCGCCGAGGTCAGACTCATGGAGGACCAGCTGACGGTGCTGCTCCCGACCGGGCACCCGCTGGCCCGGCGGCGGGCCGTGCACCTGGCGGACCTCGCGGAGGAGCAGTGGATCGCCGGCTGTCCGCGCTGCCGGGCGAACCTGCTGCACGAGTGCGCCGAGCTGGGGTTCGTGCCCGACATCCGGTTCGCCACGGACGACAACCTGGTGGTGCAGAGCATGGTCGGGCAGGGTCTCGGCGTGGCGATGATGCCCGCGCTGGTGCTGCCCTCCCTCTCCCTGAGCAAGGTGTGCGGGCGGCCGCTGCAGCCGGCCGCCCGCCGGCACATCGCCGCGCACGTCTACCGCGACCATCTGCGGATCCCGGCGACGTCCGTGGTCCTCAACGCGCTGAAGCAGGCGGCCTCCAACCGCGTCGGCTGCTGACCACCCGACGGCTCCTGTCTCGAACCCATAAGCACTGCTTGGGATTTCAGGTGAGAACTGTCGTTGGACGTGATGGGACGGCTGCTCGACGCTCCCTGTATGACCACCACAACGCCGGCCCGTACGACCGCGAGGATGGCCGCCCTCGTCAGTGAGATCCGTACGGTCGTGGACCGGGGGCTGGCCCCGGACCTGACCGCCTACCTCGTCGGCGAGCGCGTCGCCCCGCATCTGGGCACGGCAGACCTGCTCACCCCCGAGCAGCGCGAGGGGCACCCCGACCGGTACCGGCAGCACGTTCTGCACGCGGAGCCCGACGGCAGCTTCTCGGTGGTCGCCCTGGTGTGGCTGCCCGGCCAGGAGACCGCCATCCACGACCACGTCTCCTGGTGCGTCGCCGGGGTGCACGAGGGCGAGGAGAGTGAGCTCCGCTACCGGCTGGCCCCCGCCGCGGGGGAGTCCTGCGCCCGGCTGGTGGCGACCGAGCAGGTGGTCAACGGCCCCGGCGACGTCTGCGGATTCGCCCCGCCCGGCGATATCCACAAGGTCCGCAACTCCTGTGGCACCACGGCGATATCCCTTCACGTCTACGGAGCCGACGTCATCCGCCTGGGCAGCAGCGTCCGTCGCGTCTATTCGCTCCCCACCGACTGATGGCCCTGCTGAACCGCCCGGTACGCGGAGCGGAGACGGAGCGCGCCGGGCGTGTTTCACGTGAAACATCCTCCTCCTGGCCCGGGTTGGGGCTGGCGGCCGTGGGCGTGCTGGTGTCGTGGTGTGTGCACCGGTTGGTGCCCGACGTACCCATGCTGACCGCGTCGGTGGTGCTCGGCATCGCCGTGGCCCATCTCCCGGGCATACGCGAGGTCGTACGCGGAGCTGCCCGCCCAGGGCTGTCGCTGGCCGGACGGCGGCTGATGCGGATCGGCATCGTCCTGCTGGGCCTCGGCCTGGGGCTGGACCAAGTGCTCCGGCTGGGCTGGGCCACGGTGGCGATGGTGGCCGCTGTGGTCGCCGCCACCTTCTTCGGCACGCTCTGGCTGGGCCGCAAGCTCGGGCTCCCCGGCGACCAGCCGCTGCTGATCGCCACCGGGTACTCGATCTGCGGGGCCTCGGCGATCGGCGCGGTGAGCCAGGTGTCCGGCAGCGACGAGGAGGACGTCGCCGCCTCGGTGGCGCTGGTGACCCTGTGCGGGACGCTGGCCATCGCGGTCCTCCCCCTGCTCCAGAGCCCGTTGGGGCTCTCGGACCCGGCCTTCGGGCGCTGGGTCGGCGCGAGCGTCCACGACGTGGGCCAGGTGGTCGCCACCGCCCAGACGGCGGGCCCGGGTGCGCTCGGCGAGGCCGTTCTGGTCAAGCTGATGCGGGTGGCCCTGCTGGCCCCGCTGGTGGCCGCGGTGGCCTTCTCCGTACGGGCGCGCCGACAGGGTGTGCGCACGCCCTCGGGCCGCCGCCCGGCGCCGGTCCCGCTGTTCGTGGCCGGGTTCCTGGCCGCGGCCGCGCTGCGCGCCACCGGGGTGCTGCCCGACGCGGCACTGGAGTGGGCGCACACCGCGCAGGAACTGCTTCTGGCAGCGGCCCTGTTCGGGCTGGGCAGTGCGGTGGACCTGCCCCGGCTGGCCAAGACAGGTGTACGGGCCGCCGTACTGGGGCTCGGCGCCTGGATCGTGGTGGCCGGTGTCTCGTACGCGGGAGTGCTGCTGACGGCATGACCCGCGGGGCATTTTCCATCGACGGGAGTTGGCCAATTCCTGGCCGGAACCGACCGAACGTTCCGACCGTCTCCTGACTTCTCGTGCCGCGCGTGCGACCCTGCGGCCGATCCGCACCGACAGCTCTTCACCCCCACCCTGCCCGCTCCGACGGGACCGGGCACGGCAGAAGGAGTCCTGCGTGAATCGTCATCGCACGGCAGCATCGGTCCTCATGGCGGCGGGCGCCCTGATTGCGGGCGCGCTGACGGCGGCCACTCCCTCGGCCGCAGCCGACGCCCCGGCCTCGTTCAAGCAGCAGCACAGCCAGGGTTTCTGGACCGCCGAGCGGATGCGCAGCGCCACCCCGCTGGACGTGACGGCAGCGCCCGGGGGAGGGCGGGCGCCGGTCGCGGCCTCGGACCGGCCCACGGCGGTCGCCCCGACGGCGGCATCCTCCGCGGCTGCCTCCCTGTCCGCCTCCCCGACGGCGTTCCCGCAGGCAGGCGGCGCGTGGACGGGCGGCGGCGCGGTGGTGAAGACCTCGGGCCGGGTCTTCTTCACCTTCGGAGACCGGACCGCGTCCTGCTCGGGTGACTCCATCAGCAGCGCCAACGGCAGCACGGTCATCACCGCCGGCCACTGCGTGAAGTACCAGGGCGCCTGGCACACCAACTGGATCTTCGTCCCGGCGTACGACAACGGGAACGCGCCCTACGGCCAGTGGTCGGCCACGAAGACCTTCGCCACCGACCAGTGGGCCGCCAGCGAGGACATGAACATGGACGTCGGCCTCGCCGTCGTCGCCCCGCTGAACGGCCAGAAGCTGAGCCAGGTCGTCGGCGCCCAGGGGATCCTGTTCAACGGCGGCTACAACAAGAAGATGTACTCCTTCGGCTTCCCGGCGGCCGCGCCCTACGACGGCACCAAGCTGGTCTACTGCAGCGGGAACACCGGCAAGGACTTCCTGCTGACCAAGGACCACAGCCTGGGCTGCAACATGACCGGCGGCTCCAGCGGCGGACCCTGGTTCCAGGACTTCAACGAGTCCACCGGCCTGGGCACCCAGGTGTCGGTGAACAGCTTCGGCTACACCTTCCTGCCGAACCGGATGTTCGGCCCCTACTTCGGCAACGAAGCGAAGGCGGCCTACGACAAGGCCCAGAATTCCTGACCCGGCCGCCCCCCACCTGCCGGTACTCTGTACCGGCCAGGTGGGTTGCCCGAGCGGCCTAAGGGAACGGTCTTGAAAACCGTCGTGGCGCGAGTCACCGTGGGTTCAAATCCCACACCCACCGCACCAGGTCCGCGTAGCCGCGGGCCGGAAGGGGCGCCCCACATCAGGGGCGCCCCTTCGTCATGGAGCCCGTCTCACCCCGCCAGCACGGCCCGCCAGTCGTTGCTCGTGTGCCACTGACCGGGCGGGTACTCGAACCGGGTCTCTCCGAGCAGTACGAAGCCCGCCGCGCGACAGACGGCGTTGGATGCCCGGTGTTCGACGGACGGGAAGGCATGGAGGTGTCGGCGCGTGCCGTGCGCGGCCGCGTGGGCGATGACAGCGCGGGCCGCTTGCGCGGCGAGGCCGCGGCCCTGGAACTCGGGGAGGATGCCCCAACCGCTCTCGTAGACCTCCTCGTCCTTCCATGTGCGCTCCCAGAAGGCGATCGTGCCCACGCTCTGGCCCTCGGCGACGACCCGGAACACCCGCCCGGCCGCCGGCTCGCGCGCGCTCAGCGCCAGATACCGCTGATGGCGGTCCTCGAGCTTGGCTTCGGTCTCCGGGCCGCCGAGATGTTCGGTCATGACGGGCTCGTTCTTGCGCAGCAGAAGCCAGAAGTCGTCTTCCGTCCAGGGCAGGAGCTGTAGGGAGGTGTCCATGCCGTCACGGTAGGCGCTAGGCCTTTTGAGTGGTGTTTGTCGGAAGATCGGCGCGCGTGGTGGGGACACTGCGGTTGCGAACACATCATGACGAATGTATGCAGATCCGCCCGTCGGAACATCGCGAAACGAAGGACCCCGTCATGGCCCACCGCATCACCGTCACGTCGATCTGGACCGCAGTCGTCGCTGCTCTCGTGGCGCTCCTCGCCTCCCTCGGGTTCGGCGCCGAGGTGGCCCCGGCCGCCGCCTCCGGTGCGACCGCGACCCCCGCCCCCGCTCCTTCCCGCCGTGCGGCCGCCGCCGTACGCCGGCCGGGCCGGCCGATGGGGCGACGGAGCTGGCGGGCGATGATGCGGGGCGGCTCGCTCCCGCCGACCATCAAGCAGCGGATCCGCGCCGAGGCGCACGGCAAGGCCCCGTCCGTCCGCCGCTCGACCACCGCCGAGTCGCTCGCCGGGGGGACCTCCGGAGCCGGTCGCGATGAACTCGGGCTGGCCGCGTAGCGCCCGTACGGAAGCACAGCAACGGCAGCAACACCAACACCAGCAGGCGCTCGAGCCCGGTCGGCAGGTCGCGACCGCGGATCGCGCCGGAGATGTGCCCCCGGAGCGGGGCACGGTGGGACGGCCCCGGCGGGCGCCGGGGGCGCGCAGGGGGCGCGAAGCTTGGCATTGCAGGGCCGCAGGCCCGGGAGACGGTGGGGTTCCCGGACGACGCGGCCCTTTTCGGCATGTCCGGCGCACATGAGTTTGAGGGAACGTTTCAGCTCATGAATGGCAGCGGTTTCAACCTCCTCCGAGGCGCTGACCTGCGGCGTCGGTAGCCGAATGGGGTTTATCCGATGTTGCTCATACTTGCGGGGGAATCGTGGACTCCGGGGTGGTTCGCCGGGGATTCGGTGGGCAACTCTGGTCTCGCGACGTCGTCAGCACGCGGAACGACCGAGGCGGCCGGCCAACTGCCTTGGAGTGACCCCCACTTCGGTTTTCTGGAGGATTCAGACATGGCAAGCATCCGCACCGCCCGCGTCTTCGCCGCTGTCGCCGCTCTCCCCCTCACCGTCGCCCTCTTCGGCGGTGTGGCCTCGGCCGACAACGGCTCCTTCGCGAACGACGGATCGAATGCGAGCGTCGCCAGCATCATCGGCAGCGGTGTCGGCGGTGACAACCACGGCAACTCGTCCACCTCCCAGCAGGTCGCCACCGGCTCCGGTGCTTCCAACCAGAACAACAATGCGCAGGTCAACGGATCGGCCTTCACGGCGATCCACCAGGCCAACTCCAACGTCGCGGTCAACTTCCACCCCTGGTGGTAGACCTGCCCGGGTCCTCTGACTGCTGAGGGCGCCTGTGTCACCGGACCGGCTGGGGTCCGGTGGGGCGGGCGCCCCCGCGCGTCCGGGTGCCGGCCGGCCCGGCTCCTTCCGGGCTCTCCCGACCTTGACATCGGCAGGGAATCTGACGGACAGTCAGGTTCACTCGATGATGTGATGCCGGGAGGCCTGCGCCGTGCACCTCGCCCCGACCGAAGGCCAGTTGCGGCTCCGCGCCGAACTGCGGGAGTACTTCCACGATCTGCTGCCCGACGGGCCCCCCGAGGACCCTGCCGCCCAGCGTGCACTGCTGCGCCGCATCGGCGCCGACGGACTGCTCGGCCTCGGCTGGCCCGTCGAGTACGGCGGCCAAGGGCGCGGACCCGAGGAGCAGTTCGTGTTCTTCGACGAGGCCTACCGGGCCGGCGCCCCCGTCTCGATGGTCACCCTCAACACCGTCGGGCCGACCCTGATGAAGTACGGGACCCCGGAGCAGAAGGACTACTTCCTGCCCCGGATCCTGGGCGGTGAGACCGTCTTCGCCATCGGCTACTCGGAGCCCGAGGCCGGCACGGACCTCGCCTCACTGCGTACCCGCGCCGTACGCGACGGAGCCGACTGGGTCGTCGACGGTCAGAAGATCTTCACCTCCAACGCCCAGAACGCGGACTGGATCTGGCTGGCCTGCCGCACCGATCCCGACGCCCCCAAGCACAAGGGCATCTCGATCATCCTGGTGCCCACCGACGCCCCGGGCTTCGCGTGGACCCCGATCGACACGGTCGGCGGCCTCACGACCACGTCCACCTATTACGACGCCCTCCGCGTGCCCGCCGGCAACCTCGTCGGCCCCGAGCACGGCGGCTGGGGACTGATCACCAACCAGCTGAACCACGAGCGCGTGGCCCTCGCCGCCATCGGCATGCAGGCCGAGGACTTCTACGCGGGCGCGCTCCGCCACGCCCGTACCCCCGATCCGGTCACCGGTGAACGCCCCGCCGACCGGCCCTGGGTGCAGTCCCGGCTCGCCGAGGCACATGCCCGGCTGGCCGCCGTACGCCTCCTCAACTGGCGCCTCGTCCAGGACGTGGGCAGCGGGGCCCTGGCCCCCGGCGACGCCAGCGGCGTGAAGTTCCTCGGCACCGAGTCCACCGTCGAGGTGTACCGGATGTGCCAGGAGGTGGTGGGCGAGGAGGCGCTCGTACGGGGGCCTGCCGCCTTCGCCGGCGGCGAGCTGGAGCGGATGAACCGGGCCGCCCAGATCAACACCTTCGGCGGCGGCGTCAGCGAGGTCCAGCGGGAGATCGTCGCCATGATGCGGCTCGGCATGAAGGGGAGGAAGCGATGACCGCCACGGCGGACCAGGCAGCGGATGCGGGGGCGGGCGCCGAGGAGGCCGCCCGGTTCCACACGCTGCTCAAGGCCTTCGAGGGACAGCCCGCAGCCACCGCTCGCCAGGGCAAGGACCCGGTCAACCTGCCCATGATCCGGCACTGGTGCGAGGCGATGGGCGACACCGACCCCGCCTACACCGGCCCCGACGCCATCGCCCCGCCCACCATGCTCCAGGCCTGGACGATGGGCGGGCTCTCCGGCCACGGCGACCGCTCGTCCGCCTACGACGAGCTCCTCGGGCTGCTCGACGACGCGGGCTGCACCTCCGTGGTGGCCACCGACTGCGAGCAGGAGTACCTGCGTCCGCTGCGCCCCGGCGACACGATCAGCTACGACGCCGTCATCGAGTCGGTGTCCCCGCGCAAGACGACCAAGCTGGGCACCGGCCACTTCGTGACCACCCGCATGGACGTCCGGGCGGACGGCGAACTCGCCGGGACCCACCGCTTCCGGATCCTCAAGTACGCACCCGCCGCCCCGCGCGGGAAGAAGCCCGCGGCCCGGCGCCCCCGCCCGGTCGTGAACCGCGACAACCAAGGGTTCTGGGACGGGGTCGCGGACCACAAGCTGCTGATCCAGCGCTGCACCTCCTGCGCGACCCTCCGCTTCCCGTGGCTGCCCGGCTGCAACGCGTGCGCGAGCCTGGACTGGGACACCGTCGAGGCTTCCGGCGCCGGCACGGTGTTCAGCTACGTCGTCATGCACCACCCGCCCTTCCCCGCGTTCGACCCTCCGTACGCGGTAGCCCTCGTCGAACTCGCCGAGGGCGTCCGGATGGTCAGCAACATCACCGGCGTCCCGTACGACAAGGTGCGCATCGGGCTGCCCGTGGAGCTGGAGTTCCTGCAGGTCGACGAGGACCTGGAACTGCCGGTCTTCCGAGGGAGCGAGGGCTGATGGACTTCCACCCCACCGAAGAACAGGCAGCGGCGGCCGGACTCGCCGCCCGGATCTTCCGCGACCTCGCCACCCACGAACGCCTCGCCGCCGCCGGCACCGCCGGCGACGCCGAACTGTGGAAGGCCCTCACCGCCGCCGGGCTGACCGCCGCCGTGGAGGACGTCGGCCTGCTCGGCCTGGTGCTGCTGCTGGAGGAGCAGGGACGCACCACCGCGCAGGTCCCGTACGCCGCCACCTGCGTGTACGGGATCCTGCCCGTCGCCGCGCACGGCAGCGCCGAACAGCGCGCCCGGCTGCTGCCGGCCCTGGGCTCGGGCGAGGCGGTGGCCACCGGAGCCTTCCCGGCCCGCGGACGCGTCAACGCCTCGCGGGACGGGCGGCTGACCGGGACCGCACCCGTCGTGCCCTGGCTGCGCGACGCCACGCACGTGCTGGTCCCGGACGCCGACCGGGCGCTGTGGCTCGTACGGACGGACGCGCCCGGCGTGGGGACGGCCGACGTGGAGACCACCGCCCCCTGGTCGGCGGGACGGCTCACCCTGGCCGGGGCCGAGGCGGAACGGCTGGGGGACGGCGGGGCCTACGAGGAGGTCCTGGCCACGGCCCGCACCGCCTTCGCCGGGCTCCAGGCGGGCGTGTGCGCGGGTTCCCTGGCCCGCGCGGTCGAGTACACCTCCACCCGCGAGCAGTTCGGCCGGCCGCTCTCCACGAACCAGGGGGTCATGCTGCGCGCGGCCGACGCGTACATGGACACGGAGGCGATCCGGGTCACCGCGTACGAGGCCGCCTGGCGGATCGACGAGGGGCTTCCTGCGCGCGAGCACGCCCTGACCGCGGCCTGGTGGGCCTCGGAAGCGGGCAAGCGGGTCGTGCACGCGGGCCAGCACCTGCACGGCGGGATGGGCGCCGACCTGGACCATCCCGTCCACCGGCACTTCCTGTGGGGGCGCCAGCTGGACGCGTACCTGGGCTGCGGCAGCGAGCTGCTGGCCGAACTGGGCGCGCTCCTGTCCGACCACGCCACACCCGAGGGGGACCGCGCATGAACGTCGGCGACACACTGGCGCCGCTGGAGATCCCGGTGACCCGCACGCTGATCGTCGCGGGCGCGATCGCCTCCCGCGACTACCAGGACGTGCACCACGACGCCTTGCTCGCGCGCGAGAAGGGCTCCCCGGACATCTTCATGAACATCCTGACCACCAACGGCCTGGTAGGCCGGTACATCACCGACCGCCTCGGACCGGGAGCCGTCCTGCGCAAGGTGGCCATCCGCCTCGGCGCCCCCAACTTCCCCGGCGACACCATGGTCCTGACCGGCACCGTGGCCGCCGTCGACGGGAACACCGTGGAGATCCGGGTCGTCGGCGCCAACGGCATCGGCCACCACGTCACCGGCACGGTCACCGCGGAGGTGGCGGCATGAGCGTCCGGCACCGCGACACTCTCGGCGGGCGCGCCGCCATCGCCGGCATCGGCGCGACCGAGTTCTCCAAGGACTCCGGCCGCAGCGAGCTGCGGCTCGCCGTGGAGGCCGTGCACGCCGCTCTCGACGACGCCGGGCTGACCCCCGCCGACGTCGACGGCATGGTCACGTTCACCATGGACACCAGCCCCGAGATCACCGTGGCCCAGGCCGCCGGCATCGGGGACCTCTCCTTCTTCTCCCGCATCCACTACGGCGGCGGCGCGGCTTGCGCCACCGTCCAGCAGGCCGCCCTCGCCGTCGCCACCGGGGTCGCGGAGGTCGTGGTCTGCTACCGCGCCTTCAACGAGCGCTCCGGCCGGCGCTTCGGCTCTGGCGTGCAGCAGCGCGAGCCCTCGGCGGAGGGGGCGGCGCTCGGCTGGTCGCTGCCCTGGGGGCTGCTCACCCCGGCCTCCTGGGTGGCCATGACCGCCCAGCGCTATCTGCACGCCTACAACCTGACCCCCGAGGCCTTCGGCCATGTCGCGGTCACCGACCGGCGGCACGCCGCGAACAACCCGGCCGCGTACTTCCACGGCAAGCCCATCACCCTCGCCGACCACGCGGCCTCGCGCTGGATCGTCGAACCGCTGCGGCTGCTGGACTGCTGCCAGGAGACCGACGGCGGCCAGGCGCTGATCGTCACCAGCACCGAGCGGGCCCGGGATCTGCGCCATGCCCCCGCCGTGATCACCGCGGCCGCGCAGGGCGCCGGCCGCCGCCAGGAAGGCATGACCTCCTTCTACCGCGACGACCTCACCGGGCTGCCGGAGATGGACGTGGTCGCCCGCCAGCTGTGGCGGACCAGCGGACTGCGGCCCTCGGACATCGACGTCGGCATCCTCTACGACCACTTCACCCCCTTCGTCCTGATGCAGCTGGAGGAGTTCGGCTTCTGCAAGCCCGGCGAGGCCGCCGACTTCGTGGCCGCGGACGCCCTGCCGCTCAATACCCACGGCGGACAGCTCGGGGAGGCGTACCTGCACGGCATGAACGGCATCGCCGAGGCCGTCCGCCAGCTGCGCGGCACCTCCGTCAACCAGGTGGCCGGAGCCGCCCGTGCCCTGGTCACGGCCGGTACCGGGGTCCCGACGTCCGGACTGATCCTCGGCGCCGACGGCTGAGGCCGGACACACGGGGCGGTCTTCGGGCCCGCCCCCGGGCGCCCGCGGCTCACCCCGCCTCCTCCACCTTCAGGAGGTGGGGTGAGCCCCACCCCTACAACCTGAGATGGATCCGGCTTCGGCACTTGCGGCCGATCCCAGGCCGGGGCCGCGCTTCTAGCGTGGAGCCATGACCACGCCTGTGTGCACGCTCGCC
Organism: Streptomyces sp. NPDC031132; assembly: GCF_055570595.1. Taxonomy (NCBI): domain Bacteria; kingdom Bacillati; phylum Actinomycetota; class Actinomycetes; order Kitasatosporales; family Streptomycetaceae; genus Streptomyces; species Streptomyces sp. NPDC031132. The sequence goes on from NZ_JBVIGX010000009.1 coordinate 149,490, forward strand.
TCGAACCCGACGCCGTACCCGTCGTTCTCGGCGTACGTCCGGACCCGCGGCACGGTCCTGATGCGCACCGCACGCTCGCTCACCGCCAACCCGTGCGATGCCGAGGACCTGCTGCAGACGGCCCTCGCCAAGACGTACGTCGCCTGGGACCGCATCGAGGACCATCGCGCCCTCGACGGATACGTCCGGCGGGCCCTGGTCAACACCCGTACCTCCCAGTGGCGCAAGCGCAAGGTCGACGAGTTCGCCTGCGACGAGCTCCCGGAGACCGAGGACACACCGGCATCGGACCCCGCCGAGGCGCAGGCGCTGCGCGACGCGATGTGGCGCGCGGTGACCCGGCTGCCCGACCGGCAGCGCGCGATGGTCGTCCTGCGCTACTACGAGGACCTGAGCGAGGCACAGACCGCCGAGCTGCTCGGGGTGTCGATCGGCACGGTCAAGAGCGCCGTCTCGCGCGCCCTGGTCAAGCTCCGCGAGGATCCGGAGCTCACCCCGGTCCGCTGAACGGCCGACGTTTGAACCGGCCGACGTTTCACGTGAAACAACCCAGGATGTTTCACGTGAAACAGTCACGGCGCCCCGGCCCTGTGCGCGATGCACCGCGAGCCCGCCCCCCGCCTGTGCACGATGCCAACGCAAGCACCCGAACAGCGATTACTTGCCGCGTTTGTACCCCCGGGTAGTGACATGCCGACCGGTACGTGCGCAGAATCGACGGCATCCGTAGCCGCCGCAGCGCCGCAGCGCTCACCGGGAGGACGCTTTGCTGAGCACCATGCAGGACGTACCGCTCCTCGTCACCCGCATACTCCAGCACGGGATGACGATCCACGGTAAATCCCAGGTCACGACCTGGACCGGGGAGGCCGAGCCGCACCGCCGCAGCTTCGCCGAGATCGGTACCCGCGCCACCCGCCTCGCCAACGCCCTGCGCGACGAGCTGGGCGTCCAGCAGGACGACCGGGTGGCCACCCTGATGTGGAACAACGCGGAGCATGTCGAGGCGTACTTCGCGATCCCCTCCATGGGCGCCGTCCTCCACACCCTCAACCTGCGACTGCCTCCCGAGCAGCTGGTCTTCATCGTCAACCACGCGGCCGACCGGGTCGTCCTGGTCAACGGGACCCTGCTACCGCTGCTCGCACCGCTGCTGCCGCACCTGCCCACCATCGAGCACGTGGTGGTCTCCGGAATCGGCGACCGCTCCGCGCTCGACGGGCTGGACGTACGGGTCCACGAGTACGAGGAGCTCCTCGCGGGGCGTCCCGACAGCTACGACTGGCCGGAGCTGGACGAGCGTCAGGCCGCCGCCATGTGCTACACCTCGGGCACCACCGGCGACCCCAAGGGCGTCATCTACTCCCACCGCTCGATCTACCTGCACTCCATGCAGGTCAACATGGCCGAGTCGATGGCTCTGACCGACAAGGACACCAGCCTCGTCGTCGTCCCGCAGTTCCACGTGAACGCCTGGGGCCTGCCCCACGCAACCTTCATGACCGGCATCAACATGCTGATGCCGGACCGGTTCCTGCAGCCCGCCCCGCTCGCCGAGATGATCGAGCGGGAGAAGCCCTCGCACGCCGCGGCCGTCCCCACCATCTGGCAGGGCCTGCTCGCCGAGGTCACCGCCAACCCGCGCGACCTCACCTCCATGAAGCAGGTCACCATCGGCGGCGCGGCCTGTCCGCCCTCGCTGATGGAGGCCTACGACAAGCTCGGCGTCCGCCTCTGCCACGCCTGGGGCATGACCGAGACCTCCCCGCTCGGCACCATGGCGCACCCTCCGGCCGGCCTGAGCGCCGAGGAGGAGTGGCCGTACCGGATCACCCAGGGCCGCTTCCCGGCGGGCGTCGAGCCGCGCCTGGTGGGGCCCGGGGGCGACATCCTGCCCTGGGACGGCGAGTCGGCGGGCGAGCTCGAGGTGCGCGGCACCTGGATCGCGGGCGCCTACTACGGCGGCGCCTCCGGCGAACCGCTGCGCCCCGAGGACAAGTTCAGCGCGGACGGCTGGCTCAAGACGGGTGACGTCGGCGTGATCAGCCCCGACGGGTACCTCACGCTGACCGACCGCGCCAAGGACGTCATCAAGTCCGGCGGCGAGTGGATCTCCAGCGTCGAGCTGGAGAACGCGCTGATGGCGCACCCCGAGGTCGCCGAGGCGGCGGTCGTCGCCGTACCCGACGACAAGTGGGGCGAGCGACCGCTGGCCACCGTCGTCCTCAAGGAGGGCGCGACCGTGGACTACGCGGGGCTGCGCGTCTTCCTCGGCCAGTCCATCGCCAAGTGGCAGCTGCCCGAGCGCTGGGCGATCGTCGCGGCCGTGCCGAAGACCAGCGTCGGCAAGTTCGACAAGAAGGTCATACGCAAGCAGTACGCGGACGGCGAGCTGGACGTCACCAGGCTCGACTGAAACGCGCGCGGTACCTGCTCAGCCCTGGCCGGCCTTCGTCAGCCAGGGCCGCAGCAGCCTGCTGACGGCGGGCATCGCCAGGTAGGTCATCAGCGTGCTGAAGACGACGGCGAAGGCCGCCGTCCGCAGGACGAAGTGCAGGTTCACCAGGTACGGCCCGAGCACCGCGTTGCCCGCGAGCGAGATCGGGAAGATGGCCAGCCCCGAGCTGATCGCCATCTTCCACCGCGGCGGCGCGGGCCGGGTCGTGCCCGGTTTCGCGAACCAGGTCTCCATGCCGTGCAGTTCGCGCCGGGCTATCTCGGTGTGGTGGTGGCCCAGGCAGTTGGAGAACCACTGGGCCCGCTCGGCGGAGTCCTGCCACCGCTGGAAGGCCGCCTGGTCCCGGAAGCGGTGGACCAGGAACCACGGCCCCCCGTCCGCCGCCGGACGGAACAACCCGTACCCCAGGTGCCCAGGGAAGGTCGCAGCAGTCTCCAGGATGCCGTGGGCCCAGGCCTCGAACGTCTCCTCGTGGCCCGGCTCCACCTGCCGGGCGATGAGGAGGTTCACCTCCCCGTTGTCGGCGGGGACGGTGTGCTCGCTCGTGTCGATGATGGCCATCGGGCCAGGATGGCTAGTTCGTACCGATCTTGGCCAGCAGGTCCACGATGCGGCCCTGGACGTCCGCCGTGGTGGACCGCTCGGCGAGGAAGAGCACGCTCTCCCCGGAGGCCAGCCGCGGCAGTTCGGCCGGGTCGATCCCCGTGGTCGTGTAGACGACCAGCGGCGTCCGGTTGAGCTGCCCGTTGGCACGCAGCCAGTCCACGATCCCGGCCCTCCGGCGCCGGACCTGCATCAGGTCCATGACCACCAGGTTGGGCCGCATCCGCGTCGCCAGCTCCACCGCGTCGGTGTCCGCGCCCGCCCGGGCGACCTGGAGGCCGCGCCGTTCCAGGGCGGCCGTGAGCGCGGTCGCGATCTCGTCGTGCTCCTCGATCAGCAGGACCCGGGAAGGGTGCTGCTCGCTGTCGCGCGGCGCGAGCGCCTTGAGGAGGACGGCCGGGTCGGCCCCGTACGCCGCCTCGCGCGTGGCGTGCCCCAATCCGGCCGTGACCAGTACGGGCACCTCCGCGGCCACCGCGGCCTGGCGCAGGGACTGCAGGGCGGTCCGGGTGATCGGCCCGGTCAGCGGATCCACGAACAGCGCGGCGGGGAACGCGGCGATCTGCGCGTCCACCTCCTCGCGGGAGTGCACGATCACCGGGCGGTAGCCGCGGTCGCTGAGCGCCTGCTGGGTCTGTACATCGGGCGCCGGCCACACCAGGAGGCGGCGCGGGTTGTCCAGGGGCTCCGGAGGCAGCTCGTCGTCCACCGGCAGCGGTACGGGCCGGTTGACCACCTCGACGGCGCCGCCGGGCCCGTCCAGCGGCTCGGGGCCCTCGTCGGCACCCGCCTCGGGGGCTCCTATCGCGAACGCCCGGCCCTGGGGCGCGGGCTCGGCGAGCCGGCGACGACGACCGGAGCCGCCCGTGGTGCCTGCGCCGTTGGTGCTTCCGGAGTCGACGGAGATGCCCTGGCCGAGGGTGCCGAGGGCGCGCACGCTGATCGGCTGCGCGGCCTCCGCCGGGGAGTCCTGAGGCTGCCGGGCACCGGGCACGGCAGCCTGGCCGGCGGCCTCCTCGTCCTCGGGAGCGGTCCTCGCCGCCGGAACCGGCCAGGCCGGAGTGGCGGGCAGCGCCCGCCGCCGCCCGGTCGGGGTTACGGGTTCCTCCGCGCCCGCGGCCGGCTGCGCGGCGGGAGCCGCGGGCTCGGCACCGGGCGCGCCGAGTACCCGTCGCCCGCGCCGCCCGGCCGGGGTCTCGCCCTCGGTCTCGCCGGGAGCGGGGGCCGGACCGGCCATGGCGGGGGTCTGCGCGGCAGCCGGAGCCGGGACCGCACCCTGAGCCGGCGCGGGAGCCGGCGGCGGGGTCGGTCCGGCGGGCAGCGCGAAGCCGCCCTCGGGGGCGATGGGCCGAGCGGGGGTCTGCGGGGCGGCCTGAACCGGCCCGAGCCCCGTCGCGGGCACGGGACCGCCGGGCTGCGGCGCGGCCGCGGGCCCCAGCGCCCGCCGGCGTCCGGCGGGATGCTCGGTCACCGGAACCGGCGGCACGGCAGGCACCGGCGGCACGGGCGCCACCGGCGAGCCCGCACCCGGGGGCACCGGCGAGGCCAAGCCCTGCGGCACCGGGGTCACACCGGGACCGGCAGACACCTGAGGCACGGGTGGGAGTGCGGGCATGGCGGTGCCCTGCGGGGGCACGGGCCGGCCGCCGGGGCCGACCTGAACGCCGCCCTCGCCGCCGCCGGTTCCGCTTCCGTCGCCGTCCCGGCCGCGCCGGCGCCCGGTGCCCAGCCCCGCCGGGTTCACCGGGGATTGCGCGAGCTCGGGGCTCGCGGCGTCGACGGCACCTGCCTCGCCCGCCCGCCGCCGCCCGGACGGCAGGGCCAGCGCACTCCCGCCGACGCCGTTCGCCTTCGCCTCGTCGGCCGCGTCCTCCAGGAACGCGTCCACACCGCGCCGGGCGCGCCGCCCGGCGGGGCCCTTGCCCGGGGCCTCGGCCGGCGGCTCCTTCGCGGGCTCCGGTTCCGGGTCCGGCAGCGTCACCGTGCCGGCTCCCGCGCCCAGCGGCAGCTCCAGCACGTACGCACCGCCGGGCGCGCCCGGCACCTCCACCGTCTGCAGCACGCCCCCGTGCGCGGTCACGATGCCCCGCACGATCGGCTCGTGCACCGGGTTCCCGCCCTCGTACGGCCCGCGCACCTCGATCCGTACGACGTCACCCCGCTGAGCGGCGGCCACCACGATCGTCGAGTCGCTGTACCCGCTGCCCTGGCGGGTCTTGCCGGTGGCGTCGACCCCGGCGACGTCCGCGACCAGGTGCGCGAGGGCGCCGGCGATCCGCTCGGCGTCCACCTCGGCCTCGATGGTCGGGGCGTGCACGGCGAACTGCACGCGGCCCGGGCCGATCAGCTCGACCGCGCCGTCGATGCCGTCCGCGACCACCCCGTCGATCAGGACCTTCTTCTTCTTGAGCTTCTCGGTGCCCGCGTCGAGGCGCTGGAAGCCGAGCACGTTGTCGACCAGCGCGGTCATCCGGGAGTACCCGGCGGCCAGGTGGTGCAGCAGCTGGTTGGCTTCGGGCCAGAGCTGTCCCGCGTCGTCGGCGGCCAGAGTGGCCAGCTCCCCGCGCAGCTCCTCCAGCGGCCCGCGCAGGGACTCGCCGAGGACCGCCAGCAGCTGTGCGTGCCGCGCGGCCAGGGCGTCGTAGGGCCGCCGGTCCGTGAACGTCATGACGGCGCCGACGAGCAGGTCCCCGTCCCGTACGGGCGAGGTCGTCAGGTCGACGGAGACCGGCTGCCCGGCCTTGTTCCACAGCACCTGGCCGCGCACCCGGTGCTTGCGTCCGCTGCGCAGGGTGTCGGCGAGCGGGGACTCCTCGAACGGGAAGGGCGAGCCGTCGGCGCGCGAGTGCTGGATCAGCCCGTGCAGCTCGCGGTTGCCGAGGTCGGTGGCGCGGTACCCGAGGATCTGCGCGGCGGCCGGGTTGACGAGGACGACCCGCCCGTCGGTGTCCGTGCCGACGACGCCCTCGGCGGCGGCCCGAAGGATCATCTCGGTCTGCCGCTGGGAGCGGGCCAGCTCGGCCTCGGTGTCCACGGTCTCGGAGAGGTCGCGTACGACGAGCATCAGCAGCTCGTCACCCGTGTACGGCTGAGGCTCGCGGTAGGCGTCGCGGCCGTCGAGATGGGCGGCGGTGACCTCGACGGGGAACTCGGTGCCGTCGGTGCGGCGCGCGACCATCCGCTTGGGCCTGGCCCGGCCGCCCTCGTCCTCGCCGGGCCGGCGCATGGAGCCGGGGATCAGCTTGGAGTCGAACTCGGGGAGGAGGTCCAGCACGCCGCGGCCGACGAGCCCGGTGCCGGGGCTCTCCATGACCTCGAGGGCGATCGAATTCGCGTTGACGACCGTGCCGTTGGCGTTGACGAGCAACAGCGCGTCCGGAAGAGCGTCGAGTATTGCTGCGAGGCGAGCAGCGCCTCGGGATGGCCTGCTGCTCACGACGAGCTTCCTCCCTGACCACAACTACCGGCATGTCACGGGAGGAGTCTAAGGGCACGGCCCCGGCCCGAGGTGGCGGATGTTCGGTGGATACCGTGCATCCTTCGCATCCTCCCAGGTCAGGAGCGCCCACCCGGAAGCACAGGTTCCAGGTCGTTCCACCGGGCGATCTCGCATCCGTTGGTCCGCCGGAACGTGGCGTCCACCTTGTGGCCTTGCCATGTTCCGGTGACGTGCGCGGTGGCCGGACCGCCGTCCTGCATGGTGCAGATCTGCCGCTTGGCCGGAGGCGCGAAGGGGTCTTTGCCCTGCTTCGCGAGGTCGTCGAGGCGGGCGCAGGCCCGTTCGGCCTCGGGGTGGTTTCCGCCGACGGGGTTGCACTCGAGCAGGTACTCGCCGTCCGCCCGCGGGTTGCCGGTGGCGGACACGGCGATGGTGAGGCGGTCGGGCGCCGCCAGCAGCCGGGCCAGCGGCGCCAGCGGAGGCAGCGGCCCGGCGGCCGTGGCCGCCGTGGCGGCCAGGGCGGAGGTGACGGCGAAGGCGGCGAGACGCAGCATGGGGCACTCCAGGTCGTCCGTACGTCGTACGCCTGACCAACGACGTGCGCCCGCCGACGTTGCGTACCGGCGGTGGCGCGTCCGTGCGTGCATGCGTGCGGGTGGGGCGTGCCGGGTGCTTAAGGCTTTGCTCTGGTGGCGGCTGTCCTTGTACCGTGGGAGCGGATTGGTGAGCGGCCCTGTGGCTGTGTCATCATCTGCACGCACCCTCGTACGCGGGGGTGTGCTGGAGGCGTCGCCTAGTCCGGTCTATGGCGCCGCACTGCTAATGCGGTTTGGGTCTTAAAGCCCATCGAGGGTTCAAATCCCTCCGCCTCCGCACCTGCCGAAGCCCCGGTCCTGACGGACCGGGGCTTCGGTGCGTTCGCGGTGGGTGCGTCCGGGGGCTTGCGTCGGCGGCTTCCGGCCAGGACCGCCGGCGCCCCAACCCCGCCCCGACATCTGTGCGAACCCCTCCGGATGATCTCCGTCAGGAGCGTTTTCGCAGGTCAGAGCAGGTTTGGCTAATGGATTTCGCGTCCCGCCGAGGTCCATGTATTGTTGTTCTCGCAAGGCCAACGGGGCGCAAAACCCCGGGAAGCCCAAGCACTCGTAGCTTAACGGATAGAGCATCTGACTACGGATCAGAAGGTTGCAGGTTCGAATCCTGCCGAGTGCACAGCCGAAGAGGCCCCCCGGTTCGCCGGGGGGCCTCTTGCGTTGTCCGGGGTCTGTTGGTGGTGTCCGGTGCGTGTGCGGGGGTCCTCCTTGGTGGGGAGGGGGACCCGGGGGTTCTCCGGGTCGGAGATCGATCCCGTGGGGGACGACCGGCGGGCGGGGCCTGGATACGGTCCTCGGAGACGGTTCGGAAGGGTTCGGAACCGGAAGAGGGGGACTCCATGGGGCTGTTCGGGAACGCGCACACGGTCGATCCGTCGTCGGCGCAGCGGGACTACGCGCGGCTGCTCGGGCAGGGGGAGCAGGTGCACGCCGCGTACCTGTTGATCCGGGACACGATCCTGTTCACCGACCGGCGGCTCGTGCTCGTCGACAAGCAGGGGCTCACCGGAAAGAAGGTGGAGTACCACTCCATCCCCTACCGGAGCATCACGCACTTCTCCGTGGAGACGGCCGGTCACTTCGACCTCGACGCCGAGCTCAAGATCTGGCTCTCCGGCAGCGCGGCGCCGATCGAGAAGACGTTCACCAAGGGTGTGGACATCTACGAGGTGCAGGCGATCCTGACGCAGTTCGTCGCGCGGTAGCACCGCCGGGGCCGAGGCGGGTGGTCCACGGGCCGCCGGAAGTGATGTTCGCAGATGCTTCGGGGCCCGGTTATGGGGACATTCTTCCGCAAGGGGAGCTCGCCGCCGAATTCGATTCGGTCTCGTACAGGCATTGCAGGATCCGGTACCGTCGGCCCCAGGGATTCCAGGGGATGTGGGAGGAAGATCGCGTGGACGACATCGACCGGGCGCTCGTCCTGCGCTTGCAGCAGGACGCGAGCCAGTCGTACGCCGCCCTCGGCGCCGCCGTCGGGCTCTCGGCCGGGGCCACCCACGAGCGCGTGCGCAAGCTGCGCGAGCGCGGGGTCATCCGGCGCACGACGGTCGAGGTGGACCCCGCGGCCGTCGGGAGCGGGGTGCTCGCCTACGTGATGGTCGACTCCAACGCCTGGATGGGGGACTCGAAGGCGGCCTTCGAGGCGATCGCCGAGATCCAGGAGGCGCACATCATCGCGGGGAGCGCGTCCGTCCTGGTGAAGGTGCGCACCGCCACGACCGGGCAGCTGCAGGACGTCCTGCGCCGCCTCTACGCCATCGACGGCGTCAGCGGTACGCACGCCACCGTCGCGCTCGAGACCTTCTTCGAGCGTCCGCTCCCGCTGTGACCTGGCGGTGCACCGGGATCCGGTGGAACGACGGCCGCCCCGCCATCGGCTGGTGCGCCGAGGGGCGCGGGGAGCGCAGCAGCCTGCTCACGTACGGGCAGCCCTTGGCCTTCGCGGCCCGCGGGGAGCGGCACTGCCTCGGCGTGCGGCGGGCCGGGAAGCGGACCCCGTGCCCCACGGCCGCCACGGTGCCCGGCCGGGCCGGGAACGCCCAGTGCCCCGAATGCGCCCGCCTGGACCGGTCGTTCTCGGTGGCCGCCGACACCAACGCCGCCGATCCGCGCACCTATCGCGTCTACCTGGCCTGGTTCGGGCCCGGCCTGGTCAAGGTCGGCATCACCGCCGAGGAGCGCGGTCCGGCCCGGCTGCTGGAGCAGGGGGCGGTGACCTGGACCTGGCTGGGCCGGGGTCCGCTGATGGCCGCCCGCCGCACCGAGGAGCTGCTGCGGGCCGCCCTGGGGGTGCCGGACCGGATCGCGTACGCCCGCAAGCGCTCCGTACGGGGCCACCTGCCGGCGGCGGCCGACCGGGCCCGGGAGGTGGCCGAGCTGCACGCCCGGGCCGCGGCCCTGCCGGGCTGGCCGGAGTCACTGGAGCAGATGGTGTGCGAAACCGTCGACCACGCCGGGCCGTTCGGGCTGGACGGGCTGCCCGCTCCCACGCGGGTGGTCACCGGAATGGTCGCCGGCGGGGCCGTGGTGGGCCGGCTCGTCGGTGCGGCCGGTCCCGATCTGCACCTCGCCGACGGGCTCGTGGTCGACTCCCGGCTGCTCGCCGGCTGGGAGCTCGTCGCCCCGGCCGAAGACGGCACGACTGCGGTACCGGTCGCCGAGCTGCCGCCGCTCGCCGCCCCCGGCGGGCAGGACGGGCTGTTCTGACCGGCGGGCCCGGCCCGGGCGCCGGCGTGGCGTCCAAGGTCAAAACTTGGATCCCTTTGGGCTCCCGGGCCCCTTTCCGATGGACATGCCGGGGGGCCGCCGCAGAGGGTGGAGGGCATGAGCATCCAGCCCGTACCTGCCTTCGAACCGCCGTACGTGATGGCGGTTTTCAGCAATACCCGCACCCCTGACGACACCGGCTACCCGGAAACGCTCGACCGGATGAAAGAGATCGTGAGCGCGAACCCGGGCTTCCTCGGCTACGAGTCCGCCCGCACGCCCGGCGGCCTCGGCATCACCGTCGCCTACTTCCGCGACCACGAGTCCCTGACCGTGTGGCGACAGGACCTGGAACACCAGGCGGCCATGAAGCAGGGCCGCAACGACTGGTACGAGAGCTACACCCTGCACGTCGCGACCGTCGAGCGGAGCCACGGCTTTGCCCGCAACGGCTGACGCGGTCCGGGCCTTCCGGGAGCGGCTCGGGCTGCCCGGACTGGTGGACGTCCACACCCACTTCATGCCCGAGCGGGTCCTGGAGAAGGTGTGGGACTACTTCGACGCGGTCGGACCGCTGACCGGTGTCGAGTGGCCCATCACCTACCGGCACGAGGAGGAGCAGCGGGTCGCGCTCTTGCGGGAGTTCGGGGTCCGGGCGTTCACCTCCATGCTCTACCCGCACAAGCCGGCGATGGCCGCCTGGCTCAACTCCTGGTCCGCGGACTTCGCGGCCCGGACCCCCGACTGCCTGCACACCGCGACCTTCTTCCCGGAGGAGGGCGCCGAGGCGTACGTCCGGCAGGCCGTCGCGGCCGGGGCCCGGGTCTTCAAGGCGCACCTCCAGGTCGGCGGGTACGACCCGAACGACGACCGGCTCGACCCGGTCTGGGGACTGCTCGCCGAGGCGGACATCCCGACCGTGATCCACTGCGGGTCGGGACCCGTCGCGGCCAAGTACACCGGACCCGAGCCGATCGCCCGGCTGCTGGCCCGGCACCCCCGGCTGCCGCTGATCATCGCGCACATGGGCATGCCCGAGTACGCCGACTTCCTGGACCTCGCCGACCGGTACGCCGCGGTGTGCCTGGACACCACCATGGCCTTCACCGACTTCTCCGAGCGGTTGCACGGGTTCCCGCGGGGAGAGCTCGGGCGGCTCGCGGACCTCGGCGACCGGATCCTGCTCGGCACCGACTTCCCGAACATCCCCTACCCGTACGAGCACCAGCTCGAGGCCCTGGAACGGCTCGGCCTCGGTGACGACTGGCTGCGCGCGGTCTGTCACGACAACGGCGCCCGGCTGTTCCGGCTGGTCTGAGCGGGCCTCCGAGAGCTTCTTGGGCCCTGCAGCTCTCAGGCTGTGCAGCTCTCAAGCTGTGCAGCTCTCAAGCTGTGCAGCTCTCAGGCGGTGAAGTTCTCAGGCGGTGAAGTTCTCAGGCTGTGCAGTTCTCAGGAAATTCACAGGTAGGGACAAGAACGCTCTCAGAGGCCGCGGTCAGCGTGGTCGCATGACTGCGACGACCACTTCCCACGCGTCCACGTCCACCAGCAACCCCACGGCCCTCGTCCGGCCCGACGGCGGCCCCTGCCGGGTGCTCGTCGTCGACGACGAGGCCTCGCTCTCCGAGCTGCTCTCCATGGCCCTGCGCTACGAGGGCTGCGAGGTCCGCAGCGCGGGCGACGGGGCCGGCGCGGTGCGGGCCGCGCGGGAGTTCCGGCCGGACGTCGTCGTCCTCGACATCATGCTGCCCGACATGGACGGACTCGCCGTCCTCGGACAGCTGCGCCGGGAGATCCCGCAGCTCCCGGTGCTCTTCCTGACCGCCAAGGACTCCGTCGAAGACCGGATCGCGGGCCTCACCGCGGGCGGCGACGACTACGTCACCAAGCCGTTCAGCCTGGAGGAGGTCGTGGCCCGGCTCCGCGGCCTGGTCCGCCGCTCGGGCGCGGCGCAGGCCGCCCGCGGGGGCTCCGTCCTGGCCGTAGGCGATCTGCAGCTCGACGAGGACAGCCACGAGGTGTCCCGCGGCGGCCGCGAGATCCACCTGACCGCCACCGAGTTCGAGCTGCTGCGCTACCTGATGCGCAACCCCCGGCGGGTGCTCAGCAAGGCGCAGATCCTGGACCGGGTGTGGTCGTACGACTTCGGCGGCCAGGCCAACGTGGTCGAGCTGTACATCTCCTACCTGCGGCGGAAACTAGAGAGCGGCCCGGGCTACCCGCCGATGATCCACACCCGGCGCGGCGCCGGCTACCTGATCAAGCCGGCGGAGTAGTGGCACTCCGCCTGCCGCGACCCCGGCCCGTCCGTGCCTGGTCCCTGCGGTCCCGGCTCGTCGTCTCGGCGGTGGCGCTGATCGCCGTGGTGGGCGCGGCCATCGGGACCGTCACCACCCTCGCGCTGCGCTCGTACCTGGTCGACAAGCTCGACGACCAGCTGAGGGTCTCCGTCGAGATGGGAACCCGGAAGCCCCTCGGGGAGAAGGCGCTCCGGGACAAGGACGACAAGTTCGTCCTGGCTCCCGGGTCCCCGCTGGGGGCCGCCGGGATCCGACTCCTCGCCGACGGCACGGTCGCCAGTACGGCCCGCAGCGCCGCCGTCGGCGGACCCGGGTACGACCACATCCAGCACCTGACGGCAGCCCAGACCGAGGCCCTGGCCCGAGCCGCCCGCAACGCCGCCGAGCAGGGCCGGCCGGGCGCCACGAACCTGGACCTGCCGGGGCTCGGCGCGTACCGGGTGCTCACCGCCCCCGACGGGAGCCTGGTCCTCGGCTTCCCGCTCGCCGAGGTCGACTCCACCGTGAGCACGCTCATCGCGGTGGAGGTCTTCGTCACCGTGGCCGGGCTGATCGCGGCCTCCCTCGCCGGGCAGGCCCTGGTCGGGGTCGCCCTGCGCCCGCTGCGCCGGGTGGCTGCCACCGCCACCCGCGTCTCCGAACTGCCCCTGCACAGCGGCGAACCCGCCCTCCACGAGCGGGTTCCGGACGCCGAGGCCGACCCCCGTACCGAGGTGGGTCAGGTCGGCGCGGCCCTCAACCGGATGCTGGGGCACGTCTCCTCCGCGCTCACGGCCCGCCAGCAGAGCGAGACCCGGGTCCGGCAGTTCGTCGCGGACGCCAGCCACGAACTGCGGACGCCCCTGGCCTCCATCCGCGGATACGCTGAACTCACCCGCCGGGGAAGGGAAGAGCCCGGACCCGACACCAGGCACGCCCTGGGCCGCATCGAATCCGAGGCGACCCGGATGACCGGCCTCGTCGAGGACCTGCTGCTCCTCGCCCGGCTCGACGCGGGCCGCCCGCTCTCCTCGACCGACACCGACCTCGCCCCGCTCGTCGTCGATGCCGTCAGCGACGCGCGGGCCGCCGGCCCCGCGCACCACTGGCGCCTCGAGCTCCCCGACGAGCCCGCGCCGATCCTCGCCGACCCGGCCCGGATCCAGCAGGTCCTGGTCAACCTGCTCGCCAACGCCCGTACGCACACCCCGCCCGGCACCACCGTCACCGCCCATGTTTCACGTGAAACATCCGCCGTCCGGCTGCGGATCGAGGACGACGGGCCCGGTATCCCGCCCGCCCTGCTCCCCCACGTCTTCGAACGGTTCGCCCGCGGCGACGCCTCGCGCTCCCGGGCCGCCGGCTCCACCGGCCTGGGGCTCGCCATCGTCCAGGCCGTCGTGTCAGCGCACGGCGGACAGGTGGACGTACGGAGCGCGCCGGGACGTACCCGCTTCGAGGTCCTGCTCCCCCTCGCCCCGCTTCAGTCCCCGAACGAGGGCTCCCGGACCGGCTCCCGCACGGACTCACAGACGGGGCACAGGCTCACCACACAGCGGTGACAGCTCGCCCGGAGAGGGTCGGTGCATGCCAACCGACACCTCCTCCGGCGCCCTTCCGGCACGGGCGCACCTCGCGCCCGTGCCCGGCGAGCCCGTACTCGACGTGGTGATCCCGGTCTTCAACGAGGAGCAGGACCTCGGCCCGTGTGTGCGCCGGCTCCACGATCACCTCACCGGTACGTTCCCGTACCCCTTCCGCATCACGATCGCCGACAACGCGAGCACCGACCGCACCCCCGAGGTCGCGGCCGGCCTGGCCGCCACCGTCGACGGAGTACGCAGCACCCGGCTGGAGGAGAAGGGCCGCGGCCGTGCCCTGCGCACCGTCTGGTCCCACTCCGAGGCACCCGTCCTCGCGTACATGGACGTGGACCTGTCCACCGACCTCAACGCGCTGCTGCCGCTGGTCGCCCCGCTCATCTCCGGGCACTCCGACCTCGCCATCGGCACCCGCCTCGCCCCCTCCTCGCGCGTGGTGCGCGGCGCCAAGCGCGAGTTCGTCTCCCGCGCCTACAACCTGCTGCTGCGCTCCTCCCTCGCCGCCCGCTTCAGCGACGCGCAGTGCGGGTTCAAGGCGATCCGGCGGGAGGTCGCGGAACGGCTGCTGCCGCTGGTGGAGGACTCGGGCTGGTTCTTCGACACCGAGCTGCTGGTGCTCGCCGAGCGGGCCGGGCTGCGGATCCACGAGGTGCCGGTGGACTGGGTGGACGACCCGGACTCCACCGTGCACATCGTGAGCACGGCGACCGAGGACCTCAAGGGGATGTGGCGGGTGGGCCGGGCCCTGGCCGTCGGTGCGCTGCCGCTCGACCGGCTCGCCCGCCCCTTCGGGGACGACCCGCGCGACCGCAGCGCCCTGCCCGGCGTGCCCCGCGGGCTGGCCCGCCAACTCCTCGGCTTCTGCGTCATCGGGGTGCTGTCCACGCTCGCCTACCTCGCCCTGTACTCCTTCTTCCGGCTCGGCGCCGGACCGCAGCTCGCCAACGCCGGCGCCCTGCTGGTCTCCGCCGTCGCCAACACCGCCGCCAACCGCCGGCTCACCTTCGGCGTCCGCGGCCGTGACCGGGCCGTCCGCCACCAGGCCCAGGGCCTCGTCGTGTTCGGCGTCGGGCTGGCCCTGACCAGCGGGTCGCTCGCCGCTCTCGGCGCCGCCACGGCCGACCCCTCCCACAGCACCGAACTGGCCGTGCTGATCACGGCCAACCTCGCCGCAACCGTGCTGAGGTTCCTGCTCTTCCGCGCCTGGGTCTTCCCCGAGCGGCGCGCCACTCCCGCGAAGGACGACACCCGATGACCACGGCCGTACCACCCATGGACTCCCCGTTCCCCGAACGGGCCCCGACCGCCCCGACTTCCCCGACTTCCCCGACTTCCCCGACCTCCTCGACCGCGCCGAGCGCCACGGCCGGTGCCGCGGCCGCGCGGCGCCCCCGCTGGGAGCGCCCCGCGTACGCGGCGCTCCTGCTGGCCACCGCCGTCCTGCTGCTGTGGAACCTGGGAGCCTCCGGCTACGCCAACTCCTTCTACTCCGCGGCCGTCCAGGCGGGCAGCGAGAGCTGGAAGGCCTTCTTCTTCGGCTCCTCCGACGCCGGGAACTCCATCACCGTCGACAAGCCGCCGGCCGCCCTGTGGCCGATGGCGCTGTCCGTCCGGCTGTTCGGGCTCGGCGGCTGGCAGATCCTCGTCCCGCAGGCCCTGATGGGGGTCGGCACCACCGCCGTGCTCTACGCCGCCGTACGCCGGCACTTCGGGCCCGCGGCCGCACTGCTCAGCGGAACGGTCTTCGCACTCACCCCGGTCGCCGCGCTGATGTTCCGCTTCAACAACCCCGACGCGCTGCTGACCCTGCTGCTGACCGTCACCGTCTACTGCGTCCTGCGCGCCCTCGACGGAGCCCACACCAAGTGGCTCGTCTGGGCCGGCGTCGCAGTCGGCTTCGCCTTCCTGACCAAGACCCTGCAGGCCTTCGTCATCCTGCCGCCGCTCGCCCTCGTGTACGCCGTCTGCGCGCCGACCCGGCTGCGCCGCCGACTGGGCCAGCTGCTGCTCGCCGGAGCCGCCATGGTCGTGGCCGGCGGCTGGTGGGTCGCGATCGTGGAGCTCTGGCCCGCGTCCTCCCGCCCGTACATCGGCGGCTCGCAGACCAACTCCTTCCTCGAGCTGACCCTCGGCTACAACGGCCTCGGCCGGATCAACGGCAACGAGACCGGCAGCGTGGGCGGCGGAGCACGCCCGGGCGGCGGCGGTGGCGGGGGTGGCGGGGGCTGGGGCGAGACCGGCATCGACCGGCTCTTCTCGGCCAACATCGGCGGGCAGATCTCCTGGCTGCTCCCGGCGGCCCTCGTCATGCTCGTCACCGGACTGGTGATCACCTGGCGCGCCCGGCGTGCCACCGACTCCCTGGAGAGCATGGCCCGCGCGGCCTTCCTGGTCTGGGGCGGCGCCCTGCTGATCACGGCGCTCGTCTTCAGCTACATGCAGGGCATCTTCCACGAGTACTACACCGTGGCGCTGGCGCCGTTCGTGGCCGCGCTGGTGGGCATGGGCGTGGCCATGCTGTGGGAGGAGCGGGGCGGCAAGGCCGCCGCGCTCACCCTGTCGGGGACCCTCGCCCTGACCGCGTGGTGGTCGTACGTCCTGCTCGGCCGCGCGACCGGATACCTGCCGTGGCTGCGCTGGACGGTCCTCGTGGCCGGTCTGGTGGCGGCCGCGGGGCTGCTCCTCGGCGCGCGGCTCGGCCGGAGGTTCGTACTGGGCGCGGCGGCGCTCGGGCTGGGCGCGGCGCTGGCCGGTCCCCTCGCGTACTGCCTGACCACCGTGGACTCCACGCGCGGCGGGTCGATCGTGACGGCCGGGCCCGCGGTCTCGGGCGGCCGGGGCGGCATGGGCATGCGGTTCTTCGGCGCCGGTGAACTCCCGCCCGGCGCGGCCCCGCAGGGCGGCATGCCGCAGCAGGGCCAGCAGGGCCGGCAGGGCCAGCAGGGCCAGCCGGGGCAGCAAGGGCAGGGCCGGCAGGGCGGGATCCAGGGCGGTGGCCCCCAGGGCAACGTCCAGGGCGGGCCCCGGCAGTTCCCCGGCGGCCAGGGCGGCCAGGGCGGCCAGGGCGGCCAGGGCGGCCCGGCCGCCGGCGGGCGCGGTGCGCGTGGCCCGCAGAACGCCGGCGGCGGTCCCGGCGGCCTGCTGAACGGCACCAAGGCCAGCAAGGAGGCCACGGCGGCCTTGCGCAAGGACGCCGAGAAGTACACCTGGGCGGCAGCCGCCATCGGTGCGCAGAACGCGGCGAGCTACCAGCTGGCCTCCGGTGAGCCGGTGATGCCGATCGGCGGGTTCAACGGCAGCGACCCGTCCCCGACGCTCGCCAAGTTCCAGGAGTACGTGCGCACCGGCAAGGTCCACTACTTCATCGGTGACAACGGCAGCGCCGGCGGCGAGGGGCAGGCCATGCGCGGCGGCGGCCCGGGCGGCGGCACCAGCAGCGCCATCTCGAGCTGGGTCAAGGCCAACTTCAGGTCCACGACGGTCGGCGGAGCCACGTTCTACGACCTGACCGCCCCCCTGAACGGCACGTCCGCCCCGTCCTGATCCTGCCGAAACGCGAGGGGCACCCTCTAGCATCAAGTGGGCGGACCGGGCATTCCGGGCTGATCCAGCTGTCGTGAGGAGGGTGCCTCCATGGTGACCGCGGCCGATCCCGGCAAGGCCCGGACCAGCGTCTGGCTGGCCGGCGGGCACACCGCACCCGCCAGACGCCGCACCGAGGCGCCCTCCGGCCTCGACCGGGAGCGGATCACCGGCGCCACCGTACGGCTGCTCGATGCCGAGGGGCTGGCCCGGTTCTCGATGCGGCGGCTCGCGGCCGGGCTCGGGGTCACCGCGATGTCCCTGTACTGGTACGTCGACACCAAGCACGATCTGCTCGAACTCGCCCTGGACCGCGCCCTGGGCGAGCTTCCGCTGCCCCGGAGCGCACCGGCCGACCCGGCCCAGGAGGGCTGGCCCGGCCGGCTGCGGTCGCTGGCCTGCGGCTACCGGCGGCTGCTGGCGGAGCACCCGTGGGTGGCTCCGCTGACCGCCGCGTACCCGAACATCGGCCCGCACGCCCGAGCCTTCGACTCCGCCCTGCAGCGGCTGCTCGACGCCACCGGCCTGGCGGGCGCCTGCCGGACCGGCGCGCACCTGGCCGTCTCGCAGTTCCTGCACGGGTGCGGGGGCGCCGCCCGGCGGGTGCCCGACGGGGACTTCGTCCTCGCGCTCGACGTGCTGATCGCGGGCATCGAGGCGAAGGCCGCCGCCCGGCCGGGGACGTAGAAAACCCCCGCCGGGTGCCCCGCCCGTCCTGTTGAACAGGGGGGAGGCGGCCCGACGGGGGTCCGGTGTTGCCCGGTGTCGCTATTCCGCCGCGGCCGTCGCCGCGGATGCCGACGCCGTCGGGGCGTGGGCGGCCGGCTTCGACTTCAGCGCGACCTCCTTGATGAACAGCACCAGGACGAGCGCGAGCAGCGCGGTGGGCGCGGCGTAGAGGAAGACGTCGCCGACGCCGTGCCCGTACGCGGACTCGATGACCGTGCGGAACGGCGCGGGCAGCTTGTCGAGGTCGGGGATCCCGCCGCCGGCGGTGCCGCCGTGGCCCATCGCCGCGGCCTTCGGGCCGAGTGCGGCCAGCCCGTCCTTGACGTAGTGGGTCACCCGGTTGGCCATGACCGCGCCGAGCGCCGAGACGCCCACGGCGCCGCCGAGCGAGCGGAAGAAGGTGACGACCGAGCTGGCCGCGCCCAGGTCCTCGGGGGCCACCTGGTTCTGGGTGGCGAGGACAAGGTTCTGCATCATCATGCCGAGGCCGAGTCCGGTCAGCGCCATGTAGATCGCGATGTGCCAGTACGGGGTGTCGTACCGCAGGGTGCCCAGCAGTCCGAGGCCGGCCGTCAGCAGGACGCCGCCGGAGACGAGCCAGGCCTTCCACTTGCCGGTCTTGGTGATCACCTGACCGGAAACCGTGGAGGAGACGAAGAGCCCGCCGATCATCGGAATCGTGAGGATTCCGGACATCGTGGGGGACTCGTTGCGGGCCAACTGGAAGAACTGGCTGAAAAAGACCGTGCCCGAGAACATCGCGATGCCGACGAAGAGCGAGGCGGCGGAGGCGAGGGTGATGGTCTTGTTGCGGAACAGGCGCAGCGGGATGATCGGGTCGCTCGCCTTGGACTCGACGAGGAGGAAGAGCAGGCCGAGCACGACGGCGCCGCCGGTCATCGCCGCGGTGGTCCAGGAGATCCAGTCGTACGAGTCGCCGGCCTGCGTGACCCAGATCAGGAGCAGGGAAACGGCCCCGCTGATCAGGAAGGCGCCGAGCCAGTCGACCTTGACGTCGCGGCGGACGACCGGGAGGTGCAGGGTCCGCTGGAGGACGATCAGGGCGATGACCGCGAACGGCACGCCGACGTAGAAGCACCAGCGCCAGCCGAGCCACGAGGTGTCGGTGATGACGCCGCCGAGCAGCGGGCCGCCGACGGTGGCGACGGCGAAGACCGCGCCGAGGTAGCCGCTGTACCGGCCGCGCTCGCGCGGGGAGATCATCGCGGCCATCACGATCTGGGCGAGGGCCGACAGGCCGCCGACGCCGATGCCCTGGACCACGCGGCAGGCGATGAGCATGCCGGTGTTCTGGGACAGGCCCGCGACCACGGAGCCGAGGACGTAGATCACCAGGGATATCTGGACCAGCAGCTTCTTGCTGAAGAGGTCGGACAGCTTGCCCCAGAGCGGGGTCGCCGCCGTCATCGACAGCAGGGCGGCGGTGACGACCCAGGTGTAGGAGGACTGGGTGCCGCCGAGGTCGCTGATGATCTGCGGCAGGGCGTTGGAGACGATCGTGGACGACAGGATCGCCACGAACATGCCGAGCATCAGCCCGGACAGCGCCTTCATGATCTGCGGGTGGGTCATGGGGGCGGGTGTGGAATGGGGAGTGGTCTGTGACCGGCTGCCTTCCTGCACGCCGGTGGGTGCGGTCGTCGCCATGTGGTTCCTTTGTCTAGAAGCTCGATCGGAGCCGGGTCAGCAGGGTGTTCAGTACGTCGATGTCGTGGGCGGACCAGTCGGCCAGGGCCTTCTCCAGCGCGCTGGTGTAGCGGGCGCCGAGCTCTGCGAGGAGCGCGTGGCCGGCCGGGGTGAGCCGCAGGATGCGGCAGCGGCCGTCGCCGGGGTCGATGTCGCGGGTGATCCACCCGCGGTCGGCGACGTGGGCGACGTGGCGGCTGGTCACCGAGATGTCGATGGCCATGAGGTCGGCGAGGCGGCTGAGCCGCATTTCGCCGTGGCGGTCGAGCAGGGTGAGGACGGCGGCGGAGCCCGGCGGGCAGTCCGCAGGGAGCCTGCGGGCGAGGTCGCGCTTGACTGCGCCGATGCCGGTGAGCTGGCGGGCCAGTTCCTCGTAGCGGGTGGGGTGGGGCGGCGATGGTGCCTGCGGCGTCCGGCGTGCAGGTGGTGCGTGGGGTGCCTGCGGCGCATGGGTGGTCATCGGCCCTCCTCTCCTCATGTTGTTGCTTAGGGCAACCATAGAATCGATTGGTTGCTACAGGCAAATGAATCGAGGGGGTGGGGCGGTAAAGGAATCGGAAAACCCGCTAGGGTCCTGAGGCATGGCTGCGAACCACAACTCACAGGGCCCCGAGGGCAACTACGACCCCGCGGGCAGCACTCAGATGTTCCGGGCGTTCGTCGAGGAGGCCGCGCCGGTCGCGCCGGGGCCGACCGCTCCGGGGTCTCGGCGGCGGCAGACGCAGGCTGCTTCGGGGTCCGGGTCGAAGGCCGGGATGTGGCTGGGGGTGGGGATCGCCGCCCTGGCGCTGATCGGGGTGGTGGCCTGGCTGGCCCTGCGGTAGCCCTGCCGGGTCGCTGCGCGTGCTCTCTCTCCCCGCCCCGCCCTTTCTCCTTTTGCCGGGGCCTGCCCCGGACCCTGGTCGGGCGCGCCGCCGTGGCAGCCGGGGGCTCTGCCCCCGGACCCCCGCGCCTCGAACGCTGGCGGGGCCGGTGATGGCCCTGTTACGTCCAGGTGGCTGTCGTCGATCGGGTCTCCATGTGCATGCCCAGCGGGACTCGCCAGGATTCGACGCAGACCGTGTAGGTCTGCGTCTTCGTCGTGCCGCCGGGGATGGGGGTCGGCAGGGGCTGGTTCGTGGTGATCGTGGCCCAGTCGATGCCGAGGGCGCCGATGATGTGCGTCGCGAAGGACACCGTGCCTGAACGGGTCGGCGTCGTCCCCGTGTTGGTGAACGCCACCGTGACGTTCTCGCACCAGCGGTCCGCCGCCGGGGTGCGGGTCGGCGGGCTCACGGTCAGCCTCGCCGGCGTGGCCGGGGGTGTCGTCCCCGGCTTGGGTGTCGGGGTTCCCGGGGCGGGGGCGGGCGGGGCCGCCTCGGACGGGGGCTGGGGTGGCGGCGTGGTCCCGGGCGGGTTGGCCCCGGGTGGCGTGGTCCCGGGCGGGGTGGTCGTGGCTCCGCTCCGGGCGGAGGCGGCAGGACTCTGCGGACCCGGGGTACTGGCCGACGTACTCGTGGTGGAGGACGGGGCCGATCCGGCCAGCTGCTGGAACTCCACCGGCGCCCCGGGCGCGACGTTGTCGCCCGCGCGGCGCTCCGGGCCGGGGGCGACGGCGCCCGCGGCGGCGTAGCCGTCACGTGCCGGGCCGCCGCACCCGGTCAGGCATGCGGCGGCCAGTACGAGCAGCGTGAGCGGGGTGAGGGCGGCTCGGCGTTCCCTTCGCGGCATCGCGGTAGTGTGACTGACTGCGTGTCAGATGGGAACCCCGCCCTCGGTGACTACTCGCCGATCAGGCCCACCCGGAGCTGCGCCAGCGTGCGCGTGAGCAGCCGGGAGACGTGCATCTGGGAGATGCCGACCTCCTCGCCGATCTGCGACTGCGTCATGTTCGCGAAGAACCGCAGCATGATGATCTGCCGTTCCCGGGGCGGGAGTTTGGCGAGCAGCGGCTTCAGCGACTCGCGGTACTCGACGCCCTCGAGCGCCGTGTCCTCGTAGCCGAGGCGGTCCGCGAGCGAGCCCTCGCCGCCCTCGTCCTCGGGTGAGGGCGAGTCGAGCGAGGAGGCGGTGTACGCGTTGCCCACGGCGAGGCCGTCGACGACGTCCTCCTCCGACACCCCGAGCACCGCGGCCAGTTCCGGCACCGTCGGCGAGCGGTCGAGCTTCTGGGCGAGCTCGTCACTGGCCTTGGTGAGGGCGAGGCGCAGTTCCTGGAGCCGGCGCGGGACGCGCACGGACCAGGAGGTGTCCCTAAAGAATCGTTTGATCTCGCCCACGACGGTCGGCATCGCGAACGTCGGGAACTCCACGCCGCGTTCGCAGTCGAACCGGTCGATCGCCTTGATCAGGCCGATCGTGCCGACCTGGACGATGTCCTCCATCGGCTCGTTCCGGCTGCGGAAGCGAGCGGCGGCGTACCGCACCAGGGGCAGGTTCAGCTCGATCAGGGTGTCGCGTACGTACGCCCGTTCGGGGCTGTCCGCGTCCAGGGCGGCAAGTCGCTGGAAGAGGGAGCGGGAGAGGGTGCGGGTGTCGATGGCTTCCGAGCGGACAGGCGCTGCAGGCAGTGCAGGCACTGCAGGTGCTGTCGGCGCAGCGCTCTTGACGAGTGTGAGCACCTTGGAGCTGCCCTGGTCTACGGACATGCCACCCCCTTGAGGTCGCGGACGGTCGCGTACGGCGCGCCCGTCGGAGGAACGCAGCCTCCACCTGAATACCGGAGGCGGGGCTGCGGCAAACGCGGTTCCAGCAGAATGTCACATGTCGGCAACGCGCTGTAGCGCCAAGTCGACATATATCTCCAGCGACAGAGCGGAATGAGCCCATTCCGTGGGAAACGGAGGAACGATCTCCACCCGTTTCAGCTACGCCTCGATCCTGTTTGCGGATCGGAGCCGGGCGAAGCTGCGGGCGAGCAGCCGGGACACGTGCATCTGCGACACCCCGAGCTCGGCGCTGATCTGCGACTGCGTCAGGTTGTTGTAGTACCGCAGCAGCAGGATCCTTTGTTCACGTTCGGGCAGCTGTACGAGCAGGTGCCGTACGAGGTCCCGGTGTTCGACCCCGGCCAGCTCGGGGTCCTCGTAGCCGAGGCGGTCCAGCAGGCCCGGCAGCCCGTCGCCCTCCTGGGCGGCCTCGAGCGAGGTGGCGTGGTAGCTGCGCCCGGCCTCGATGCAGGACAGCACCTCGTCCTCGGTGATCCGCAGCCGCTCGGCGATCTCGGGCGTGGTCGGCGTGCGGCCGTGCAGGGTGGTGAGGTCCTCGGTGGCGGCGTTCACCTGGACCCACAGCTCGTGGAGCCGGCGCGGCACGTGGACGGTGCGGACGTTGTCGCGGAAGTACCGCTTGATCTCGCCCACGACGGTCGGCATCGCGAAGGTCGGGAACTGCACCCCGCGGTCGGGGTCGAACCGGTCGATCGCGTTGATGAGGCCGATCGTGCCGACCTGGACGACGTCCTCCATCGGCTCGTTGCGGCTGCGGAAGCGGGCGGCCGCGTACCGGACGAGCGGAAGGTTCGCCTCGATGAGGGCCCCGCGCACCCGGTGGTGCTCGCTCGTGCCCGGCTGAAGGCCCTTCAGCTGCCCGAACAGGACCTGGGTGAGGGCCCGGGTGTCAGCGCCCCGGCTCTGCGGTCTCGGGGCCGCCGGAGGCTCCTCCGGGGAGTCCTGCTGGGGCGGGACCTGGGAGTCCGGCTGGGCCTCGCGGGGGGCGCCGTGCGGGGCGTGGCGCGGAGCGTCGTGCTCAGGGGCGCACTGAGGGGCGCATTGAGGGGCGTGCTGGGGGGCGTGCGAGGCGCCCTGCGGGCCGTGCGTCACTTCGCGCTCCGGGCCGTGCTGGGGATCCTGCTGGGGTGGCACCTGAGGCGCAGTACTGGCCGGCACGGTCACGCCACCCCTTCATGTATCAACTCATCCGTCAAAAGCGGTCATAGCATCACAAGACATGTGCACTGTGTGCAAGCACCGTATATCACCGTGTTGAGGGCAAGTTGGGCATAATGGGGTGTTTTGGATAGGTCCCTCACGGGGTGCGGGAATGCAAAAGCCCCCCACCCGTCGGAGTGGAGGGCCGGTCTGTCCGGAAGCCGCGTCAGCGTACGGGTTCAGCGCACCAATTCGGTCATGAACGCGCCGATGCCGTGGGCCGCGTCCGAAATGCCCTGGAAGCCTATTTTCACGATGTCGGCCGCCTTCACCGGCTGGGTGATGATCACGAAGAGCACGAATATGACGAGCCCACCCGTGATCATCTTCTTGGTGTCCATGAGCGGTGTCGGCCTCCCCAACCGGTCCTGCGCAGTCGGGTGAGTCTATCCGGACGGGTTCGGACACTGACCAGGTCTTTATGGACCAATGACCCGGTGGTCCGGGTCCTTTGCCGCGGGGCGGGCGGCCGCGGGTGGCGCAGCATTGAAGACGAGCCCACCGGTTCTGGCAGGAAACCGGTGGGTGAGGGACAGGACCTCACTGCGGGGTCCGAGCCGCAAGCTTCCCCCTGACTGCGGCCCGGACTGGCAGGTTCCGTCCTCGTCGGGGGAGGTGGCTTGTCCCCCCGATGCCACTTCCCCCGCCCGTACGTCGAAGGCCCCGACCCCGGTCGGGGCCTTCGACGTACCGGCGGTGCGGACCGTCCCGTACGGGCTGCCGTTCCGGCTATTGGACGGCGCCGAGCAGGTCCAGGACGGGCGCCACCGGCGAGACCACGGGCCACAGCTGGTCCGGCAGGTTCATCAGCTGATTGAGCTGGTTGACCCCCGGGATGACCCTGTCGCCGAGCTCCTGGACGGAACCCGGCGTCGCCCCTTCCGGCATGCCCGGGGCGGCCTGCGGCAGGTCCGGGAGGGCGATCGGGGCCGTGGGGGCGGCGGAGGCGGCCGGTGCGGCGAGGCCCGCGGCGGCCCCCGCGAGGGCGAAGGCGGCGAGCATGCGCTGGGTCTTGGTCATGCCGTGACAACGGCAGAGCAGGGCACACGGTCACGCGGGCGTCATCCGTAAAGACGCGTCGGGGCGCGCCGAAGGCGCCGGACGCACCGAGACGTGCCGGGCGTGCCGGGCGTGCCGGGAGAGTGCCGGACGAGACCGGGAGCGCCCGGACACGCCGAAAGCCCCGTCCCTTGCGGGGCGGGGCTTCCGGTCGAAGCGGTAGTGGAGGGATTTGAACCCCCGATGGGTTGCCCCATACTCGCTTTCGAGGCGAGCTCCTTCGGCCACTCGGACACACTACCGAGATGGATCCTAGCCTACGGATCCGCATCAAATGAAATCGGTGTCCCCGAGGGTCCCCGAGCCGCCTCAGAGGTCGCGGAAGAAGTCCGTGAGCTGCCGCGCGCATTCCTCGGCGAGCACGCCGCGGACCACTTCGGGACGGTGGTTGAGCCTGCGGTCCCGTACGAGGTCCCAGAGCGACCCCGCGGCTCCCGCCTTCTCGTCGTCGGCGCCGTAGACGACCCGTGCCACCCGCGACTGCACGAGCGCGCCCGCGCACATCACGCACGGCTCCAGGGTCACCACGAGGGTGCACCCCGGAAGCCGCCATTCACCGAGCCGGGCGGCCGCCCGGCGCAGCGCCAGCACTTCGGCGTGCGCCGTGGGGTCGCCGGTGGCCTCGCGCTCGTTGTACCCGGTGGCGAGGACCTCCCCGTCCGGGCCCAGCACGACGGCGCCGACCGGCACGTCGCCGGCCGGCACCGCCCGGGCGGCCTCCTGGAGCGCCAGGCGCATGGAGTCCCGCCACGGGTCCCGTACGGGATCGGGGCCCTGCAGGGGGTGGTGCGTGGTGATCACTAGCGGACGGCCTCCAGCACCTCGGTGGCGCCGAGGGAATCGGCGATCTCCGAGAGGGCGTCCCCGTCGAGGGTCATCAGTTGTTTGTGGCTGACGCCGAGGTCGTCGAGCAGCCGGGGGTCGCCGAGCGGACCGGCCGGCACCGGTTCCGCGCCGGGCGAGTCCTCCTCGTCCCCGTCGTCGTCGGCGTCGGCGAACGCGGCGATCGTGTCCTCCTCGCCGTCCTCGGTGCCGTCCAGGTCCAGTTCGTCGAGTTCGTCGTCCTCCTCGTCGCTGCCCAGCAGCTCGTCGGTCAGCATCGAGCCGTAGGAGCTGCGGGAGGCCGCGGAGGCGTTCGACACGTAGTACCGCGGGTCCTCCTCGCCGTCCACGCGGACGACGCCGAACCAGGCGTCCTCCTGCTCGATGAGGGCGACCACCGTGTCGTCGTCGACAGCGGCGGCACGGGCGAGATCGATCAGATCACTCAGGGACTCGACGTCGTCGAGTTCCATGTCGCTCGCTTCCCACCCGTCTTCGGTGCGCGCGAGCAGTGCGGCGAAGTACACCGTGACTCTCCCACTGGTCATAGGCGTGCCGGTTGGAGGTCCCCCCGGCCGGAGGTGGGAAGGGTTGGAACGGCTGTCCTGCTCGCCGTTTCGTGCCCCGCCCAATCGGCATCGTGGCAGAAACGGCGGCTTTGCGAGAGGTCTTCCGCGCTTGCGTCGTGCCGTGCCGCTTGCCGTGGGGGTTGCCGGGGCGCGGCGAGGCGGCCTTGCGGGCCCGCCCACGATCCCGCGGACCTCCTCGGCGCGGCGCCGTTGCCGGGGGCTCTGCCCCCGGACCCCCGCGCCTCAAACGCCGGCGGGGCTGGATTTTGCCCGGCGCCGTTGGATGTGCCCGGCGGACCCGGGTTTACCAGCGGAAGCGGACCCGGGTTTACCAGCGGAAGGTGCGCATGCGCATCTGCTGGCGCATGCGGGCGGCGCGGGCGCGGCGGGGTTGTACGCGGTCGCGCAGGGCACGCGCCTCCATCAGGTCGCGCAGGAACTGCGCACGGCGCGCCCTGCGCTGCGCCGCCGTCTCCGGCGCGTCGTTCTCCCGGCTCGGCTGCGTGTCGGGCATCGGCCACCACCCCAGGCTGATCCGGTCGTCCTCCTCCGCCGGCGCGAAGCAGACCCCCCGCACCCCACCTTCCCCCGGACGGGCCGATTGATGCCACCCCGTCGCAGCTCAGAAGGGTTACGAGTCGTCCGACAGGGTGGGGACCACCGCCACGGGGCCGTGCGCGTGGTGGAGCACCGCGTGGGCCACCGAGCCGATCATCAGGTGCCCGACGCTGCGCCGCGGGTGGTGGCGGCCGACCACCACCAGGGCCGCCGACCGGGAGGCCGTCACCAGGCGCTCCGCCGCGTCGCCCGGGACCGCCGCCTGCTCGACCGGCACCTGCGGCCACCGGGCCCGGAACGGCGCCAGCCGCTCCGTCTGGGAGCGCAGCATCTCCCGCTCCGCCGGGACCGCGTTCCCGTCGTCGGCCAGCCCCTCCGGCGGGATCACCTGGAAGGGGCTGTCCATCACCAGCGTCGGCGCCGGCGGGATCGCGTACGCCGAGACCACCTGGACGGTGGTCCCCCGTGCGGCCGCCTCCGCGAAGGCGAAGGCCAGTACGTCGTCCGCGGTCTCGGCGGCGTGCAGGCCGAGCACCACCCGGCCGGCGGAACCGGCAGACCCGTCGGACGGCTCGGCCGGCGCGCTCCGCGCCGCGTGCGGGACCACCACCACCGGGCACGCCGCCGTCGAGGCCAGGGCGCGGCTGTTCGAGCCGAGCAGCAGGGCCGCGAAGCCGCCGCGCCCCCGGGAGCCCATCACCAGCATCAGGGCACCCTCCCCGCTCACCCGCAGGGCCTCCGGCACGGAGCCCTCCAGGGCGTCGTACCGCACTTCCTCCGGCAGTTCGGGGGTCTCGGCCAGGATGCCCCGCACCCGTTCGCCGACGGGGTCGGCGTACTCCTCCGGCTGCGAGGGGTCGGCGAGGGAGGAGCGGCGCGCCGCATAGAGCTGGGCGGAATCGGGCAGCACGTGCGCGACGACGAGACCGGTGCGGTGGCGGAGCGCCGCGGTCCGCGCCCATTCCAGCGCTCGGAGGCTGTGATCGGATCCGTCGACCGCCGCGACCACCGGTGCGTTGCTCATCAGTCCAGCGTGCTGGGCGGCCGGGCGGGTCGCATCCGCAGGCCGCCCGCAGGCCCGCCCGCAGGCACGTTCGGGCGCGGCTGCCGGTTCGGACGCACGGGGGTGCGCACACCGCGTAGCCTTTTGCCCGTGGGTCGCGAAAAAGTGCGGCCGTTTTTGCAGGTCGCAGGTCGAAACCCGGCAGCTGAGCCTTGGAGGATGTTGTGCGTTTGCAGGTCGTCGATCACCCCTTGGTGGCGCACAAACTGACCACCCTGCGCGACAAGCGCACCGACTCCCCCACCTTCCGTCGGCTCGCCGACGAGCTGGTGACCCTCCTCGCGTACGAGGCAACCCGTGACGTGCGCACCGAGCAGGCCGACATCGTCACGCCGGTCGGCCCGACCACCGGCGTGAAGCTCTCGCACCCGCGCCCGCTGGTCGTGCCGATCCTGCGCGCCGGTCTCGGCATGCTGGACGGCATGATGCGGCTGCTGCCGACCGCCGAGGTGGGCTTCATGGGCATGGTCCGCAACGAGGAGACCCTCGAGGCCTCCACGTACGCGACGCGCATGCCGGAGGACCTCTCCGGGCGGCAGGTCTACGTCGTCGACCCGATGCTCGCCACCGGCGGCACGCTCGTCGCGGCGATCCAGGAACTGATCAAGCGCGGCGCCGACGACGTCACCGCCGTGGTGCTGCTGGCCGCGCCCGAGGGCGTCGAGGTCATGGAGCGCGACCTCGCGGGCACGCCGGTGACGGTCGTGACGGCCGCGGTGGACGAGCGGCTCAACGAGCACGGCTACATCGTGCCGGGCCTGGGCGACGCGGGCGACCGCATGTACGGCTCGGCCGAGTAGGCCGACGGCCCCCTACCCGTACCGGTACCCGTACGGCCGACAGCCGGCCGCCTGCGAAGGCGGCCGGCTGTTCGTGTCAGGGGGGTCAGCAGGTCTTGGCGGGCGCGGGCTGGGGGTTGGCCAGCAGGGCCAGCTCCTTGTCCGCCGCCTCCTTCGGGCTGAGCTCCTTGAAGGCGTCCCCGAGGATCAGGTCGATGTCCGCGCCCTCGCGCGCATCGGTCTGCTGCGTATCGCCCTCGAGCTGGGTGCCCAGTACGGAGAAGGCCGCCTTGTCGGTCTTGGGCGAGCCGAGCAGTATCCCCGTCCCGGGGACCTTCTTGTCGAAGTCGGCAGGGGCGTTGCCGACGTTGGCGACGGTGAAGCCGCGTTTCTTCAGCTCGTCGGCGACCGCCTTGGCGAGCCCCGCGCGCGGGGTCGCGTTGTAGACGTTGACCGTGATCTGGCCGGGCTGGGGCAGTGCGACAGCCGGTTTGGCGGCGGGGCTGGCGGCCGCCTCGGCG
Source organism: Streptomyces sp. NPDC031132 (assembly GCF_055570595.1). Taxonomy (NCBI): domain Bacteria; kingdom Bacillati; phylum Actinomycetota; class Actinomycetes; order Kitasatosporales; family Streptomycetaceae; genus Streptomyces; species Streptomyces sp. NPDC031132. The sequence goes on from NZ_JBVIGX010000009.1 coordinate 178,469, forward strand.
CCCGCCCTGGGCTTCGGGGTCGCGCAGTCCTTGCCCGCCGCGACGGGCTTCCCGCTCCCGCCGCGGAACACGTTCATGAGCTGCAGGGTTCCGTAGCCCAGCAGGGCGAGACCGAGGACTGCTCCGAGCGCGGTGAGGACGATCCGCCGGCGCCGCCGGGGTCGGCTCATGCGGGGGTAAGCCGCTCCCGTGACGCGGTACTTTCCGCCCATGCCGGGGGGAGTGAGCATGCTCATGGGCGCAGCGTAATACCGCCTGCTGCCGATGCCCACCAAATGATCTGTTGATAGGGCAAGACCGACCCGAAAGGCGCAATTTACGCGAAAGCGGAACGCGCAGGGCTCGGGTCTCAGAGCTCGGGTCTCAGGGCTCAGGTTTCAGAGCTCAGGTGTCGCCTCGCCCGGCGGGCCTCGCCCCGGTGTGTCCCCGGCGTTCCCGGCGTCAGTAGTCCATTTCGAGGACGCGGGCGTGCAGCACCTGGCGCTGTTGCAGGGCCGCGCGCACGGCGCGGTGCAGGCCGTCCTCCAGGTACAGGTCGCCCTGCCACTTCACGACGTGGGCGAAGAGGTCCCCGTAGAACGTGGAGTCCTCGGCCAGCAGCGTCTCGAGGTCCAGCTGCCCCTTGGTCGTCACCAACTGGTCGAGCCGGACCGGGCGCGGGGCGACATCCGCCCACTGCCGGGTGGTTTCCCTGCCGTGGTCGGGGTACGGCCGCCCGTTTCCGATGCGCTTGAAGATCACACGGAAAGCCTACCGGGCCGGTGCCTGCGGGCGCAGCCTCGCTATGCCGGTGCAAAAGTGGCAGACAGGGCTATTTCGGGAGTGATGTATGAGCGAGAGCACCGACCCCGCGTCCCCGGCCGACCAGATCGCCGCCGGGTACGCCTTCACCGGACCCGCGCTCGAACTGGGTGCCCTGCTCTGGGACGGCACCTGCCTGCCGGACCGGCAGATCCGCATCCCGCTGTCGATGCTCAACCGCCACGGCCTGGTCGCGGGCGCCACGGGCACCGGCAAGACGAAGACCCTGCAGCTCATCGCCGAGCAACTGTCGGCGAACGGCGTCCCGGTGTTCCTCGCCGACATCAAGGGGGACGTCTCCGGGATCTCGGCCGCCGGCACGCCCAACGAGAAGATCACGGAACGGGCGAAGGAAGTCGCCCAGGAGTGGGAGGCCAACGGATTCCCCAGCGAGTTCTATTCGCTGGGCGGGATCGGTCCCGGCATTCCGCTCCGGGCCACCGTGACGAGTTTCGGCCCGGTGCTGATGTCGAAGGTGCTCCAGCTCAACCAGACCCAGGAGCAGTCGCTCGGCCTGATCTTCCACTACGCCGACACCAAGGGCCTGGAGCTGATCGACCTCAAGGACCTGCGGGCGGTCGTCGCCTTCCTCGTCTCCGACCAGGGGAAAGCCGAGCTCAAGGGCATCGGCGGGCTGTCCACGGTGACGGCCGGGGTGATCCTGCGTTCCCTGACCGCGTTCGAGCAGCAGGGCGCCGCGGAGTTCTTCGGCGAGCCGGAGTTCGACACGAGCGAATTCCTGCGGACGGCCGCCGACGGGCGCGGGCTGGTCTCCGTACTGGAACTCCCGGCGGTCCAGGACAAGCCGCAGCTCTTCTCCACGTTCCTGATGTGGCTGCTGGCCGACCTGTACACGGACCTGCCGGAAGTCGGCGACCTGGAACGGCCCAAGCTCGTCTTCTTCTTCGACGAGGCGCACCTGCTGTTCAACGGCGCCTCCAAGGCCTTCCTGGAGTCCATCACCCAGACGGTGCGGCTGATCCGCTCGAAGGGGATCGGCGTCTTCTTCGTGACGCAGACCCCCAAGGACGTGCCGGGGGACGTCCTCGCGCAGCTCGGCAACCGGGTGCAGCACGCGCTGCGCGCCTTCACCCCGGACGACGCGAAGGCGCTGAAGGCCACCGTGAAGACCTTCCCCAACTCCCCGTACGACCTGGAGGAGCTGCTGACCGGGCTCGGGACGGGCGAGGCGGTGGTCACCGTACTCAGCGAGAAGGGCGCCCCGACCCCGGTGGCGGCGACCCGGCTGCGCGCCCCGCAGTCGCTGATGGGCCCGATCGACGCGGCGGCGCTGGACACGGCCGTGAAGTCCTCGCCGCTGCACGCGCGGTACGCGGAGGCGGTCGACCGCGAGTCGGCGTACGAGAAGATCAGCGCCGAGCAGGCTGCGGCCGAGGCGGCGGCGGAGGCGGCCGCGTCCGAGGCAGCGTCCGAGAAGCAGGCCAAGGAGGCCGCGAAGGCGGCGCGCAGCGCACCGAAGGCGGATCCGTCGCTGGCCCGGCAGGTGGTGGGGAGCGGGCTGTTCCGCTCACTGGCCCGGTCGGTCGGGACCCAGCTGGGGCGGGAGATCTCGCGGTCGCTGTTCGGGACGGCGAAGCGGCGGAGGTGACGGGGAGGTGAGGGGGAAGCGCGCCGGTCGCGCGGGTGGCGACGGAGCGGCGCAGGGGACGGCGAGGCGGCCCAAGTGACGGCGAGGCGACCCAAGTGACGGATTCGGCGGCCGGATCCGCAGCCGGGGTGCCGCCCGGGGCTCCGTCGCTGACAGACTTCGCCCCATGCGGACCGAACTCACCGACACCACGTCCAGCAAGATCGACCGGGCCCTGCTCGAGGCCCGCCGGGCCATCGGGAGCCCCACGATGGGCCTGGTGCTGACGCTCGTCATAGCGACCGACGAGGAGAACGCGTACGACGCCGTCCGCGCGGCCTCGGAGGCCTCGCGCGAACACCCGTGCCGCATCATCGCGGTGATCAAGCGCACCTCGCGCGGCCCGCAGAAGCTGCGCCAGACCCGCCTGGACGCCGAGCTGCGCGTCGGCTCGGACGCCGGGACCGGGGAGATCGTGCTGCTGCGCCTGCACGGGGCGCTCACCGAGCAGGCGGGCTCGGTCGTCCTCCCGCTGCTGGTGCCGGACGCGCCGGTGGTGGCGTGGTGGCCGGGCGACGCACCCGCCGACCCGGCGCGGGACCCGCTGGGCGCGCTGGCGCAGCGCCGGATCACCGACGCGGAGGCCGCCGCCGACCCGGTCGCGGTCCTGGACGCGCGGGGTGCCTCGTACGCCCCGGGGGACACCGATCTCGCGTGGACCCGGCTGACGCCGTGGCGGGCGCTGCTGGCCGCCGCGATGGACCAGAAGCCGCTGCCGGTGACGGGCGGGGCGGTGGAGAGCGAGGCCGACAACCCGAGCGCCGAGCTGCTGGCCCGCTGGCTCGAGGACCGGCTGGGGGTGCCGGTGGACCGGGTCACCACGGACGGACCGGTGATCACGCGGGTCCGGCTGGACGGCCCGGAGGGGGAGATCACGGTGAACCGCCCGGACGGGGCGCTGGCCACGCTGGTCCTGCCGGGCAGCCCCGACCGCAAGGTGGCCCTGAAGATCCGCAGCAAGGCCGAGCTGATCGCGGAGGAGCTGCGGCGCCTCGACGCGGACGAGGTCTACGCGTCGGCGCTGCGCAGGCGGCCGGCCCAGGCGTCGCTCTCCGCGTAGTGGTTGTCGTACGTGGGCTGGCTGTCGATGATGTCCTGGACGGTGGCCTCGCCCGCGCGGACCCGGCCGAGCAGCCGGTAGTAGTCGAAGCGGCCCATGCCGGGCGTGAAGCCGACGAAGACGCTCGCCGTGTGCCCCGGGGAGGGCGCGAAGGCGTGCTTCACGCCCGCCGGGACGGACAGGAAGTCCCCGGCGGTGAGGGTCCTGACCTCGTCGCCTACGAGTACGTCGAGCCGGCCGGCGGTGACGTGGAAGAACTCGGTCGCCTTGGTGTGGAAGTGGACGGGGGCGCCGGCCGCGCCCTCGTCGAAGGTGGCGGTGTTGCAGGTGAGTTCGGCGGTGTCCGTGAGGAGGGTGATGACGCTGCCGGGACCGTCGGTGATGGTCTCGGCGGTGGCGGCGCGGGTCAGGATCTCGTTCTTCTCGTTCGTCATGATCATGAATCTACCCGGCCGTTTGACCGGCAGCAGGGGCCAATTGGCGCCATAAATTCCCGGTCAATCTCGGTCAACCCCGGTCGGTCAGTCGATGCTCTTCTCCGCCTTGGCGGCTTTGGCGGCGGCCTTCATCTCCTGCTTGTGCGCCCGCACCTTCGCCAGGGATTCCGGCCCGGTGATGTCGGCCGCCGAGCGGTAGACGTTCGCCTGCCCGTAGCCGCCGGCCGCCTCGCGCCAGCCCTTGGGGCGCACGCCCAGCTGTTTGCCGAGCAGGGCCAGGAAGATCTGGGCCTTCTGCTCGCCGAACCCGGGCAGCTCCTTGAGACGCTTCAGCAGCTCGTCCCCGGTGCCCACGCCGCGCCAGATCGCCTCCGCGTCCCCGTCGTAGTGCTCCACGAGGTACGCGCACAGCTGCTGCACCCGCTTCGCCATCGAACCGGGGTAGCGGTGCACGGCCGGCTTCTCGGAGAGCAGCGCGGCGAAGGCCTCGGGGTCCTGGGCGGCGATGGCATGGGCGTCCAGATCGTCCGCCCCCATCCGCGTGGCGATCGTGTACGGCCCCGAGAACGCCCACTCCATCGGCACCTGCTGGTCCAGCAGCATGCCGACGAGCGCGGCGAGCGGGCTGCGGCCGAGGAGCGCGTCGGCCTCCGGCTGCTGGGCCAGCCGCATCGTGATGTCCATGGATCCAGCCTCCCGCGTGGCCGCGTTCCCCGCGCGGTCGCCGCACCGCGGCCCTAGCGTGAGAACCGCGCAAAACGCGACCCGCGACACACAAACGACGACACAGGAGTCGATCGATCATGGCTGAGTTCCCGGAAGGCGCTCCGTGCTGGGTGGACGCGATGTTCAAGGACGTGGAGGGCGCCAAGGCCTTCTACTCCGACGTGCTCGGATGGACCTTCGGTGAAGCCTCCAGCCAGTACGGCAACTACACGCAGGCCTACTCCGACGGCAAGGCGGTCGCGGCCGTCGTCCCGCCGATGCAGGGCGGCGAGGCGCCGTCGCAGTGGTGTCTGTACTTCGCCTCGCCCGACGCGGCGGCCACCGCCGAGAAGATCAAGTCGGCCGGCGGCGAGCTGATGATGGAGCCGATGCAGGTCGGCACCTTCGGCACGATGGCGATCGCGAAGGAACCGAGCGGCGCGGTCTTCGGCGTCTGGCAGCCGGGCGAGCACAAGGGCTTCGAGAAGATCGGGGAGCCGGGCGCGTACGCGTGGGCGGAGGTCTTCACCCGTGACCCGGCGAAGGCGGACGCGTTCCTCCCGAAGGTCTTCCCGCTCGGCGCCCAGAAGATGGAGCCGGGCGACGACCCCGAGATGGCGGGGATGGACTTCAAGATCTTCAGCGTCGGCGGCACGGAGAACCCGGTCCTCGGCCGGATGAAGATGGGCGACGACTTCCCGGCGCACATGCCCCCGTACATCCAGGTCTACTTCGGGGTCCCGGACTGCGACGAGGCGGTGGCCAAGGCGAAGAAGCACGGCGGCAAGCTCCACTTCGGCCCGATGGACAGCCCGTTCGGCCGCTTCGCCGCCCTGACGGACCAGCAGGGCGCGGCGTTCGCGGTGATCGACATGTCGAAGACGACGGGCGAAATGCCGAAGCTGTCGGACGCGTAGCCGCCTCCGCCTCCGGTGGCAGGCGGGGTCACTCCTCAGTGGGTGGCCCCGCCTGCTGTTGCCAGTAGGCGAGGTTGTGCAGGGCGCCGCGGGTATCGGGATGCTCGGGTCCCAGGACTCGCACCATGTCGATCAGTAGTTCCTCCAGGCCCGCTGCCGCTCTGGCCGCGTCCCCGGCCTCCCCGCGCCAGTTGGCGAGGTTGTTGCGGGTGGTGAAGGTGTACGGGTGCTCGGGCCCCAGTACGCGCGTCAGCTCGGGGAGCAGCTCTTCGAAACCGGCGGCCGCCCCGGCGGCATCCCCTGTCTGCCCACGCCAGTAGTGGAGATTGACTCGGGTGGCCAGGGCATAGGGGTGGTCGGAGCCGTGTACCCGCGAGTGGTGGGCCAGCAGTTCCTCGAAGCCGGCCATGGTTCCAGCCGGGTCACCCACCTGGCCGTGCCAGTAATGCAGGTGGCTGGAGACGGAAAGGATATGGCGGTCGTCGGGCCCGAGTACGCAGATCAGTTCGGGCAGTAGAGCCTCCAGGGCTCCCACCGCGCTGGACGGGTCCCCGGCCTGCCCCCGCCACATGGCGAGGTTGTTGCGGCTGAGAAGGGTGTACGGGTGGTCGGGCCCGAGTACGCGTGTCAGATCGGGCAGCAGCTCCTCGAAGGCAGTGGTCGCCCCGGCGGCATCACCCGCCTGCCCGCGCCACTGGGCAAGGTTGTTCCGGGCGGCGAGGGTGCCGATGTGGTCCGGCCCGAGTCGGCGGTGCGCGGCTACGGCGAGCCGCTGGTAGTGATCACGGGCTGCTGAGACTTGCCCAGATTCGCCCAGGCTTCTCCCTGCCCGGAAGAGCAGGCGATGCGGACCTTGCCCGTACAGGGGGCCCTCGGCGTGGGTGGTGAGCTCAGCAGTGTTCGCGCGCAGGGCCTGAGCGAGCTGCGTGTCACGTTCGATATCGGGCCAGGCGTCGAGCAGCGCGTCGGCGGCGATGCGCGCAACGTCCTCGTACTCGGCATGGGTGAGGGTGTCACGGGCTGCGCGTTGGATGAGCTGGTGGACGCGTACGGTCTGGCCGGTGTGGTCGATGAGGCTCAGGCGGTGCAGGGCCCGCAACGCCGCCGAGGCTTCCTCGCCGGGCAGGATGGCGGTCGGGATGCCGTTCGGGTCGAGCATGGACAGGAGCTGGAGAGCCGGGCGGGCCATGCCCACCGGGCGGAGGGTGTCGGCGCGGTCGATGGACAGGGACCAGGCGGCGGCCACGGTGTGGGCCTGGTCGTCGGGCAGGGCGCCGGGCTCCGGCAGCAGTTGGTCCAGGCTTCGGGCGCGGTCCGTCAGCCGGCCGCGATAGGTCGCACAGTCCAGGCCCGCGTCCAGGAGATACGCGGCGGCCTGGGAGAGGGCCAGCGGGAGGTATCCCAGGTCACGGGCCAGCCCTGCGATCTCCTCCGGGGCGTCCGCCCTGCCGTGGGACAGGTACGCGACCGCCTCGGCCTCGGTGAACACCTCGACCTCGCGCGCGTGGCGGCCCGGCCCGGTCAGGACGGCGTCGCGGCGGCGGGTGGTGATGAGGGTGCGGTCGGGCGGGGGCCGCAGACCGCGCAGGTCGGCGGGGTCGGCCAGGTCGTCCAGGACCACGAGCCAACGGCGTGGCCCCGCATCGGGCTTGGGCTCCAAGTGGGCAAGGAACGCCGAAGCCGCCTTCTCGGGGTCGTCGAAGTCGCGGCCGAGCAGGCGCGCCGCTGCCTCGGCGTAGGCCTCCACGATCGCGCTCCGGGTGCTCGCGGTGACCCAGACCAGCAGTTCCAACTCTCCCGCAGCCAGGGTGCTTCGGGCGTACGCGGCGGCCATCTGGGTCTTGCCGACCCCGCCCATCCCGGCCAGGACACGGGCGCCGTTCAGCGGGCGGTCCTGGAAATGGAGCGCCTGCGGCGGGATGTTGCCGATCTGGATCGCGGATGCCGGTCCGGTCAGCCCTGTTACGGAGCCGGCGGGTGAGGGGGGTTGATGTGGATGCCCCCGTAGACCACGTTCGCAGCGGCCGACCCGCTGTCCGCCCGGATCGTGATGTCCCGGCCTGCCGAGGCCACACCCGGCGTCAGCAGCGTTTCCAAGTCGGAGGCAGCCTGCTGCCGCTCACGCTCGGCCAGGCTCTCCAACCGCTGCTCGATCAGCGTCTGCCAGATCCCCTCCTGGCGGAGCCGGGCCCGTTCGGAGCCGTCGGCGGCCAGCTCGGCGGCCGTACGGTCCAGCCGTTCCAGCTCGGCCGCACGGCCGAACCACCGCGCGACCCGGTCCCGTACGCCCTCCCAGGCATCCGTGCCTGCCGCCTGCACGATTCCGGCCCCGCCCGCCGCGGCCAGCGCCGTCAACGACTCCTGGAGCATCCTGCCTCCCCCGCCTGAACGTGGAACCGACCGTAATGCCAAGCGACTTCCCGCACGGGTGCTTCAGGGGAACTGCATGGGTGCCTGGGGGCCGCTATACGTAGAGGGGCAGGCCGACCGTGGAGATGGTCCAGTCGCCGATGGTGACGTCCTCGCCGTACACGAAGTCCTTGCGCGTCGCGTAGCGCGGCCCGGCGGCGGTCTTGTGGATGTCCGACAGGACGGAGCCCGTGCCCGTGCGGGGGTCGAAGATCGCGTAGACCGGGATGCCGAGCAGCGGGTAGTCCCGCATCTTGCCGACCCAGTCGTTGTCCGGGTTGGAGCGGAGACGACCTCGAGGGCGGCGATGAGGGTGCGGGGGTCGAAGGACCCCGGGATCTCCATGTCCGCCTCGGCGATCAGCATGATGTCGGGCAGACGCAGGATGCCCTGGGGCTCGTCCTCCACGTCCGGGGCTCCGGTGTGGGCGACGACCTCTTCCGGCATCACCTTCTCGAGGCGGCGGCTGATCCGGGCCGCCGTCAGCTCGTGAGGGCCGTTGGGCGCCGTCATGTCGTGGACGATGCCTTCCCTGGTGATCTCCAGCTTGCCGGGCAGGGTGTCCTGCATGTGCTCGACTGCGGCGCGCATCGCCCGGTAGCGGGCGGTGGTCATGCGGGGGCGCAGCCCTTGCAGGTGCCGGGGGTTGGGCTGCGGAAGGCGCGGTCGCATTTCCCGCAGGTCTGGAAGGGGTCCGGCGCGACGTAGGGCTCCCTGCGGGCCAGAGGTGGCAGCAAGGGCGGGAGCTGGGTCGTCAGGCGGTGGGCGATCAGGCCTGCCGGGTTGCGGGGGTGGTCCGGGAGGTTCGCGGTGAGGGCGCTGGCCACGGCCTGATGGGTGGCCCCGCGTTCCAGCCAGGCTTCGACGCCGCCTGCGAGGCGTTGGACGTCCCTCGCTCCGAGGAGCAGGCGTGGGTCGGCCCGGCGGAGTTCGGCCAGGAGCTCCTCGGCCAGCTGTCGGCGGGCCGGGTTGTCGGGGTTGCGGGGCGCCGGGAGGGCCGCCACCTGTGGTTTCGGCCGCGCAGGGGCCTCCGGCTGCTTTGGGGGCGTCCGGGGCCGGGGTGCCGGTTCCGGGTCGGATCCCGGGTTGGGTGCCGGTTTCAGGTCGGGTTCCGGCTCCGAGGTGGGGTCCGGCCTCCGTACGGGCTTTCCCTCGGGTGGGGTGACGGCCTTCGGGTCGTTGTAGAACACCGTCCGGGTGACGATCCGCCCGTCCGGGCGCTGCTCCGCGAGCCGCCTGAGGTACCCGTACGCCACCAGCTCGCGCAGTGCCTTACCGATCGCGCTCTCCCCGAGCGGGAGCTGCCTGGCCAGGGCTTTGATGCCGACGGGAGTGCCGGCGGGCACCGACTGGATGTACGAGGCGAGGGCCCGCGCGTTCATCGACAGGTGCGGATGCCGGATCAGGTCGTTGCTGACGACCGTGAAATTGCGGGTCTGCCGGACGTTGGCGTGTTGAACGCCGTACGTGGCGCGCGAGGGAGCGTTAGAGTGCTGGAAAGCCATCGGGAAGTTGGATCCTTCTCGTGGTCAGGCCCTCGTCGGGATTGCGAGTCCCGGCGGGGGCCGCCTTGTGTCTGGAGTTGTCGCGGCGAGCATATGCCAGGCAACCGGCATGAAATCCAGTTGAGTTGGGTCGGTTCACCCGTGTGAGTGAGACGCGCTCCGGGGAGGCTGGCAGGGGTTGGTTGGAGTTCTTTCTCCCGGTTCTTGAAAACAAAAGCGTCGTGACGCACCGGGTCCCGGTCCAGCGCGACCCGACGGCGCGAGCGGCCCGCACGCATGTCCACGACTTTGTCCAAAGCTGTCGGGACTGCCTCAACGTGAGTGACGGGTAAGGCGCGTTGAGGAGGTGGGTGCGCATGGGCGTGGACAGTGACGGCACGGAAGAACACAGCTGGGCCGTGGACCCCGAGGACGAGCAGGGCGCGGCGGTGGTCGCGGCGCTCGGCCGACAGATGCGGGCGCGGCGGGAAGCGCTGGGGATGCGGGTCGGCGACCTCGCGGCGGCGATCCAGTACGGCGAGGCCCTGATCTACAAGGTCGAGGGCGGCAAGCGGATTGCCAAGCCGGAGTACTTGGACAAGGTGGACGCGGCCCTGAAGGCCGGAGGCCTGATCCGGGCCATGGGGGAGGACCTGGGCCGGGTCCGGTACCCGAAGAAGGTCCGGGAGCTCAAGAAGATGGAGGTCAAGGCCGTCGAGGTCGCGGCTTACAGCATCCACCACGTTCATGGCCTACTTCAGACCGAGGCATGCGCGCGAGCGATGTTCGAGATGCGGCAGCCGGCATACACGGAGGACGAGGTCGAGCGGTTCGTGGCCGCGCGCCAGGACCGTTGGTCGATCTTCAACCGAAACCCGGCACCCACGCTCAGTTTCGTCCATGAAGAGAGTGCGCTCCGCCGCCCGCTCGGGGGCACAATGGTGTGGCGTCAGCAGCTCGAACATCTGCTGGAGGTAAGCCAGTTGCGCAACATGTCGTTCCAGGTCATGCCGCTTGACCGTGAGGTCCATGCCGGAATGGACGGCGGGATCGACGTGCTGAAGTTCGGAGACGGAACGGCAGTGGGGCGCTCCGCAGGCGCCTTCAATGGACGTCCGGTCTCCGACGCGAAGCAGCTTCGGATCCTTGAGCTGCGATATGGAATGATCCGAGCCCAGGCTCTCTCGCCGTGGGAGTCCCGGGCGTTCATCGAGCACTTGCTGGGAGTGACATGATCCACCACCGCGAGTTGGACTGGTTCAAGAGCAGCTACAGCGATGGCAGCGAAGGCGACTCCTGCGTCGAGGTGGCGTGGTTCAAGAGCAGCTACAGCGGTGGCAGCGAGGGCGACTCCTGCGTCGAGGTGGCGGCCTGCCCCGAAGCCGTCCGCGTCCGGGACTCCAAGGTGCTCGACGGGCCCCAGCTGGCGCTCGCGCCGCAGGCCTGGGCGGGCTTCGTCTCGTACGCGCGCGAGGTCTAGGGCCTGTCTTTCGGATCATGCCGGGCTCGCGGGGCTTGGCACACGCGCTCGCCGCGTCGTCGTCACTCGCCAACGCTCCGCGTTGACTCCCTCCTCCGCCTTGCGATCGCACGCACCAAGCCCCGCTCCCTGACCCGGCCTGATCCAAAAGACAGGCCCCAGCCGCCGCCCCCGTCAGGCGTTGTTGGCGGCGGCGTGGGAGGCCGCTCGATAGCAGGGGGAGCCGACGGAGAATTCGAGCTGCGGCTCCTGCGCCCGTGCTTCCTTGTGGGCGGTGACCGTCACCGAGAACCGCCCCGTCCCGTCCGAGGCCTGGATTGCGGGACCGTCGTCCCGGATCTTCCAGCCGTTCTCGCCGAGCGCCCTGTGCAGGTTCTGCATGGCGGCGTCGAGCTGGTCGCTGGTCAGCCCGGCCACCGACCAGGGGTGCTGTATCGCGTACAGGTCCTCGCCGTACTCGTCGCAAACGACGACGTTGATGCCGGGCTCACTGACCTCGCCCCCGACCCCGGCCATCTCCAGCACGCGCTCCGAGACCTCCCTCGTCTTCGCGCGCGCCGGGTCGGGATCCATCCGCTCCGGCGTGTAGGGGAGCTCCATGATGTTCGAACACCCCGTCGACAGGGCCAGCAGCGAGGCCGCGAGGGCGACCGCGAAGAGATGCCCCGTACGACGTCTCAGACCGTAATGCCGCATTTCACGTCCCCGTCCCGGTCGCCGTCACTGGTCCTGACCGCAATCATGACGGCCCGGCTTTCGCCGGGGGCGGGCAGGGAGGATCGTGGGGAGTGGAAGGGAGGCGCGTCATGCGCAAGGTCATGGACTGCAGGGAGTACCCCAGCGAGATCGGGTGCACCCTGACCATCACGGGTGAGGAAGACGAAGTCCTGGGGGCGGCCGTCCAGCACGGCGTCTCCGTGCACGGTGAAGAGGACACCCAGGAGTTCCGCGACGCGCTGCGCGGCATGCTGAAGCCGGAGGTACCCCAGCACGCCTGACAGCCAGCACGCCTGACAACCGCAGGGGCGAGCCGCACGAGTGGTTCCGGCTGGCGGATGCGATGGGTCGGATGCACGGCGGGGCAGGGGTGCTTACGGTCGATCTCGTGCGGTTCTTCCGGACCGTGCGAGGTCACCAGCCAAGAGGTCGAGCACCCCATGAGCCTGAGCATCCGCAACCAGATCGCCGGTACCGTCACCGCCGTCACCACCGGCGAGGCCATGGCCACGGTCAAGGTCCGGCTGGAGGGCGGCCAGGACATCACCGCCGCCATCACCGCCGACGCCGTCAAGGACCTCGGGATCGCCGAGGGGTCCTCGGTCAAGGCGCTGGTCAAGGCCACCGAGGTGGCGCTGGCCACCGGCGCCGTCGACGGCATCAGCATCCGCAACCAGCTGGCCGGCACCGTCTCCGACGTCGCCACCGGGGGTGCCATGGCCTCCGTCAAGGTGGACGTGAACGGTGGCGGGTTGACCGCTGCCATCACCAAGGACGCCGTCGAGGCGCTCGGCCTGGCCGCCGGGTCGTCCGTGGTCGCGCTGATCAAGTCCACCGAGATCTCGCTCGCGACCGCCTGACCGCCTCGTCAGAGCCCCAGGCTCGGTGGCGACAGCGCGCCGAACCACACGTGGGTGACCGCGCTGACGTAGCGCGCCCCGCACCGGTCCGACGGCACCACCAGCTGTGCGCCCGTCTCGTCGAGGTCCTCCCCGTCGAGGCGGGTCGCCAGCAGCACCGGGCTGTCGCCGAAGTCCGCGTCGAGCTCGGCCCAGGACAGGACGCTGTGGTGCCCGTCCCCGCCGCTGACCGCCAGCAGGAACCGGCTGCGGTCCTTGCGCCGGCGCGCGTCGAAGGACGGCCCGGCGTCCGCGACCACGTCGCGCAGCAGCGCGCCCTCGAACACATGGTGCTGCGGACCGTTCGTCGCGCACTCGAAGGTGACCGCGGCCCGGTGCTGTGCCCGGTCCCGCAGGTCCGCGACGCTCAGCGTCGCCGGGTGGTCCAGATCTCCGTGCAGCATGAGTTTGGCCATGTGGCGATTGTGCCCGGGGCCCGTCATTCCGGAACCTCATCTGCAAGGTTGATGGCTTGACACAGCCCGCAGATGTGGCTTCATCGTGTGCTCTGCCCTTGCAGATCTTGCAACCTACGATTCACCTTGCGCCAGACGATGTCGCGTGTCACCGGCATTTCCGTGAACCGCACCCCCGTCGCGTCCCGCAGGGCGTTCGCGAAGGCCGGGCCCACCGGGTTGAACGGGCTCTCGGACATGGACTTCGCGCCCAGCGGGCCGATCGCGTCCGAGGTCTCCATGAAGTGCACCTCCGTCCGCGGGACGTCCGCGTACTGCGGGAGCCGGTAGCGGCGGAACGCCGCCGTGGTCACCTCCCCGCGCTCGTCCACCCGTACGGCCTCGAACAGCGTCGCGCCCAGCGCCTGGGCCACGCCGCCCTCCACCTGGCCGCGGCACTGCATCGGGTTCACGACCTTGCCCGCGTCCGCCGCGTGGACGGACCGGAGGATCTTCATCTCTCCCGTGTCCGGATCGACCGCGAGGCGGAACCACTGGGCGTTGAAGGCCACCGAGCGGGGGGAGCCGCCCCAGTGGCCGTCCGCCGCGAGCTCGTCGAGCTTGCCCTTGTCGTACGCGGCCTCGTACAGCTCCTTGAGCGTGACGGTCCGGCCCGCGCAGTCGAAGGCCTCGGCCTCCAGCGTGCACAGGTGCCTGGCCACGCCCGTGTGCCGGGCCGCGAAGGTCTGGAGGCGCTCCGCGAGCGAACCCGCCGCCAGCATCACCGCCTTGCCCGCCACCACCGTGCCGGCCGAGCCGAAGGCCCCGGTGTCGTGGCGGACGACGTCCGTGTCGGACTGGCGGACCGTGATCCGGTCGACCGTGGTGTTCAGGGCTCCCGCGGTGATCTGCTGGTGGACGGTGGTGGTGCCGTTGCCGAACTCCGCCGTCCCGACCGCGATGTCGTACGTACCGTCGCGCAGCAGGCTGACCCGGGCGTCGGCGAAGTGGCCGCCCGGCGGGCCGGTCGCGATCATCGCGACGGCCGCGCCCGTCCCCGTGAGCCAGCCCTCCGGGACGTCCTCGTGGCTGCGGTCCTCGGCGATGGCCCTGCGGACGACGTCCATGCACTGCTTCATCCCGTACGAGGCGATGAACAGGTCCTCTTCGTGGCCGATCGGGGTCACCATGGGGTCGCCGGCGCCGATGACGTTCTTCTCGCGCAGTTCGAGCGGGTCCATGCCGAGCTTGACGGCGAGCTCGTCCATCACCGATTCGAGGGCGAACAGGACCTGGCCCAGGCCGTAGCCGCGGAAGGCGCCCGCCGGTACGCCGTTGGTGTAGACGGAGTACGCCTCCACCTCCTTGTTCGGCGCCTTGTAGACGGCGAAGGACTCGCCGACGCTGTGGAACATGACCGCCGGGCCGTGGTTGCCGTAGGCGCCGGTGTTGGAGAGCACGCGGATGCGCAGCGCGGTGAGGGTGCCGTCGGCCTTGGCGCCGATCTTGATGGTGATCTTGAAGGGGTGGCGGGTGGTGGCACCGTAGAACTGCTCGGCCCGGGTGAACTCGAGCTTCACCGGGCGCCGCAGCTTCAGGGCGGCGAGGACCACGATGTCCTCGGTGAGCATCTCCTGCTTGCCGCCGAACCCGCCGCCCACGCGGCCCGCGACGACGCGGACCTCGTCCTCGCCCAGGTCGTAGAGCGCGCACAGCGCCCGCCGGGTCAGGAACGGGGCCTGGGTGGAGGAGCGGACGGTGATGCGCTCGCCGTCGCCCTCCTCCTTGGGTTCGAAGTACGCGACGCTGCCGTGGGTCTCGAGGCTGGCGTGCTGCACGCGCTGGGTCCGGAAGGTCTCCTCGTAGACGACGTCCGCCTCCGCGTAGCCCTTCTCCATGTCGCCGATGGTGTTGTGCACCTCGCCGCACACGTTGTTCTCGGCGCGGAAGATCCCCGACTCGGGGCCCTTGGGGTGGAGGACGGGGGCGCCCGGCAGCATCGCCTCCTCCGGGTCGATGACGTACGGGAGTTCCTCGTACGTGACGACCACGCGGCGGCAGCCCTCCTCGGCGGCCTGCTCGCTGTCGGCGACGACGGCGGCCACGCGCTGGCCGACGAAGCGGACCACGTCGTCCAGGACGCGGGTGTCCATCGGGTCTTCGGTGGGGTGCTCGTGGCGGGCGGACGAGTACAGCCGGTCGGGGGCGTCGTGATGGGTGAGGACGGCGTGCACGCCCGGGACCTGGAGGGCGTCGCGGGTGTCGATGTCGACGATGCGGGCGTGCGGGTGCGGGGAGCGCAGCAGCTTCATGTGGAGCAGGCCCGGCACCTCGACGTCAAAGGTGTAGCGGGCGGTGCCGGTGACGACGAGGGGGCCCGCCGGGGCGCCCAGGGACGTGCCGACGGCCTGCCCGGCCTCGGGGGACTCGGTGTGCTTCACCCCGCGGACGGCGTCCTCGATGGCGCGGTAGCCCGTACAGCGGCAGATGTTGCCCTTGAAGGCGCGCGGGAGGTCCTCGAGCTTGCCGTCGTCGTGGGCGGTGCCCTGCTCGGCCTGGAGGGCGGCGGTGGTCATCAGGAACCCGGCCGTGCAGAAGCCGCACTGGAAGCCCTGGGCGTCGAGGAACTGCTGCTGGGCGGGGTGGAGTTCGCCGCCCTCCTTGGCGAGGCCCTCGACGGTGGTGACGCAGCGGCCCTCGGCGCGGACCGCCGGGTAGAGGCAGCTGTGCACCGGCTGCCCGTCGACGTGGACGGTGCAGGCCCCGCAGTCGCCCTGGTCGCAGCCCTTCTTCACGCCGAACCAGCCGCGCTCGCGCAGGTAGGTGCGCAGGCACTGGCCGGCGCGGGGCTCGTCCTCGAACCGCTGCTTGTTGATCTCGATCTCGTAGCTCATCGCGGTGCCTCCGAGGGGCAGAGTTCGCGGCGGATCTGCTCGGCCAGGTGCAGGGCCATGTGGCGCCGCCAGTCGGGCAGGCCGTGGATGTCGTCGAACCACTCGTCGGGCCGGACGGCGCCGTCGATCGCCCCGCGCAGCTCGGCGGCGGTCGGCGGCAGCGCGAACCAGAAACGGAAGGGGCGGGTGGTGGCGGCGGTGACCGTGAGGGCGAAGGAGCCGTCCTGGGGGTCGGACGTGCCGATGACCAGGGCTCCGGAGCGCCCGAGCCCGTAGAGCGAGGCCTGCCGGAAGGCCGTACGGCACTCCAGCGAGCGGGCGGGCAGCCGGACCGAACGCAGCAGCTCGCCGTCGCGCAGGTCCTTGACGCCGGCGCCGCGGACGAAGTCGGCGACGGGCATGCGGCGGGTGCTGCCGTCCTGGCCCTGGAGGAGGACGGTGCCGTCGAGTGCGGCGGTGAGGGAGATCATCGGGCCGGCTGGCAGGCCGTTGCAGAGGTTGCCGCCGACGGTGGCCATGTTCCAGATCTTGAACGAGGCGAGGAAGGCGCGGCAGCACTGCTCGACGAGCGGGGCGGCGGTGGCCGGCAGGGTCCGGCCGAACCGGGACAGCTCGGTGATGGTGCAGGTGGCGGCGATGTCGAGGGAGCCGTCGGGCTGCCAGGACAGGGGCGGCCAGCCCATCCGGGAGAGGTCGACCAGGCGGCGGACGTGGGGCTGGGGCTCGGAGAAGAGGTAGGTGCCGCCGCCGAGCCAGGCGTCGCCGGGGCGCCAGGGTTCGCGGCGGCGTGCATCGCGCACGTCGAGCACCGTGTTGAGATCCAAGGTGAGCCACCAGCCTCTCCGGACTGACGCGGGGACATGTGGCTGCCCCGGGGGATGACCGTGCGTTTCCAGTCAGTGAAGCAACGGGGGCGGGGCGGAAACGACTGGTGCCGGACACGGAAACAGGTGGACTCCGGACGGTTCGCCCTGGATGATCGACCAAGAGGCCAACCAGGCACTTGCCCTTGCATTTACGATGATTTTCCTCGTATTCGCCTGGCGAATGTGGCCGATGTGGGCTGCCAGCCACCGCAAGGAGTCCCCGCCGTGCACGTCCTCGACCTGCTCCAGTCCGACAACCTCGGCCTCACCCTGCTCTGGGGCGAGGACGCCCTTCTCGGCCAGGAGGTCAGCGGGGTCACCGCCACCGACCTGGAGGACCCGCGCCGTTTCCTGGGCCCCGGAGAGCTCGTGCTCAGCGGTCTGGTGTGGTGGGCCGACGGCGATCTGGCCAAGGCGGATCGATTCGTCTCCGCGCTCGCCGAGGCCGGGGCCACCGCCCTCCTCGCCGGCGAGGAGACGCACGGCAGGGTCCCGGACGAGCTGGTGGCCGTCTGCCGCGCCCACCGCGTACCGCTCGTGGCCGTGCCCGCGCAGACCAGCTTCCGGGCCGTCACCGAGGCGGTCTACCTGCGCCAGTGGGGCGATCTGAGCCGCCGCCCGACCCGGCTCTTCGCGCTCCCCGAGAACGTGCGCAGCGAGCTCAGCCGCCTCCTCGAGGGCGGGGCAGGACCGGCCGAGCTGCTGGACCGGGCCTGCGCCCACCTGGGCAAGGTCGCCTGCTACCTGCTCACCGCCAGCGGCCGCACCGTCGCCCGCACCCCGTCCGCACCCGCGATCCCGGCCCGGCGGGCCGGCGCCGTGCGCGACGGGCTCTCGCTGCGCATCGAGTCCGAGAGCTCCCCGTACGACGCCTGGCAGCTGCACGTGCCGGACGCGGACGCGGCGCCCCCGCGCGTGCTCCACGAGATCGCCGAGGTCTTCGCCCAGTACCGCGACGGCCAGGCGCGCCGCACCGGCGCGGTGCGCGCGGCGGGCCGGGAGCTGGCCGCACTCCTCGACGCGGAGGGGCCGGCCGCCGACCCGGGCGCGCTGGAGGAGGCGCTGGCCGCGGCCGGACTCCCGACGGGGGGGGCGCCTACCGGGTGCTCGCGGCGACGGACGGCGACGCCCTGGCCGAGGCGCTGGCCCACCTGGAGGACGTCCCGTACGCGGTGGGGCGCTCGGTCGCGGTCCTGTACGAGGACCAGGACGCGGCGGTCGACGTCCCGAGCCGGCTCCGCCCGGTCTGGCCGCTGCTCCGGGCGTGCGGCGGCCCGGACGCGGATCTCCGTCTCGGCGCGGGCGGGCGCGCTTCGGGTGCTGAGGGACTACGCGCGTCGATGCACCAGGCCCGCTTCGCCCTGACGGCGACGGACGGGTCCACTCCGGTGCGCGCGGTGGAACAACTGGACACCCTGGCCGCCCTGTTGGCCGGAGTCCCGGCCGAGGTCCGGGCGGTCTACGCGGCGCGGACGCTCGGGGCGCTCGGGGACGGCATGCTGCGCGAGACCCTGGAGGTCTTCCTGGCCCACAACTGCTCCTGGACGCGCACGGCGGAGGCGCTGCACCTGCACGTGAACACGGTGCACTACCGGATCGAACGGGTGGAGTCCCTGACGGGCCGTGACCTGTCCCGCCTGGACGACAAGCTGGACCTCTACGCGGCGCTGCGCTGCGGCTGAGGGTCGCGGTTCACGGCAGGTCGACGTACACCTCGGTGGACTTCACCCGTGCGGTGACGCTCACCCCGACCGCGATCCCGAGCTCCTCGACCGACTCCCGCGTCACCACGGACACCACCCGGTGCGGGCCCGCCTGGATCTCCACCTGGGCCGCCACGTCGTCGAGCCGTACGGCGGTGACGATCCCCGCGAAGGAGTTCCGTACGGACGTGGCCGTGCCGTTGCCCGCCGGCGGCTGGGGCTGCGGCACCCCGGCCCGCTCCTTGGCGAAGGCGGCGAGCGTCACGCCGTCGACGGTGCGCGCCCCGTCGGGCGCGCGGCGCGCGGCCAGCCGCCCGCCGTCGGCCCAGCGGCGCACGGTTTCGGCGCTCACGCCCAGCAGACCCGCAGCCTGCCCGATCGAGTACAACGGCACGCCCGCACCCTACCCGCGGCCCGAGGCCCGGATCTTCACGGGCGGGGGCCGTTCGTCCGCGACGGATGCGTCCGAACCGCGCGGGGCTCGGACGGTCCCGCCGGGCAGGAGGAACAGCTTGTTTTCGGCCACATGTGCCTGGATGGCTGAATTGAATTCATCGGGACGCGGTTCGTGGAAAATAGTTTCCACAATGGATGGGTGGGATCGTCGGTGGGGTGACGGCGGTCACTGCGACCTCAGGTCACGGCTCGCGATCAAGGTCAGTGCCGGGTGGTATCCATGAGCCATGGGGATTGAGCTGCACCACATACGGGGATTTCTGGCCGTTGCCGAGGAGCGCAGTTTTACTCGCGCGGCCTATAAGTTGAACATTGCACAGCCGACGCTGAGTCGTACGGTGCAAGTACTGGAAGAGCACGCGGGTGCGCGCTTGCTGAATCGCACGACGCGGAGAGTGGAACTGTCAAAGGAAGGAGAGCGTCTTTACGGGGAGCTGTCCGTTCTGCTGCCGCGGCTGGACGCCGCCCTGCGGCTGGACGGGGCCCGGATCCGACCGCGCCTCGTCTTCGCGTGGGGGCTGCCGGGCACTTGGGCGCAGCGGGCCGCGGCTCGCTTCGAGGGGGCCGCGGGAGTGGGCGTCGAGTTCGTCAGGCGTGACGACCCGTTGGCGGAGCTGGAGCGCGGGGACGCGGATGTGGCGCTGGTCTGGGGCAGGATCTCGGCCCCCGACGTCTCGGCCACGATCATGCTCCATGAAGAGCGCGTGGCGGCGGTGGGGCGCGATACGCCATGGGCGGCGCGTGCCGGCATTCCTTGGGGCGAGGCTGCTGACCTGCCACTTGTCCTCAATACGGTGAGCGACTCGACTCCGCCTGACGAATGGCCGCGTCGGTGCAGGCCGCGGGTCGGGGTCGAGGTGGGGAACCTCGACGAGGCCTTGGAGGCGGTCGCGGCCGGACGTGGCATCGCCGTTCTTCCGGACGCGGCGGCCCGGCGGCATCAGCATCCCGGTGTCTCGTTCGTGCCGATGGTGGACGCGCCGCCGGTTCCCCTCCACATGGTGCATCGCAAGCGTGATGCGCATCCGCTGACACGGCGGCTCATCCTTGCCGCCCATCAGGCTGCAGAGTCGGCCGAGGTGGCCGCCTGAGGGCGTGCCTGCCGCACAAGGAGCCGGTCTGCTCATTCATGCGCCACCCGCATAAATACGGGTGAGATTCTATTTCTGGACCGACTGGCTTCGGATATATAGTCAAGTTCGAGCCGCTGACGAGGGTTTAACCAGTTCCCGTCGGTGCGGCTCACGGGGGAAGGGGAATTTTATGTCTGTTTGGCCCGACCAGTTACGGCTACCGCTCACGGTGTGCCGCGAGGCGTAGAGGGTTTGATCCGCCGCTTTCGTGCGGATTGCAGGACCTCCGTTTCGCTTTCGTTTCTTAGTGTGTTGTTGCAGTCCGGCATTTTTCGGCTGGGGAGACTGCTTTCTTTGGCGTGCCCTGATTTCTCCTGTGCACGCATATTCCCTGGCCGGTTCTTTTTTGTTGGAAGGGTGTGCATTCCCGTGTCCGATGTACAGAGTCCAGCGCTGTCCGGCCCCGCGGACGCGGTCGTCGACGTCCGCGAGCTGTACAAGCGGTACGGCACCGAAGATGCGGTCGGAGGGGTGAGTTTCCAAGTCCGTCCCGGTGAGGTGTTCGGTCTGCTGGGCCCCAACGGGGCAGGAAAGACAACCACATTGGAATGTCTCGTCGGGCTGCGCAGGCCTACCGAGGGCACCGTGCGGATCCTCGGCCTGGACCCGGCAGAACGGACCGAGGAATTCCGGAGGTCGGTCGCCGTACAGCCCCAGGAAGGCGCCTTGTTCCCGAATCTGACGGTGCACGAAACGGTGCAGCTGTGGGCGTCCTTCTATCCGGACCCGGCCGACGTCGATGCGGTACTGGACGACGTTGGGCTCGCCGAGGAGGCCTGTCGCAGGGTCCAGGCCCTGTCCGGGGGACAACGGCGAAGGCTGTTGCTCGCCGTGACGGTGGTCGGCCGCCCGGACGTGCTCGTCCTGGACGAGCCGGCCGCGGGCCTCGACCCGCAGTCCCGCAAGAACCTGTGGGCCGTGGTGCGCGCGCACCGCGAGCGCGGCGGCACCGTCCTGCTCACCACGCACGACATGACGGAAGCCGCCGAGCTCTGCGACCGTGTGGCCGTCATCGTCGGCGGCCGGATCGCCGCGTGCGACACCCCGACGGCACTCGTCGCGCGGCTGGCGGACACGAGCACGGTGACCTTCACGGTCGACGCCTCGGCGTCCCTGGAATCCGTCCGGCTCCTGAGCTCGACCATTGCCGTCGAGGCAGCTCCGGTCGAGGGGGGAAGGGCCGCCGTGCGGGTCCGCACCCGCGACTCCGACGAGACGCTGCGCAACATCTCCGCAGACCGGGAACTGCAGGTACGCGGACTGGACGTCGTACGCGGAGGCCTGGAAGAGGTCTTCGAAACCCTGGCGACCGGTGCCGGTGCGCGTGCCGCGGACGCCACACGAACGCCGGAGGGATCCTGATGCGCTCGGCGAGCCCGTCGTCGGCACTGCGACAGCTGATCACGGCCAATGCCCGTGAGCTGTACAGAGACGGCAAGACCCTCTTCTTCGTGGTGTTCTTCCCGTTGCTCTTCCTCGGGATGTTCCTCGGCTTCGGCCACCTGAACACCGGCGGTTCATACCGTGTGGCGGTCGTCGCGTCGCCCGTACAGCAGCAGATCCTCGAACGGATCGCGGCCGAGGACGGGTTCTCGGCCGAACCGTGGTCCGGTGAGGCCGATCCGACGCAGCTCGGCGGATACGACGCGATCGTCCAGGCGGCCGACGGCCGTGCCACCGTCACCCTCGACTCGGCGAAGTTCGGCGCCATGCGGACTCTGCGCGAGGTGCTCGACGACAGCGGCGTCAGCCCGTCACGAGCCGCCTTCCGCACCCCGGACGGGGGTCAGCCCTTCGATCCTGTCAAGGCCTCCTTGCCGACGGCGCTGCTGATGGCGCTGATGTCGGTGGCGTTCTTCGGTACGGCCACGCCGCTCATCGCCCTGCGGCAGCGGGGCACCCTGAGGCTGCTCGGCACCACGCCGCTGCGCCGGCTCACCTTCGTGGTGGCGCAGGCCCCCGTACGACTGGCGCTGGTCGCCGGCCAGCTGATCCTGCTGGGAGCGGTCGCCGTGTCGCTCGGCTTCCTCTCCGCCTCAGGCACGGTGCTGCTGTTCGCGACCGGCATGCTCGGGGCGCTGATGCTGTTCGCCTTCGGCTACCTGGCCGCCTCGAGGCTGCGAAACCCGGAAGTGGCCAACGGCATGCTGGCCGTCCTCATGCCTCTTGTCCTTCTGCTCGGCGGCCTGTTCATCCCGTTGGAGATGCTCCCGGGTGCCTTGCGGACCCTGTCCGACGCCGTACCCACCACGTACCTGGTGGACGCACTGAATCACCAGCTCACCGGCGCGCCGTCCACGCACGGCCTCGGCGTCGACTGGCTGGTGCTGACCATCGCGACGCTGATCTTCGGCGGCCTTGCCGCCTGTCTGTTCCGCTGGGACCAGGGAGAAGAACGATGACTTCTGGCGCATTGCAGGCCGGCCTCGGCCGGCTCAAGGACCTCGACGCACTGGTCGGGCCGTACGGACTGGTCGAGCGGACCCACCGGCTGCCCAATCAGCACGGCGACGCACGCTTTCCCATCTCGACGGCGTCGCTGGGGAACCTGACCCCGGTCGTCCCCAACGTGGCGCATTCCGTGGGCGGTCGGGACGTACGGGGGGAGATGGACGGCGCCGGCGGCGCCCCCGATCCGCAGCGGGCATCCCTGCTGAGCGTGGCCGAGGCGCTGGAGCGCTACTCCATGTGCGTCGTACGCCCTGAGGAGATCATCTGGGCGACCGCGCAGGAGCTGGGGTCGCAGGCCCTCGACCTCGAGAGCTTCCCCCGCTGCTCGCCCGCGGAGCTCGCCCACCCGAAGGCGCTCACCGTCGACGTCGACACCCGCGCCCCCATGCGCTGGGTTCGAGGCTGGTCCCTTACCCGGCGAGAGCCGAAGTGGGTGCCCGCGGTCCAGGTGTGGATGCATATCCCGCCCCAGTCGGTGGGTGAACGGGGCTGGAACCCCATCTCCACCGGCTGCGCCACGCACAGCGACCTCGCGCAGGCCTTGATCAACGGACTGTGCGAAGTGGTGGAGCGCGATGCGATCGCACTGACGTGGTACCAGCGCCTCGCCCTGCCGCGCATCGACTTCGACGAGGTGCCCGCTGCTCTGGAGCCGTTCCTCAGGAAGTCGCGCGACAGCCTGGTGGACACCGTCTTCTTCGACGCGACCACGGACCTCGGCATCCCGACCGTCTACTCGGTCGACCTGTCACCGCACAACGAGGTGCTGGGACAGATGGTCATGTGCAACACGAGCCTGGACCCGGCCGACTCGGTGGCGAAGATCATCAGGGAGTCGGCGTCCTCGCGGATCGCGATGCAGGTCAACCGGCCGATGCCCGACTCGGTCGACGACTTCCAGCACGTCTTCCACGGCGCTTCCTACATGGGGAGCCCCGACCGGCTCGGAGACTTCGACTTCCTCCTCAAGGGGAAGGCGCGGACGCCGTTCAGCGAGCTGCCCCACCTGTCCAGCGGAGACAGCGGCCAGGACCTCGCTCTGCTGGTCGACATGCTCGCGCGGGCCGGATACGAGGCGGTGGCCGTCGACTGCACGACGGACGAGGCGCGCGACGTCGGCTTCCGCGTGGTCCGCGTGCTCGTACCGGGCCTGATGCCGCTGTCCTTCACACACCGCGCCCGGTATCTCGCGCATCCCCGGCTCTACGAGGCACCGGCCCGCATGGGATACCCCGTGCACGCCGAACCCGACCTCAACCCGCTGCCGCAGCCGTTCGCGTGATGCGCACGCTCACGCCTCCTGGAGATGAACCAGTCATGACGCAGGTGCATGTGCTCGCCGTCGGCGAGTTCGGTGAAGCCGTCGCGGAGCGCATGCTCCGCCATCACGACGCGATCGAGGTCACCGCCGGGCAGGACGCCGCCGACCTCGCAGTCCCGGCCCGGTGGCCCGTGGCCGACATCCGGGTGCTGGTCTCCTGGCGGGAGGTCCCGGCGCTCGCGGAGGTGCTCGACGCGCAGTCCGCCGACTGGGGAGCCCCCTGGTTCGCGGTGGTCAACGAGCACCCGAGGCTACGGGTCGGCCCCCTGGTGGTGCCCGGCGAAGGAGCCTGCTACCGGTGCTTCCGCGGCCGCCGTGCCCAGCACGAAC
Organism: Streptomyces sp. NPDC031132; assembly: GCF_055570595.1. Taxonomy (NCBI): domain Bacteria; kingdom Bacillati; phylum Actinomycetota; class Actinomycetes; order Kitasatosporales; family Streptomycetaceae; genus Streptomyces; species Streptomyces sp. NPDC031132. The sequence continues at coordinate 202,575 of NZ_JBVIGX010000009.1, forward strand.
AGGGCAGCGTGCTGACGGCGGCCCTGCACGCCCACTACGACGCCCACCCCACTGCCGGCCCGGGCGGATTCCTGCCCCAGCACACGGCGATGGCCGCCGGCGCAGCCCTCCAGCTGCTCCGCGGATTGGCGCGTGACGGGGGCCGGCACGACGCCGGCAGTGTGCGCCACTGGCATCTGCTGGAGCAGCACATCAGCCACGCCCGGGTCGTGGGCGTCCACGGCTGCGACCGCTGCCGCCGCCGCAGTGGACAGGAGCGCCCCAGCTGGGAGGCCCTGGCCCAGGACCTCTCCGGCCTGCTGCCTCCCGCCGACGCGGATTCCCCTGCGGCCGACCGTTCGCGGCCGGTCCGAACCGAGCGTGAGGACGCGCCCGCGCTCCTCGCCCGTGACTGAGGAAAGACCATGGTCGACAGCAAACTGCTCTCCGCCCAGGACATGTACCGGGCGGTGGTGACGGACCCGCAGTTCCGGGTCCCGCGACGGCCCGCGCTGTGCCGCGGACTGGTCACGGTGCCGCTCCCGGACGGCATCCTCGTCGAGGGAGCCGCAGGCCGACAGGTGCTCCGCGGAGCCGCAAGCCGCGAGCTGATCCCGAAACTCCTTCCGCTCTTCGACGGGACACGCGAGGTGTCCGCCGTCGCGACGGCCGCCGACGTCCCCGTCGAGCACGTCGAACAGGCGCGCGCTCTGCTCTACACCTGCGGTCTGCTCGAAGAAGGGGCGCCGCAGGACCAGGACGCGACGGCCGATGGCGCTGGGAACCTCGACGTAGCCGGGCCGGTGGCGACGTACCTGTCGCGGAACCTGGACTCCACTCGCGTGAACACCAGTGCCTCTGAGGCTGCCCGCCGGCTCACCCGTGCACGGGTAGCCGTGGCGGGGGACGGCCCGCTCTGCGCACTGGTGCGCGACGAGCTTGCCGCCGCGGGCGTCGCTGCGGACGTATGGGCGTTGTCCGAGCCGGCAGGCGACCCCCAGCCGGATCTGGTGGTGGCGATCGGGGGGAGCGACGCCGACGCCGAGGGCATGGGCCGCACCGGCTCCTGGTGCGCAAAGCACGGTGTTCCCCTGCTGCCCGTCCATGTCACCGGCCCGACGCTCGACATCGGTCCCTACATCGACGAGTCCTTCACCCTGTCGTTCGGGGACGCGGAGCGGCAGCGTACGCCTGCTCCGCCCTCGGACGAACGGCCGACCGGCGACCACCCGGAACCTCTCGTCCTGGCCGCGCTGATCGTCAGCCATGCCACCGCCTTGATAGCCCGGGTCGGATCGACACCCGTCCTGCGCGGCCGGGTGCGCACCGAACTCGTCACCTGGCGGCAGTCGGTCCACGTGACGGCACCCGTGCCGGAGCGGACCGACGGCGGTTCGACGCTCGCTCAGGGCGGGGTGCCGCTGGCGGTCGCCTTCGAGACGTCGGTCGCGTTCCCCCCGCGCCGCCTGCTCAATCCCCGTGATCACCAGATGCACTACAAGCCGGGAAACATCGTCCTGCAACGCGAGAGCAAGCAGTGGCCGAGCGCACGGACGGTGGCGCTGCCCGGCACGGGTACCACCCCGCTCACCCCGCTGAGCGGCGACTCCGCGCCCGTCGTCTCCCGCATCGGTCTCGGCCATCTGACCTCGCTCCTGCTGCGCGGCACCGGCCTGCGGCAGGACCCGGCGCCGGCCAAGGACATCCAGCGCTGGACACCCACCGGAGGCAACCTGGGGTCGGTCCAACTCCACGCGCTGGTGCGGGACGTCGAGGGGCTGCCCAGCGGCGTGTGGGGGTACGAGTCCGCCGACCACCGGATGGCCCTGCTCTCCGAGCGGAGCGGCGAACCCGCCGTGGCAGGCGGCCAGAACGTCCCGGTGACGATCGTCCTCACCGGCGCGCTGGCCCGGGTCGCGTCCAAGTACTCGGCGTTCGCCTGGCGCGTCGTCCATCTCGACGCCGGCGTGGCATTGGCGCAGATGTGCCACGTCGCGAGCTCGCTGGGTCTGCGGGCACAACCGCTCGACCGGTGGGACGACCTGGGCCTGGCCGAAGTCCTCGACCTCGACCTGGAGTCGGAACCGATCACCGGAGTGCTGACACTTCACCCCTCCGTCGCGAAGGAGTCCTGACCATGACGCCGAGTCCGGCAACCTGGCAGCGCCCCGAACCCCTGTCCGGCCCGCTCGACTACAACGACGTGATGCGGGAACTCCAAGTGCGCAGCCGTCTGGACCGAGCGGCCGTGCGGCGCTACAACGACGCGCCCGATCCGGCACTCGCGCCCCCGTCCCTCGAGGCCGTGGCCCCGGGCGTGCCGGTGACCCCGTCCGCCCCCGGAGTCCGGCCGCTGGACGACCTGCTCAGGGACCGTGTCGCCATACGGACGTACGCGCCGGAGCCGGTGACCGCCCGTGAGCTGGCCGCCGTACTGAACCAGGCGCGGTCTTTCGACAGCCTCAGCTGGCCCGACCACCAGGCGGGCGGCCCGCTCAGCTTCCTGGTCGCCGCACGCAATGTGACCGGGCTGCCCACCGGGCTCTACGGATATGAACCGGAGCTCGGGGAGTTCTCCCGGCTCGCGGATCTGCCCGAGGGCGAGGCGGCCGAAAGCATGGTCCTCCAGATGGAGTTCGCGTGGGCCCCGGCCATCGTCCTGGTCTGCGGCTCCCTCGGGGCCTCGCTGGACCGGCACGGCGACCACGGCCACCGGCTGCTCTTGGCCCGGGCGGGAGCGGCCGCCCACACCGCCTGGCTCGCTGCCCTGGATCAGGGCATGGCGGGCAGCATCTTCGCCGGTTTCCTCTCGTCGGCCCTCAAGCCGCTGCTCGGTCTCGACGGCTACCGCACGGCCCAGCTGCTGGCGTTCGCCGTGGGCCGCCCGCCGCTCGAGGGTCCGGCTGCCTGAGCCCCAAGGGCTCCCACAGACTCCGCGCCCAGTCGGGCGCGGCCGACCCGAACCACCACGACAAGGAGTTTTTGGTGCATCACGAAGACATTGCCATCGACCTGTTCGCCGAGGACATTTCGCTCACGGTCGATGCGCTGCCCACCGATTCTTCGCTGGCGTCCGTCTCCACCGTCGGCTCGATGGGCTGCCTGTCCTGCCCGGGATCGACCGCGATGTGCGCCGGTACCGCCAGCTCGCAGGGCTGACGCCACACTTCCCGATCACCTCGACCGACCAAGGGAATCCGATATGCGCGACCACGACGGCCTCGACCTCTTCGCCGAGGATCTGGCCTCCCACCTGACCGCAGAGGTCCTCGACGACGCCGCTCTGCTCGGCACGTGGGGCTCGGCGGGCACCTTCACCAGCGCCTCCTGCCCGGCGTCCACGGCGTCGACGAGCGCCAGTGCCTCTTCCGCCGGCTGAGCCGACGGCACAGGGCGCACCACACCGCATCACCTCTATCACCCAGGAGAAAAGCACATGGAAAACACCGCACACCTCGACCTCTTCGCCGAGGACTTCGCCGAGGGTCTTCAGGTCGAGCAGCTGAGCGACACCGCCTCCCTCGCGAGCTGGACCTCCAGCAGCAGCGTCGGCTCGTACAGCTGCCCCGGGTCCACCGCTTCGACGGCGTCCACCGGGTCCTGCTCCAACTGATCGGTCCAGTTTTCCGGAGCGCACCGCTCCGGTCTCCACAAGGAAGGAAGCACACCATGTCGAACACCACCACGGCTGCCGCGTCGGCGGATCCCACCGCCGACCTCTTCGCCCTCGACCTCACCGCCGAGGACCTGACGATCGAGCCGCTCAGCAAGACGGCGCTGCTCGGTACCTCCGGCAGCTTCGCCTGCGCCGCCAGCGGCAGCTGCCCGGCCTCGTCGGTCAGCTCGGCCGGCAGCTGGTCCTCGGCAGGCTGAGCCGGCGCGGCCTCACGGCCGAAGCCGCCGCAGGCAGCCAATCCCCAGCCTGGCCTGCGCCATGACCGAGTCACCGATCGCCGGCTGATCGGCCCCGCGGGGTCGGCAATGTGCAAGATTGCCGACCCCGCGGGGCCTCGGCCCAGTATCCCCTCAGGAGGTCCCATGCGATCCGTCGCCATGTCCGCGCGGCGTAGGAAGCCCCCGGCCGGCGCCGTGGACGTGCCGGCCGAGGCCGAGGCGCCCGATGACACGGCGTGGCTCGGCACCGAACCGCTGGCGTTGAAAGACACCGTCGAGCTGATGGAAGGGATCGACGGCCGGCCGCTCCTCTTCGACAGCTCGAACGGCCGGTATGTGGCGGTCTCGAAGGCCGGCACCGTCGTCCTTTCGCTGCTCGACGGCGCGCCGACCGCCGATGACGTGATCCGCAGGGTGATCGCGTCCTCGTCGGGCGATCCCCAGCGGATCGAGGAGGCGGTGACACGCTTCTTCCACGAGCTTCGGCAGGCCGGCGTCCTTACGGTGGAGCCGCAGGACGAGTCCCGCCGCCAGCGCCTCATGAGCTGGTCGCTGCGCGAACGGATGCCCCGGCTGCCGCTGACCCGTTCCGTCCACGTGCTTCTCGAACCCGTCGCACGACTGCTGCGGGCGTTTCCGTCCTCGGCCGTGGTCGCCTCCTGGCTCGTCCTGGTGGCCGCCGCCCTTTCCACCGCCTGTTACGCCGTCGCCACCGAGGGCCTGCCGTCGTACACGTCATGGTCCTGGCTCGCGATCCCCCTGCTGATGCTGCAGATCGCGGTGCACGAGCTGGGCCACGCCCTGGTCTGCCAGTACCTGCGGGTGCCCGTGCGTGAAGCCGGCATCACCCTCATGCTCTACGTCATGCCGGTGGCGTACGTGGACCGCACCGACGCCTACCGGGTGCGCTCCCGGGCCCCCCGCGTCCTCATCGCGCTCGCCGGTCCCATGAGCGACGCCGTATGGGCCGGGGCCGCGGGCCTGTTGCTGCTCACCGCCGACGGGCCGGTGCACGACGTCGCGGGCGCGCTGCTCCAGCTCCAGCTGCTGCTGATGCTGGTCAACCTGAACCCGTTGCTGCCCTCGGACGGCTACCACGCGCTCGAGTCCGCGATGGGCTCGGTCAACGTACGCGGCCGCTCCTTCGCCTACCTCACCCACCTGGTGACGCGGACCCCGCTGCCCAGCAACCTCGCCGCCATCGGCCGGGCCAAGCGCTTCGGCTACCTGGCCTTCGGCACGGGGTGCCTCGCCTACGGCGTGGTCCTGGTGGGTCTCGTGCTCCGCTCCTGGTGGGGCGTGATCGAGGCGGTGATCGCCTGATGACCCCGATCGTGTCGCCGTTCACCGTCCACCGGGTCAACGGGCTGCCCGTGGAAGCGCTCGACCTGGAAATGCCCCGGACGGACGCATCGCTGCACCTTGAAACCGAACTGGAGCAGCAGCTCGACGACGTGTCGGCGGAGCTCTCGGATGCACTCCACTCGCTGGTACCGACGCTCGACGGGACGCCGGCGCTGCGCCGCAAGGTCCTGAACCTGCGCCGCGCCGTGCACAACCGGAGGCTGAAGGCGTTCGACGCCCTGGAGGACGTCGCCGCACTCCTCGAGCCGGTGGACCGGGCCCGGCTGGACTCCTGGCGCACCACGGCGGGTCGGCTCACCCAGCAGTACGCCGAGACCGAGGCGCGCTACGAGACCGAAGCGGAGCGGGCGACCTGCCGTCTCCGCGAGATCCTCGAAGAGCCCCGGCTGGCCCAGGGCCTCGCCCATGCCAACCGGCACGTGCTGCTGCACCTGGCGTCCGAGCCGCTGACGCCGCGCAGCAAGGCCGCGCGTTCCGTCCTCGGGTACGTGACGCGGGCCGCCCTGAAGACGAGCCCGTTCTCGCATCTGACGGCGCTCGCCCTCGACGCGATGCCCACCGACGGTTCGGGGCACACCTATGTCGCGCAACAGCACGTACGGTCCTGGCTCGACGCGGTTGCCCGGGACCGCCGCTTCGCGCCGGTCCTGGAAGTCGAGCCGAACGACTCGGTCCGGTACGTCGGCGGCACTCCCCGGCTGCTCATCCCCTCTTACAACAACAGCGGGGAGGGAGGATCCACCGCCTGGCGGACCGACACCCTCACCGACGCCTCCGCGTACGCAGCGCTGCTGCAGCAGATCTGCTCGTGGCCCCGGATGCCCGTTGCCGAGTGCCTGGAGCTGATCGGCGGCGCCGACCCCTTTGCCGCCTACGTGAGGCTGCTCGACACCGGCTGGCTTCGGCTGGTACTGCCCTGGCGACCCGTCGACGCGCGGCCGCTCACCGTACTGGCGGACAGGCTGCGGCAGTCGGACGGCGATGACGCACGCGCCACCGCCAGGCTCCTGTCGGAACTGGAGGAGGAGACCGCGCAGCTGAGCGGGCTGCCCGGCGTGGACCGGGCTCGGAGCGTGGAGCGCCTCGCTGCCCTGGCCCGGCCCGACGACGCGGGCTCGCCCCGCCCGGCCGCCCCGTTCGCCGTTTACGAGGACGCGACGTCCGATGTACGGGTCGAACTGCCGGTGTCCGAGGTCGGTACGGACATCGCCGAGCTGGGCGACCTCATCCGGCCCTACGTCTTCCGTTCGCACCTGTACGACTGGCTCCGCGATGAGTTCACGGCACGCTACGGCGCCGGCGGGCGGTGCGACGACGTACTCGACTTCCTCTGGGACGTGGCGGCGGATCCCGCCCACGACCAGAAGTTCGCCCGGGCGCTGACCCTGGACCACCGGACCATGGGCGGCCCCACGGACCGGGCCTGGCTGCCGGTTTCGGCCACCAGCGCGCCACCTGCGACGGCGGTGCTGTACCAGGTCGCGGCGGCGTCGGCCGAGGAGATTCGCGACGGACGCCACCGGGTCGTGATCAACCAGTACAACCCCGGTATGGGCGGCCTCGTCGCACGGTTCCGGCACCTTCTCGACGGCCTCGACCCGGCCTCGGCCCCTGGCTACAGCGGCCTGACCCCGCGGCTGAGGGACTGGATCCGTGCCGCGTACCCCGACGCCACCCCCCATCAGCTCACCCTGTCCGGTGACGTGAACGGCATGCACCGGGTCGCCGATGCGATCCTGCCGGGCCGACTCGACTGGCCGGGTGAACCCGGTGTGTCCGGCATGCCGCGAACGCCGTTCACCGGGATCGCCGTGCACCACAGCACGGCGGACGGCACCCTGACGCTCACCGGAGCGGACGGCCTGCCGGTGGCGCCCGTCTACCTGGGCGTCGTGCCGCTGCACCTCATACCGGGCGTGGCCAGGCTGCTGCTGTGTCTCGCCGACCCCTGGGTCAACGGCTCCCGGCAGCGCTGCACCCGGAGCCCGCTGGACACGGCGCCCGCACCCGCACCCGACGAGATGCAGGTCATCCCGCGGGTCGAACACGGCCGACTGGTGCTGGGCAGGCGCACCTGGCGCTGTGCCCCCGGGCTCATGCCCCGACCGGAGCGCGGCGAGAACGCCGTCGCCTTCCACCGGCGCGTGCACAGATGGCGCCTGGCACACGGAATGCCGGACCAGGTGTTCCTGTCCGTGGAGTCGGCCGTGCCGATGGGCGACCAGTCCGCTGCCAAGCCCGCGTGGCTGTCCTTCCGCAGTCCGCACGCCGTGTGGGCTGCGCTCAGCCGGATCGGCGCAGTGGACACCGTGGCGATCCGGTTCGCGGAGATGTCGCCGAAGCCCGACGAATTCTGGGTCCGCGACGGGCGCGGGCTGAGCCGGGCCGCCGAGCATGTGTCACTGCTGCGCTGGGACCGGCCGGTCCGGGGAGAAGGAAGGTGACGGTGAACGACGTACAAGGCCTCGATGAGCCGGGCTGGTGGTACGTACGGCTCTACCCAGGCGGGCTGGACCGGCTCGACAGGGCGGTCGTAGACGTGCTGCGCCCCCTGGTCGCCCGGGCCGTGGAGCAGGGCGCAGACCGGTGGTTCCACATCCAGTACACCGACTGGCGGGGTCCGCATCTGCGGCTGCGGATCCACGGCCGGCGCGCACTGCTCGACGAGCTGCACCAGCGCCTGCCGGAGCTGGCCGCGCAGTGTGCCGCATTGGGCCGGGAGCGCGCCGAGAGGCGGTTCTCCCTCTTCGACCTCGACTTCCGGCCTTTCGGCGGGAGCCATGCGGGGGCGGATGTAGCGGTGTACGAGCCGGAATACGGCAAGTACGGCGGCCCGGACGGCACGCGGCTCGCCGAGTCGGTCTTCCAGGAGTCGAGTGACCTGGCCCTGTGGGCAGCAGACTTCCGGCGCTCGCCGGATCGGGCCGCGCTGGCGGCACTGCTGATGGAGGCGGCGGTCCGCTCGCTGGACCACCTAGGCGAGGCAGCCGCAGACGTGCCGCTCGACGCCGCGCACTTCTGGGTTCGGCACTTGCATTGGTGGACACGGGACGCGGGTCCTGAGGCCGGGGAACTGCAGTCGAGACTGCGTGACGAAGCGGCGCTGGACCGCTGGGGAATCGTCGCCCGCATGGCCGAACTCGCGGCGGACGCAGTGGTGACGGCACGGCTTGCATCGTGGACCGCGACGCTCACCGCCCACCTGCGCGAGGCGTCCGCCGCCGGGATCCCGCGCACCACGGGCCACTTGTTGTTCCATCAGGTGCACATGATGACGAACCGGCTCGGTGTCCTCCCGAGGGAGGAGGCCCTGCTGGGGGTGGTGGCGGCCGGGGCGTTCGGCGAACCGTTTGCCATCAACCATGCGATTCCGGCCACAAGATGATGTTTCGTCACTGAACATGGCCGATCATGGATGTACCACGCAGCAAGAAATGATTGAGGTTGAGATGCAGCAGACACCGAAGTCCGGCCGCTCCCGCACGGTCGCCTTTGCGGCGCTCGCCGCGGCGATCGCCGCGGCCGCCGGAGGCGCCCTCGGAACCGACGCCACGCTGCGAGCCGCGTGCGTCGCACTCGCGGTCATCCTGGTCACGCTGTCGGCGGTCTCCTTCAAGGCTGCAAAGGAATGACGCCGCTCGGCGCCTGAGCCCGAAGAAGCCCCAGGGTCCCCCTGGGGCTTCTTCACGCCCGCGGCACGGGCGGTCGCCGAATGCAGAACACCCCGCGACCCTTTTCCTAGCCGACCGGCAGACCGGATCGCCCCTGCCGGGGAGAGGCTCGTGACGGGCAGGTCGTGCGCGGTCAGTTCTTCGCCGACCGGGGCGTAGTCGCCTGCGAGGTGCCGTGGGGTGTTCGTCAGGCGCCGGTCTTGGCCTGCGCGGCGGCGACGTAGCGGACGGTGAAGAGCATCGGGACGACGAACCCGGCGGCCTGGACGAGCGTGGCGGACACCGAGTGGCCGTGACCGGCGTGGGCGAGGGCCGCGAGCGCGGCGGCCGTGACGGCGAAGGCCGCGGTCCACACTCCGGTGATGACGGCGTTGGCCCGGACGAACGGTCGCAGACCCCAGACCTCGCGGGGGGTGCTGCGCTTGGCGATGCCCAGGGTGAACGGCCTGCCCACGAGCAGCGAGGCCCCGGCGATGAGGGCCAGCGTGGCCGAGGAGAGGGCTGCCGAGTAGCCGTGCACGCCCGAGTGCGGGTCGGCGAAGGCGATGGCCGTCAGGGCCGCGAAGAAGGCCGCGGAGCCGATCTCGATGATCAGCGCGTCGTAGCCGGCCCCGGCCCGGCGCTGCTGGACGGTCACCGCCACCGCTGCGAGGAGGCCGGCGAGCGCGGCCCACTGCCACTGGCCGGACGGAAGCACTGCGAAGACGATCCACGGGAGGAAGGTGCGTACGTACGACATCGGAAACCCCCGGCTCATATTCCTGTTCTGACATGTCGAAAGTAGATGTTCCACTACTGACATGTCAAGGATGGAAGGTAAGGTGAGGGGCATGAGCCTTCGACATGCCCTTCTCGGACTCCTGTCAGAGCGCCCGGCCAGCGGATACGACCTGCTCAAGCGCTTCGAGACCTCGCTGGCCAACGTCTGGCCCGCCACCCAGAGCCAGATGTACACAGAGCTGTCCAAGCTCGCCGACGCCGGGATGATCAGCGTCTCGGCGGAGGGCCCGCGCGGGCGCAAGGAGTACACCCTCACCGACGAGGGGCTGGCAGAACTGCGGCACTGGCTGACCGAGACCAAGCCGCAGCGCAACACCCGCAGCGACATCCTGCTGAGGGTCTTCTTCCTCGGGGTGCTCACGCCCGAGCAGGCGCGGGGCTATCTCACCGAGCTGATGCAGCTGTCCGAGCAGGAGTACGAGGGCCTGCGCCGGCTGGACGAGTCGATCGACTGGGGCGACGACCCCCTGTCGGTCCACGGCAAGATCGCCCTGGAGTACGGCCTCCGCTTCAACGCCATGCGCCGCGAGTGGGCCGAATGGGCGGCCGCCCAGATCCGGTAGCGGCGACGATCTGCGGCGCCGGTCACACGCGGAAGGCCTGGAGCATGTGCGTCATCGGCGACTGCGGCGGCTCCAGGCCCGGCAGCAGCCAGGGCTGGAAGGGGGCCAGGACCGCGAGGACGAGGAAGGCGATCCCGATGGCGGCCGAGAAGACGGGGCCCATTCGCCACAGCTTCTCCACGAAGATCACCAGGGCCACCGCGGCCATGGCCAGGACGTTCATGACGCCGAGCGGGACGAGGACGACCATCAGTCCCCAGCAGCAGCCGACGCAGTACGCCCCGTGATGGGCCCCGACCCGCAGGTCGCGGGCCATGGGCCGGAAGCCGGCGTAGCGCACGAGCTGGCCCATGGGGCTGCGGCAGTGCCGCAGGCAGAGGTCCTTCAGCGGGCTGAACTGGTACAGCCCGGCGACGAGGAAGGCTCCTGCCCCGATCCACCGCCCGGCGCCGGGGTGGTCGTCCACCAGGGCCCCGGTCGCGGCGAGGAGCCCGTAGGCGATCAGGCCGAAGGCCGTCCAGGCCAGGAGGTAGCCGGCCACGAACTGGGCGGTACGGGCCGCGCGGACGGCTCCGGCCGACTGGCGGCCGATGGCCCGGGCCCAGGTGATCGCCACCGGGGCCACGGACGGGAACATCATGGCGATCATCATGACCAGCCACAGCAGCAGGAACAGCGGGATGCCCATGCCCATGGTCCCCGGTTCGACCCCCATGTCACGGGCCTGGTCGACGACCAGCACCCAGGCGAGCAGGGCGATCGATCCCATCACGGACCAGGCGAGCGCAAGCTGCCGGACCGACAGCAGGTTGGCCGGACGCAGGGGTGGCGACAGGGCATTCCGGTCGAGGCGCACGCTTCCAGCACATCACGGCGTACGGGTGCGTGCGCGGGCGGAACCTGGCCCCCTCCGGGCAGCCGCGGCGGGGGGATAATCGACGTGGAGACCTGTACGACCCGGGCGTGGGCCGGTGATGTCTTCCGGGGGCCTCGCCGTCCTCCCGAGACGATGTCCGGGGCCGTCACGAGGAGGCGGGAAGATGTCCGAGACGACGGCGACCGTTCCGAGGTGGCACGCGGCGGGCGACTGGTTCGACACCTGCAAGTGCAACGTGCCGTGCCCCTGCTCGTTCGCGCAGCTGCCCACCTACGGCGATTGCGAGGGCATCCTCGCGTGGCACATCCGAGAGGGCCGATACGGGGACGTGCCGCTGGACGGCCTCAACGTGCTGATGCTGGGCTCCTTCGTCGGCAACATCTGGGCCGAGCACTCCGACACGTACGCGGCGGTCTTCGTCGACGAGCGCGCCGACGACGCGCAGCGCCAAGCGCTCCAGATGATCTTCGGCGGCCAGGCGGGCAGCTGGCCGGCAGAGATGGTGAGCATGATGGGCGCGGAGATGCGCGGCATGGAGTTCGCCCCCATCGAGGTGGAGGTCGCCGACGACCTCTCGAGCTGGCGGGCCGTGGTGCCCGGCCGGGTCGAGGCGGGCGCGCAGGCACTCACCGGACCCAACACCCCGGAGGGCGCCCGCGTGCAGTCGACCAACCTGCCGGGCGCCGAGACGGGACCGGGCCAGGTCGCGACCTGGGGCCGCTCGACAGCGGACCGCGCCGATGCCTATGGCTTCCAGTGGAGCAGGGAAGGCCAGTCGAGCAAGCACATCACCTTCGACTGGACCGGGCCCTAGGGCCACCGACAGCAACATGACGAAGGACCCGGCCGCTGTGCGGTCGGGTCCTTCGTTTGCCCTTGCGGGCGAGTGCGGAGGATACGAGATTCGAACTCGTGAGGGGTTGCCCCCAACACGCTTTCCAAGCGTGCGCCCTAGGCCACTAGGCGAATCCTCCGCCGCAAACAATACAAGACGTTGAGGGGTGCTCGCGAACGTGATCGTCTGCGGGGGATCCGGCGGGGAGGTGGTCGGGATCCGGGGCGGGGGCGGGTCGATTCCGGGGGCTTTCATCCGCTAGGGTGGGGCCCAGCCCCTCACGTGGCGCTATCTCACCCAACTCCCCCAGGGCCGGAAGGCAGCAAGGGTAAGTGGGCTCTGGCGGGTGCGTGGGGGGCGCTTTGCGTTCCGGGACGGCCGGCGGGGCCGTCGGCGGGGCGTCTTTGTCGGTGGGCCCGGATAACCTCGTAGACGTGTCGTCCCTTGCGCTGTACCGCCGCTACCGCCCCGAGTCGTTCGCCGAGGTCATCGGACAGGAGCATGTCACTGTCCCCCTGATGCAGGCCCTGCGGAACAACCGGGTCAATCACGCGTACCTGTTCAGCGGGCCCCGGGGCTGTGGCAAGACCACCAGCGCGCGGATCCTGGCGCGGTGCCTGAACTGTGAGCAGGGTCCCACTCCCGAGCCCTGCGGCGCGTGCCAGTCCTGCAAGGACCTGGCGCGCAACGGGCCGGGGTCGATCGACGTCATCGAGATCGACGCCGCCTCGCACGGTGGTGTGGACGACGCCCGTGACCTGCGGGAGAAGGCCTTCTTCGGGCCCGCCTCCAGCCGCTACAAGATCTACATCATCGACGAGGCCCACATGGTCACCTCGGCGGGCTTCAACGCCCTGCTGAAGGTGGTCGAGGAGCCGCCGGAGCACCTCAAGTTCATTTTCGCGACGACCGAGCCGGAGAAGGTCATCGGGACCATCCGGTCCCGGACGCACCACTATCCGTTCCGGCTCGTGCCGCCCGGCACGCTGCGCGAGTACCTCGGCGAGGTCTGCGGGCGCGAGGGGGCCAAGGTCGAGGACGGCGTGCTGCCGCTCGTCGTGCGGGCCGGCGCCGGATCCGTGCGCGACTCCATGTCCGTCATGGACCAGCTCCTCGCCGGCGCCGCCGAGGACGGTGTGACGTATGCCATGGCCACCTCCCTGCTCGGGTACACCGACGGTTCGCTGCTCGACTCCGTCGTCGACGCCTTCGCCGCCGGGGACGGGGCGGCCGCCTTCGAGGTCGTCGACCGCGTGGTCGAGGGCGGCAACGACCCGCGCCGCTTCGTCGCCGACCTGCTGGAGCGGCTGCGGGACCTGGTGATCCTGGCCGCCGTGCCCGACGCCGGGGAGAAGGGGCTCATCGACGCCCCCGCCGATGTCGTCGAGCGGATGCAGGCCCAGGCGTCCGTGTTCGGCGCCGCCGAGCTGAGCCGCGCCGCCGACCTGGTCAACACCGGGCTCACCGAGATGCGCGGTGCGACCTCGCCGCGGCTCCAGCTCGAGCTGATCTGCGCCCGGGTGCTGCTGCCCGCCGCCTTCGACGACGAGCGGTCCTTCCAGGCCCGGCTCGACCGGCTGGAGCGGAGCGGGTTCACGCCCGGCGCCGCCGGTGGCGTCGGCATGGCCGCCGCCCCGGCCGGTGGGCCCGCCATGGGGTACGTGCCCGGGCCCGAGGCGCATGCCATGGCCCCGGCCGGCCCCGGCGGGGGCGTCGCCGCCGCGCGTGCCGCTGCTGCCGCCGTACGGGCTCCCGAGCCGGAGGCCCCGGCCGCGCCGGCTCCGGTCCAGGCGCCGGCCCCTGCTGCGGTGCAGCCTCCGGCTCCGGCTCCTGCTCCCGTGCAGGCCCCTGCCTCCCAGGCCCCTGCTCCCGCGCCCGGTGCCTGGCCCGGGGCCGCGCAGCCCGGCGGCGGTGCCCCCGGCGCCTGGCCGGGAGCCGCCGCTTCCGCCCCGGCCCCGGCTGCTTCCGCCCCGGCCGCGGGCGCCTGGCCGAGTGCCGCCGCGGGGGGGGGTGGGGGGGGGACCACGGGCGGCAGCCCCGACCCCCCCTCCCGCCCCCCCACACCCCCACACCCCCCCCCCCCCCCACCACCCCCCCCCCCCTCCTAC
>NZ_JBVIGX010000009.1:216656-218898 GCF_055570595.1 Streptomyces sp. NPDC031132
TGGGGGTGTGTCCCCGGGCGCCTGGCGGGGATCTGTCTTTTCCGCCCCTGCCTGGGCTGCTTCCACCCCGTCCGTGGGATCCTGGCCGAGCGCCCCCGCCCCCGGCGCTGGGGACAGTCCCCGCGCCCGCCGCCCCGGCCCCGGCTCCGGCCGCCCCCGCGGCCACACCCGCTCCGGCCGCCGCCCCGTCGCCCGGCATGGCCGCCGGCGCCGGGCAGGTCCAGGCGATGTGGCCCGGCGTCCTCGAGGCGGTCAAGAACCGCCGCCGCTTCACGTGGATCCTGCTCAGCCAGAACGCCCAGGTCACCGGCTTCGACGGGACGACCCTGCAGCTCGGCTTCCCCAACGTCGGAGCCCGCGACAACTTCGCGAGCAGCGGCAGCGAGGACGTGCTCAAGGCCGTCCTCGCCGAGCAGTTCCAGGTCAACTGGAAGATCGACGCCGTGGTGGGAGGGGGCGGAGGCCAGCCCGCCGCGGCTCCGTCCTCGTACGGCGGCCCGGCCGCGCCCGCCTACAGCCCGCCGCCGGCGGCCCAGGCCCCGACGCAGCCCGCTGCCGCCCCGCAGCAGCCGTACCAGCCGCCGCAGCAGCCTCAGCCGCCCCAGCAGGGCTCTTCCGCGCCGCAGCCCCCCGTACAGCAGGCGCCCCCGCCGGTCGCGCCCGAGGACGACGTACCGGAGGAGGACGATCCCGACCTCGTCGAGAGCGCCCTGACCGGACACGACCTCATCGTGCGCGAGCTCGGAGCCACGGTTGTGGAGGAATACACGAACGAGTAGGGCCGTCTCATTGGGTGGCCGCACGAAAGGCATCCCGCCACGCGGGCTAGGCTGCATGGCGTGAAGGTCCTCGTCATCGGCGGCGGCGCCCGCGAACATGCCCTGTGCCGCTCTCTGTCCCTCGACCCCGACGTCAACGCGCTGTACTGCGCTCCCGGCAATGCCGGCATCGCCGAGGTGGCGGAGCTGCGCCCGGTCGACGCCCTCGACGGCGCGGCCGTGGCCCGCCTCGCCACCGAGCTCGGCGCCGGCCTGGTCGTCGTCGGCCCGGAGGCGCCCCTGGTCGCCGGCGTCTCCGACGCCGTCCGCGCCGCGGGCATCCCCGTCTTCGGCCCGTCCGCGGAAGCGGCGCAGCTGGAGGGCTCCAAGGCGTTCGCCAAGGACGTGATGGCCGCGGCCGGCGTCCCGACCGCGCGCAGCTACGTCTGCACCACCCCCGAAGAGGTGGACGCGGCCCTCGACGCCTTCGGCGCCCCGTACGTCGTCAAGGACGACGGCCTCGCCGCCGGCAAGGGCGTCGTGGTCACCGAGGACCTGGCCGCCGCCCGCGCGCACGCGCTCGGCTGCGACCGCGTCGTCATCGAGGAGTACCTCGACGGCCCCGAGGTCTCCCTCTTCGCCATCACCGACGGCGTCACCGTGCTGCCGCTCCAGCCCGCGCAGGACTTCAAGCGCGCGCTCGACGGCGACGAGGGCCCCAACACCGGCGGCATGGGCGCGTACTCGCCACTGCCCTGGGCCGACCCGAAGCTGGTCGAGGAGGTCATGGAGACCGTCCTCCAGCCGACCGTCGACGAGCTGCGCCACCGCGGCACCCCGTTCTCCGGGCTGCTGTACGCAGGCCTCGCGATCACCTCGCGCGGCGTCCGCGTCATCGAGTTCAACGCCCGCTTCGGCGACCCCGAGACCCAGGTGGTCCTGGCCCGGCTGCGCACCCCGCTCGCGAGCGTGCTGCTGAACGCCGCCAACGGCACGCTGGACGCCGAGCCGCCGCTGCGCTGGCGCGAGGACGCGGCCGTCACCGTGGTCATCGCCTCCCACAACTACCCGGAGACCCCGCGCACCGGGGACCCGATCGAGGGCCTGGCCGAGGTGGCCGCCGAGGACGGTCCCGACGCGTACGTCCTGCACGCCGGGACCCGGCGCGAGGGCGACGCCGTCGTCAGCGCGGGCGGCCGCGTGCTGTCGGTGACGGCGACCGGTTCCGATCTGGCACAGGCCCGCGAGAAGGCGTATAAGGCCGTCGCGCGGATCCGGCTGGACGGCTCCCAGCACCGTACGGACATTGCCGCCAAGGCGGCCGAAGGCCGCTGAGCAGCGGGGCAGTCGCGACGCGGGGGGGGGGGGGGGGGGGGGGGTGGGGGGGAGGGGGGGGGGGGGCGGGGGGGGGTGGGGGGGGGGTGGTGGGGGGGGGGGGGGGGGGGGGGGGGGGGGGGGGGGGGGGGGGGGGGGGGGGGGGAGTG
>NZ_JBVIGX010000009.1:218908-299764 GCF_055570595.1 Streptomyces sp. NPDC031132
CAACAAACGCTCGGAAAAAGGGAGGAGTCAGCAACGAGGCCCCGGTCCCCCCCCCCCCCCCCCCCCCCCCGCGCGCGTGTTCGCGTGCGAGTGCATCCGGCCGCGTTCGAACGCAGCCACCTTTGCCCAAAGCCATTCCATCGGGTGATGGTCACCCGGACCGGCTGACTGTCGAACGGTCCCCAACTAGGGTGCGGCGCAAGCATTCCGGCACATGGCCCACCGGCATTGCGATGTCAGTGGCGGGTGTCACAGTGGGGGAGTGAGCGAAACCGCCGCAGGGCAGAGGGGGTGAGGTCCGGCCGTGTCCGGAACCGGTTCGATCGTGGAAGTGGGCGCGCCGTCCGCGCGCTCCCGGGCGCTGGCCGTGCTGCGTGTGCGCAGCCGGGCGCTGGCCCTCGGGGTGTTCCCCGCCGCCCTCGCGGTGGTGCTGCTGAGCGCCCGTATGACGGGCCGGCTGGCCGGGGATCCGTGGCCCCTGGTGACCCTCCTCGTGTGCGTGGTCGCCGTGCTGGTGCTGCTCGTCGGCGGGGTGTTCGCCGCGGTGGTCCTGCGGGCGAGCCCGGCCGTGACGCCGACGGTGCCGCTGCCGGAGACCGCCGCGCCCGACCTGTACCGGCTGGTGCGGGATCTGGCCGACCGGATGGACGTGCCCGCGCCCTCGGCGATAGCCCTGACGCCGGACTGCGACAGCTGGCTGGAGGACCGCACGCATGCGGCGCACCGCCGCGGCGGCATATCCGGCGGTCGTGAGTCGGAGGCGGGTGCGGCTCCCGTGCTGGTGATCGGCTCGCCGTTCCTGTGGTGGATGCGGGTCGCCGAGCTGCGGGCGGTCCTGGCGCCGGTCGTCGCCGGTACGGGCCCTTCCGCGCATCCGGACATAGCCGATGCCCGGGGGTTCGTCCGCGGGCTCGATGCCGCGGTGGACGTGGGCAGCCGGCCCGGCCTCGGCTGGATCGGCAGGCCGGCCCGGCTGCTGCTGAGGCTGTGCCAGGCGGATGCCGCCGAGATGGAGCGCGGAGTGGCCGCCGCCGCCTCTGACCGTGCACAGGGTGTGGATTACGGGCTGCGCATCGTCGCCCAGGAGCAGGTCGGCCTCGCCTACGCGGGCTGGGACCGGCTGCTGACCCGGGTCGCGCTGCCCGCGTGGCGGATGGGCCGTTGGCCGGCCCACCTCGACGCAGGGGTCGTCTCGGCGCTGACCGAGCTGTCCCGGCGGGACCGGTTGGCCGAGGGGTTCACCTCGCGGCTGGGCGAGCGGCCCGCGTGCGATCTGCTCGAGCGGCCGGGGGTGGTCGACGAGGCGGCTTCGCTGCTGGCCGCGCGGCTCTTCCACGGTGGTCCGGCCGAGGCCGGGCCGGACTGGTCGCCGGTGGACTGGGCGGCCTACCCCGAGGAGGTCGTGGACCGCAAATGGCGGACCGAGGCCGCCCGGCTGCATGCGGCGCTGGACGCCCTCTCCGTGCCGGCCGCGCAGGGGCCGACGCTGGACCGGGTGCTCGGCCATCTCGCGGACGCGGCCGGCGAGGGCGCCGCCGGGGAGGCCCTGGCCGGACTGCTCAGCGGTGACCTGGCCAGGGAGGAACGTTCCGCGGGCGCCGGGGCCGGTGCCGGGGTGGCGCGCGGGGCGGACGCCGTACCGCTGTTCCCGCTCCAGCCGCCCCGCAGCGGGCGGGACCTGCTCGCCGACCACGTGACGGCGATGGTGTGCGCCGCGGCCGTGGACTCGGCCGACGCAGCGCCCGGACTGGACTGGCTGGACGGCCCCGTGCTCCTGGTCGGCGGCGAACGCCGCGCGGACCTGGCCCCCCGGGTGCTGAGCCTGGTGGAGGACGGCGACGCAGAACCCCTGCGCGACTGGCTCGCCGCCCTCGGCGTCCGCCCGGAAAAGCCGGTCCGCCTGGTGTGACCGCGCCCGCCCCGGCGCGCGTGCCCCGCCCGCTGGGCACTCCGTGGCTCCGGATGTGGCTCCGGATGTGGCTCCGGATGGTGGCTCCGGTTGTGGCGAACGGTGACGGAATGAGTGCGTTATGTGATGTGCTGGGACCGGTAGCGGTTCGTTGTCCTGAGACCGTGCCGCATCGGCGTGAAGCAGAGACCGTTCGGGGGAGCGAGGGAGGGGAGCGGGTATGGGTGCGGACCAGATCCGGCGATGGGAGTCAGGGGCGCTCGCGCACGCGGTGACCGATCCCTTCGGCCAGGGGCCGCTGCCGTGGTTCCGGGGCAGCGAGCTGTACTTCGACGACACCGGGCACGTCGTGCCCTGGTACGTGGACCCGGCCCTGGCCCCCGGCCAGAACCCCCGCGCCCGCAGCAACGGCGGCCCGCGCACCGCCGACGACGTGCACCGGCAGATCAAGGGCTTCGCCTCCACCGGCGCCGTCGCACCCGGCGAGGCCATCGACTTCCACATCACCGTGGACCCGCCCCAGCAGTTCTCCGTCGACGTCTACCGCATCGGCCACTACGGCGGCGACGGCGCATCCAAGATCACCACCAGCCCGCGGCTCTCCGGCATCGTCCAGCCGGCCCCGCTCACCGCCGACCGCACCGTCTCCTGCCACCACTGGTGGCTCTCCTGGCGGCTCCAGGTCCCCGCCTACTGGAGCGTCGGCGCGTACGTCGCCGTCCTCACCACCGCCGACGGCTACCGGTCCCACATCCCGTTCACCGTCCGCGACGACCACCCCGCGGACCTCCTCCTGCTGCTGCCGGACATCACCTGGCAGGCCTACAACCTCTACCCCGAGGACGGGCGGACCGGCGCGAGCCTCTACCACGCCTGGGACGACGAGGGCCGGCTGCTCGGCGAGCGGGACGCGGCCGTCACCGTCTCCTTCGACCGGCCCTACGCCGGCGCCGGCCTGCCCCTGCACGTGGGCCACGCCTACGACTTCATCCGCTGGGCCGAGCGCTACGGCTACGACATCGCCTACGCCGACACCCGCGACCTGCACGCCGGCCGCGTCGACCCCACCCGCTACCGCGGCCTGGTCTTCCCCGGCCACGACGAGTACTGGTCGGGCCCCATGCGCCGCACCGTCGAGCGCGCCCGCGACCACGGCACCTCGCTCGTCTTCCTCTCCGCCAACACCATGTACTGGCAGGTCGAGCTGGGCCCCTCCCCCTCCGGGGTCGAGGACCGGCTGCTCACCTGCCGAAAACGCCGCGGCCCCGGCCGCCCCAGCCTCTGGCGCGAGATCGACCGCCCGGAGCAGCAGCTGCTCGGCATCCAGTACGCAGGGCGGGTCCCCGAGCCCGCGCCCCTGATCGTGCGCAATGCCACGCACTGGCTCTGGGACTCCACCGGCGCCGCCGAGAACGACGAGCTCCCCGGCATGGTCGCCGGCGAGGCCGACCGGTACTTCCCGCGCACCCAGCTCCCCGAGCACCAGGACCGGATCCTGCTCGCGCACTCCCCGTACCTCGACAGCGAGGGCGCCAAGCGCCACCAGGAGACTTCCCTGTACCGGGCCCCGAGCGGCGCGCTGGTCTTCGCGTCCGGCACGTTCGCCTGGTCCCCGGCCCTCGACCGCCCCGGCCATGTCGACGAACGGATCCAGCGGGCCACCGCCAACCTCCTCGACCGGATCTGCAAGCGGGACTGACCGAGCCGGACCCGTTGTCCCTGATTGCGAGCCGGTACGGGAGAATGGGGCTGCGCTCGTACAGAACCACAGGGAGACCCCGTGTCCGGATTCGTCGAAAAGCCCGAGCCGGTTCAGGTGCCCGGCCTCGTCCACCTCCACACCGGCAAGGTGCGCGACCTCTACCGGGACGGCGACGGCAACCTCGTCATGGTCGCCAGCGACCGGATGTCCGCGTACGACTGGGTGCTCCCCACCGAGATCCCGGACAAGGGCCGCGTCCTGACCCAGCTGTCCCTGTGGTGGTTCGACCAGCTCGCGGACCTCGTCCCGAACCACGTGATCGGCACCGAGCTGCCCGAAGGCGCCCCCGCCGACTGGGCCGGCCGCACCCTGATCTGCAAGAGCCTCGAGATGGTCCCGGTGGAGTGCGTGGCCCGCGGCTACCTCACCGGCTCCGGCCTCGCCGAGTACGAACAGACCCGTACGGTCTGCGGACTGGCCCTCCCCGAGGGGCTCGTGGACGGCTCCGAGCTGCCCGCCCCGATCTTCACCCCGGCCGCCAAGGCCGAGGTCGGCGAGCACGACGAGAACGTCTCGTACGAGGAGGTCGCGCGCACCACCGGCGCCGAGACGGCGGCGCTGCTGCGCCAGACCACCCTCGCCGTGTACGGCCGGGCCCGGGACATCGCCCGCGAGCGCGGGATCATCCTGGCCGACACCAAGTTCGAGTTCGGCTTCGACAAGGACGGCACGCTCGTCGCCGGCGACGAGGTGCTGACCCCGGACTCCTCCCGCTTCTGGCCGGCCGACCAGTGGGAGCCGGGCCGCACGCAGCCCTCGTACGACAAGCAGTTCGTCCGCAACTGGCTGTCCTCCCCGGCCTCCGGCTGGGACCGCAAGGGCGAACTCCCGCCGCCGGCCCTCCCGCAGGAGGTCGTCGAGCAGACCACCGGCAAGTACATCGAGGCGTACGAGCGCCTCACCGGCCTCACCTGGGCCTGAGACACGAAGAAGCCCCCGGTCAGATGACCGGGGGCTTCCTCGATGGAGCGGACAACGCGACTCGAACGCGCGACATCCACCTTGGCAAGGTGGTGCTCTACCAACTGAGCTATGTCCGCAGGTGCGCCGTAACGCGAGAACTACTATACCCAACCTCGCTCGCGTGCGAGACGCACTGCCGTGTGCCGGTTCTCCGCACCGAGCTTCGAGGCCGCCGACGACAGGTAGTTCCGTACGGTCCCCTGGGACAGCGAGGCCCGCTCCGCGATCTCCGCGACCGGCGCCCCGTCCCCCGCGAGTTCGAGCACCTCGGCCTCGCGCGCGGTCAGCGGGGAGTCCCCCGCGCTGATCGCGTCGGCCGCCAACTCCGGGTCCACATAACGCCCTCCGGCGTGCACGGTCCGGATCAGCTCGGCCAGCCGCTGGGCCGAAACCGTCTTCGGCGCGAAGGCCCGCACCCCTGCCGCGAGGGCCCGCTTCAGGTGACCGGGACGCCCGTGGCTCGTCACGATCATGGTCTTGCAGTCGGGGAGTTCGGCCCGCAGCGATGTGGCCACACTCACACCGTCCGCCCCCGGCATCTGCAGGTCGAGCACCGCCACGTCCGGCCGGTGGGCGCGCGCCATCGCCAGGGCCTCCGGCCCCGAGGCCGCCTCCGCGACGACCAGCAGATCGTCCTCCAGGGCCAACAGCGCGGCGAGCGCGCCGCGGATCAGGTGCTCGTCGTCGGCCAGCAGTACGCGTACGGGACTCACGCCCGCACCTCCAGTCCTCGCAGTTGTCCGCCCGGGATCCGAGCCCGCAGCCGGAACCGGCCGCCGTCGACCGGGCCCGCCTCCAAGGTGCCGTCCAGCACCGCGAGCCGTTCCCGCAGCCCTGCGAGCCCGGATCCCGGCGGTCCGGCCGGCGCCTCGGGGGCCCCGTCGTTCTCCACCACCAGCGTCAGCGCGCCCTCGTCGGGCGCCGTCAGCCGGATCACACAGCTGCGGGCGTCCCCGTGCCGCAGGACGTTCGTGGTCGCCTCCCGGACCACCCAGCCCAGCGTCGACTGCACCTCGGGGCGCAGCGTGCGGCCTGCCTCGACCTCGACGCGGCAGTCCATCCCGGCTGCGCTGAGCACCCCGCGGGCGCCCTCCAGCTCCGCCGTGAGATCCGCCTCGCGGTAGCCGCGTACGACGTCCCGTACCTCGCGCTGTGATTCCTGGGCGATCCGCTGGACCTCGATCATCTGGTCCACGGCCTCCGGGCGTTCGCGGCGGGCCAGCTGGACCGCCAGCTCGCTCTTGAGCGCGATCACCGCCAGATTGCGGCCCATCACGTCGTGCAGGTCCCGCCCGAAGCGCAGCCGCTCCTCGGCGACGGCCAGCTGGGCCTGGAGCTCCCGGGCCCCGTCGAGCTCGTACACCGTCTTCAGCAGCCAGGAGGAGAAACCGCAGGCGAGGGTCAGCAGGGCGCAGGTGAGCATGATGCCGAACCCGTAGCCGGCCGCCTCCCCGACGGGGTGGCCCACCGCCAGGGCCACGGCCGCGGTCGCGGCTCCCGCGCCCGGGGCCACGCAGACCATGTGTCTGGTGCGGCTCAGGCACAGCGTCAGCGAACCCGATGCGAACGCGACCATGTTGACGACGAGGGTGGGGGCCACGCCCTCTTGGCCGATGGTGCCGGTGGAGCGCAGGACCAGTACGGCGACCGACGCGGCCGTGGTCAGCGCGGTGAGGGCCACCGCCAGGCGGACGGGCCGCTCGCGCCGGCCGAGCACCCAGTCCAGCGCCCTGGAAGACAGCATTCCGCACAGGGCGACCTGCGCGCACACGGGCAGCAGCAGGGCGGCGCCGATGACGGCTCCGTGGCTCTCGGGGGCGAGGCCGACGAGGCCGACGAGGACCGAGAATCCTTCGAGGACCATGAAGAAGTGGAACGACCAGCGGGTGTAGAGCTCGACCTTCGCTGCACTGCTGCGGTTTCGCCACCACCCGGTCAGCTTTGACACAGTCCCCGTCCCCCGATCACCCTCCGGCGGTCACCGCCGTGCACGACTCCAGCCTCGCGGCAGCCCGCGGCCGGCATCAGTGTGCGCCGTCATCTCCCCCGATGACATTTGTCAGCACGAGCCGATTGCACGCAAGGCATACGACAAAGGCCCTGATCAATGATCAGGGCCTTTGCACGCTGAGCGGACGACGCGACTCGAACGCGCGACATCCACCTTGGCAAGGTGGTGCTCTACCAACTGAGCTACGTCCGCATGCTTGCCACGACACGAATGCCGGGCGATGCGTGCATCACTCTACCTGATCCACCGGAGTGGCCGGTAAAGCGTGCAGAGCGGGTGACAGGGATCGCACACTGCGCCTTCCCCCTGGAAGGAGGATGTTCTGCTACTGAACTACACCCGCACGACCTTCGGGGTTTGACCTGCGGTCTGGCCCCTCGGCGTGATCCACACACTAGCGGACCGGAGGGGGTGGATGGCAAATCGGCCCCCTCCGAGCCTCGTTAGCGGGCCCCGGTCGGCCCCGGTCGGCCCCGGTCGGTCGGCCCCGGTCGACCCCGTGGGCCTCAGTGGGCCTCGTTGTACGCCGCGTAGACCCGCTTCGGGATCCGGCCGCGCGGCGGCACGTCGAGGTCGTTGGACCGGGCCCAGGCGCGTACGACCGCCGGGTCCGGGGCCAGGGAGGTGTGCTTGTACGCCTTCCCGGAGCGGGCCTGGCGGCGGCCGGCGGCCACGAAGGGCTCGAGGCTCTTCCGTAGTTTCTTTGCGTTGGCCAGATTGAGGTCGATCTCGTACGACTTACCGTCCAGGCCGAACGTGACCGTTTCCGCCGCTTCTCCGCCGTCGATGTCGTCGGAGATCGTGACTACTACGCGCTGCGCCACGGATATCGGTCCCTTCGTGCGACGCCACCCACGCGTTGGACGTGCGGTGATGTCGCCTGTGTGGATGTTTCGGAGCAATGCAACTTTCCGACCCGGGTTGAGAGGCGACAAATGTCACCGACCCGGTGGAATCCTTTGTACCGCGATTCCCATTGCATTGCGAAGCCCAGTTAATTGTCTCCGCGTGTCCTGCCGCAATCCCGGGTACGTGGTTTTCCGGTGGATTTTGCGAAGCGTTGGTGAAGCCGAAACCGGCGGACGATCACGGTCGAAGGATATCTACCCGCGTAGAAATTTCGGACGGGTACGCTGAGGGAACCGCCTTCGCACCAACCACCCATCGGGAGTGCCAGTGGCACGCGTCGTAGTCGACGTCATGCTCAAGCCGGAGATCCTCGACCCTCAGGGCCAGGCGGTGCAGCGTGCACTGCCGCGCCTTGGCTTCGAGGGGATCGCCGACGTCCGCCAGGGGAAGCGCTTCGAGCTCGAGGTGGAGGGACCGGTCGACCAGGCCGCCCTCGACCGCATCCACAAGATGGCCGAAACGTTCCTCGCCAACACCGTCATCGAAGACTTCACCGTGAAGGTCGAGGCCTGACGGTGACCACTCGCATCGGAGTCGTCACGTTCCCCGGAACGCTCGACGACCGTGACTCGCTGCGCGCCGTCCGCCTCGCCGGGGCCGAGCCCGTATCGCTGTGGCACCGCGACAAGGACCTGCACCAGGTCGACGCGGTCGTCCTCGCGGGCGGCTTCTCCTACGGGGACTACCTGCGCGCCGGAGCCATCTCCCGGTTCTCGCCGGTGATGGAGACCATCATCGAGCAGGCCAAGGGCGGCATGCCCGTCCTGGGCATCTGCAACGGCTTCCAGATCCTCACCGAGGCCCACCTGCTGCCGGGGGCGATGCTCCGGAACAACCACCTGCACTTCATCTGCCGCGACCAGACGCTGCGGGTGGAGAACGCGGAGACCGCGTGGACCGGCGACTACACCGCCGGCCAGGAGATCTCCGTACCGCTCAAGAACATGGACGGCCGGTACGTCGCCGACGAGCGCGTGCTCGACGAGCTCGAGGCCGAAGGCCGCGTGGCCTTCCGCTACGTCGACATGAACCCGAACGGGTCGCTCCGCGACATCGCCGGCATCACCAACGCCGCGGGCAACGTCGTCGGCCTCATGCCGCACCCCGAGCACGCGGTGGAGCCGCTGATCGGGACGGGCCGCACCGACGGCCTCCCGTTCTTCACGTCGGTCCTGAAGAAGCTGGTCTCCGCATGAGCCTCGACACGGTCAAGAACGCCACCGAAACCCCGGACGCCTCCCAGCCCTGGAAGGAACTCGGCCTCAAGGAGGACGAGTACGCGCGCATCCGGGAGATCCTCGGCCGCCGCCCCACGGGCGCCGAGCTCGCCATGTACTCCGTCATGTGGTCCGAGCACTGCTCGTACAAGAGCAGCAAGGTCCACCTGAAGCAGTTCGGCGAGAAGGTCCCCCAGAACGACGCCATGCTCGTCGGCATCGGCGAGAACGCCGGCGTCGTCGACGTGGGCCAGGGCTACGCGGTCACCTTCAAGGTCGAGTCGCACAACCACCCGTCGTACATCGAGCCCTACCAGGGCGCGGCCACCGGCATCGGCGGCATCGTCCGCGACATCCTCGCGATGGGCGCCCGCCCGGTCGCGGTCGTGGACCCGCTGCGCTTCGGTGCGGCCGACCACCCCGACACCAAGCGCGTCCTGCCGGGCGTGGTCGCGGGCATCGGCGGCTACGGCAACTGCCTGGGCCTGCCGAACATCGGCGGCGAGGTCGTCTTCGACGCCTGCTACCAGGGCAACCCGCTGGTCAACGCCGGCTGCATCGGCGTCATGAAGCACGAGGACATC
Source organism: Streptomyces sp. NPDC031132 (assembly GCF_055570595.1). NCBI lineage: Bacteria > Bacillati > Actinomycetota > Actinomycetes > Kitasatosporales > Streptomycetaceae > Streptomyces > Streptomyces sp. NPDC031132. The sequence goes on from NZ_JBVIGX010000009.1 coordinate 228,264, forward strand.
CACCTCGCCAAGGCCTCCGGCCCCGGCAACAAGGTCATCCTGTACGGCGCCCGCACCGGCGGCGACGGCATCGGCGGCGTGTCCGTGCTGGCCTCGGAGACGTTCGACGACTCCAAGCCCACCAAGCGCCCCGCCGTCCAGGTAGGCGACCCCTTCCAGGAGAAGCTCCTCATCGAGTGCACCCTGGAGATCTTCAAGGAGAAGCTGGTCGCGGGCATCCAGGACCTCGGCGGCGCCGGGCTCTCCTGCGCCACGTCCGAGCTGGCCTCCGCCGGTTCCGGCGGCATGCGCGTCGAGCTGGACACCGTCCCGCTGCGCGACGCGACGCTCTCGCCCGAGGAAATCCTCATGAGCGAGTCGCAGGAACGCATGTGCGCGATCGTCGAGCCGCAGTACGTCGACCGCTTCATGGAGATCTGCGAGAAGTGGGACGTCATCGCCACCGTCATCGGTGAGGTGACCGAAGGCGAGCGCCTGGAGATCTTCTGGCACGGCGAGCAGATCGTGGACGTGCCCCCGGGCACCGTCGCCCACGAGGGCCCGGTCTACAACCGGCCCTTCGCCCGCCCGTCCTGGCAGGACGCGCTGCAGGCGGACGACGCCGGCAAGCTGCCCCGCCCGCAGACCTCGGAAGAACTCCGCGCGCAGGTCCTGGCGCTGGTCTCGTCCCCGAACCAGGCCTCGAAGTCCTGGGTCACGGACCAGTACGACCGCTTCGTGCAGGGCAACACGGTGCTCTCGCAGCCCGAGGACGCCGGCATGGTCCGCATCGACGAGGAGTCCAACCTCGGTGTGGCCATGGCGACCGACGGCAACGGCCGCTTCGCGAAGCTCGACCCGTACACGGGCGCGCAGCTGGCGCTGGCGGAGTCGTACCGCAACGTGGCGGCGACCGGCGCCAAGCCGCTGGCCATCTCCGACTGCCTGAACTTCGGTTCCCCCGAGGACCCGGACGTCATGTGGCAGTTCGCCGAGGCCTGCCGTGGTCTGGCGGACGGCTGCCTGGAGCTGGGCACCCCGGTGACCGGCGGCAACGTCTCGCTGTACAACCAGACGGGCGACATCGCGATCCACCCGACCCCGGTCGTGGCGGTCCTCGGTGTGATCGACGACGTCAACCGCCGTACGCCGATGGCGTTCGCGGAGGCCGGGCAGCTGCTGTACCTGCTGGGCGACACGGCCGAGGAGTTCGGCGGCTCGGCCTGGTCCCAGGTCGTGCACGACCACCTCGGCGGCATGCCGCCCAAGGTGGACCTGGGCCGCGAGAAGCTGCTCGCCGAGATCCTGATCTCCGCCTCGCGCGACGGCATGGTCGACGCGGCGCACGACCTGTCCGACGGCGGCGTGATCCAGGCGCTCACCGAGTCCTGCCTGCGCGGCGGCAACGGTGCGCGGGTCGTGGTGCCGGAGGGTCTGGACGCGTTCACCTTCCTGTTCTCCGAGTCCGCGGGCCGGGCCATCGTGGCCGTCCCGCGCAGCGAGGAGCTCCGCTTCACCGACATGTGCGGTGCGCGGGGCCTGCCGGCCACCCGCATCGGCGTGGTGGACGGCGAGGAGATCGAGATCCAGGGCGAGTTCACGATCCCGCTCGCGGAACTCCGTACCGCCCACGAGGCGACGATCCCGGCCCTGCTGGCCTGATCCCGCGTTTTTCCGAGCCCCCGTCCGGTCTTCCGGGCGGGGGCTCGGGCGTTCGGGTCCCGGCCCTCTTGTACGTGATTACGTAATGTCGTAACTTTGCCGTATGGAACGGGAATCGGATCCGAAGCTCGAAGCACGCGTCGCCGAGCTGGAACGACGGCTGGCCGCGCTGGAAGAACACGACCCGCGCCGGGAACCCGCCCCGGCCGAAGGGGACTACTGGGCACTGGAGGGCTGGAAGGCGCGCGGCCCCGAAGGAGTGCTGTTCACAGGCGCCGTCAGCCTCCCGACGGGCGAGCGCTACGAGTGGCAGCAATCCGCCCCGACCGTGGACCTGCTCGACCCCGCGTACGGGGAGCAGCTCGCCGCCGAGTCGCTGGCCGCGCTCGGCAGCCCCGTACGGCTCCACCTGCTGCGGGAGATCCTGGCCGGCCGGCGGACGGCCGCCGAGCTGACCGAGCTCGAGGGAGTCGGCACCAGCGGGCAGGTCTACCACCACTTGCGGCAACTGGCCGCCGCGGGCTGGCTGCACACGACCGGTCGGGGCCGCCACGAAGTTCCCGGCGCCCGGGTGGTCCCGTTGTTCGCGATCCTTGCGGCGGCCACCCCGTGACCCGCGGCAGGGCGTTCCTGTCCATCGCCCTCGCGGCGGCCCTCGGACTGGGCGGCTGGGCCCTGTACGACTGGAACCGGACTCGCCAGGACCGCGCCGACAGTCGCGCGGAGATCGTGGAGGCCTGCCAGGGCCTGGTGGACCCGGAGCGGGTGATGCGGCTCGGCGGCCACGCGGACAAGGTGGATGCCGCCGACCGGGGTGAGCACCTGTGCACGCTGCGCCGGGCCGGGACCTTCGAGGGCCAGGAGGAGATGTACGCGTACTTCTCGCTCACCCTGACCACCTCCACCGGGACCGTCCCTGGCGACAGCCGGTTCGAACACGCCGACGGCCGCACCGTGGCGGTGACGGCGAAGTGCGCCGCGCCCGTCTCGGGCACCGGGGTGACGTCCTTGAAGGTCACGGCCACCTCCGAGTTCGAGCGCACGGACCACGCCGATGCCCGGGACCTGGCTGCGCTGGCCCGGGAAGCCGCCCTGCGCGCTGCCGCGACGCTGGGCTGCGCGACCGAGCTGCCCGACGTACCGGCGGACCTGACGGCGGCCGTCCGCTGAGCGGTGGCGGTCGAGCCGTGACCGCCGAGCCGTGACCGCCGAGCCGTGACCGCCGAGCTGCGTCCGCCGACCCCCATGACATGCGACCCCCTGCCATGCGGCGGCGTAGGGTCGGGACATGCCGCCCGGGAAGAAGAAGCCGCGTACCTACGACCCCGCCAAGATCCGTACCGCGGTCACCGCGCAGTTCGGGCATGTGGCCGATGCCGTACGGGGGTTGGACGACGAGCAGCTCGCGCGGGCCAGCGGCCTCGCGGACTGGACCGTCGCCGACCTCGCCGCGCACATCGCGTGGATCGCGGACTCGCTCGCGAGCGGCCTGGCCCGGCCCCCCGCCGCCGTGCCGGAACTGACGGCCGTCGAATGGCCCTTCGCCACCGCCTCCCTCGCCGGGAAGATCGCCGAGGCGGCCAAGGAGACCCTCGAGGGCGCCCCGCTGCCCGAGCTGTACGAGCGGGCCGCCGCCCGCATGGCCGAGGCGCTGGCCGCGAACCCCGGCAGCCGGGTGCTCGACCTGTGGATCGGGGACATGACCCTGGCCGACTTCCTCGTCACCCGGACCGTCGAACTGGTGGTACACACCGACGACCTGGCCCGGGCCGCCGGGGTGGACATCCCGATCGAGCGGCAGGCCCTGGCCGCCTGCACCCGGCTGCTCGCCGACGCCCTCGCGGTCAAGGCCCCGGGCGCCTCGGTGGAGGTACGGATCCCCCCGTTCGCGGTGGTCCAGTGCATCGAGGGCCCCCGCCACACCCGCGGTACCCCGCCGAACGTGGTCGAGACGGACCCGCTGACCTGGATCCGGCTGGCCACCGGGCGTACGGACTGGGCCACGTCGGTGGAGGACGCGCAGGTCAGGGCCAGCGGGGAGCGGGCCGACCTGTCGGCGCTGCTGCCGGTGATGCGGTGAGGGCGGAACCGCACGCCGGACCCGCCCGTCCCAGGAACATGGGTACCCATCGGCACGTCCCCACCGGCCTGGCCGTCGCATCGGCCCTCGCGCTCGTCCTCACCGCCTGCAGCCAGGGCGGGGAGAGCGAGACCCGCGTGCTTCCGGACATCAAGGGTTCCTGGGCCGTCGAGTCCCTGACCACCGGCGGCCGCACCCTGCACGCGCCCGACAACGCCCGCCTGGACCTCGCGGAGAAGGAGGCCACGGGCAACTACGGCTGCAACGGCTTCAAGGCGGCGGTCGCCTTCGCCGGCACCTCCGCGGTGACGGTCACCCCCGGCCCCACGACCCTCACGTCCTGCGCGGACATGGAGTTCGAGAAGGAGTTCGCCAAACTCTTCAGGGGCCGGCTGACCATGGACCGGGGGCCCGACCGGCTCACCCTGAAGACCGCCGACGGGAGCACGATCGCGATGAGCACGAAGCCCCCGGTCCCGGACTCCCGCATCACGGACACCGAGTGGATCGTCGAGTCCCTGATCAGCGGCGACAGCGTGTCCCCGCTGCCCACCGAGGCCGCGGGCAAGACACGGTTCCGGCTGACCGCCGACCTCGCCGCGAGCGGCAGCCTCGGCTGCAACCGCTTCAGCGCCCAGGCCAGCGGCGACGGAGCCCAGCTCACCTTCGGGCCGCTGACCACGACCCGGATGGCCTGCGAGGGCCCGGTGGGCGAGGTCGAGCGGACGCTGACCGAGCTCTTCGCCGCCTCCCCGCTCACCTGGCACATCGAGGGCCGGAACCTCACCCTCACCGCGCCCGACGGCAAGGGCCTGACCGCGAGGGCCGCCTCGACCGTGGAATGAGCGGAACGACCCGCCGCACCCGGCCCCCGGGACGTCAGACCGGGTAGGGCAGCAGACCCGCGTCCGTCTTCTCCCAGGCCGCGCGCAGCTCCGCGAGCCGGGCCGGTTCCAGGGCCGCCTTGTCGGCCTGTTCGCGGGCATCCACGGCCAGGTTGAACAGCTGGTCCTTGCCCGTCTTGCCGCGGTAGTACTTCCAGTCCCCCCGCCGCAGGGCCCGCTCGCCGCGGACCCGCCAGAACAGGTTCCGCTCGGCGATCTTCTCGCCGCGCAGCAGGTACCCGGCCAGGCCGGCCCCGTCCAGCGGGTAGGCCGGGTGCGGCCGGGCTCCGGCCAGCTCCAGCAGGGTCGCCGTCCAGTCGGGGGTGAAGACCGGGACCCGGCTGACCTGGCCGCCGTCGATCCGGGCCGGCCAGCGCACGATGTTCGGCACCCGGATCCCGCCTTCCTGGAGGGAGGCCTTGTTGCCGGAGAGCGGCCAGTTGTACGAGAACCGCTCGCCGCCGTTGTCGCTGGAGAAGACGATCAGGGTGTCGTCCGCCTGCCCCGAGCGCTCGAGCGCCTTGAGCACCTCGCCGACCGAGCGGTCGAGGTCCTCGACCATCTGCCGGTACTTCTCGACGGAGCCGCCGTCCTGGTGCCACAGCGCCCGGGCGTCGCCCGCCTTGATCCGGCGCTCGACCTCGGCGCTCGCCTCGGTGTCCCCGTCGGCGATCCACGGCCAGTGCGGGGTGGTGAAGTTGAGGTTGAGCAGCCACGGCCTGCCGCCGTGGTCGCGGGAGACGTACTCGGCGGCCCGCTCGGTGATGATCCGCGTGTAGTAGCGCAGGTCCTTGTAGGCGGCGTCGCCTTCGTAGAGGTCGTACTCGCCGCCGAGGCCCAGTTTGGAGTAGTACTCCAGGGCCCCGCCGAAGTTGCCGAAGAACTCGTCCCAGCCCGACTTGGTCGGGCTGTGGTCGGGCAGGTAGCCGCAGTGCCATTTGCCGATCAGCGCGGTCGCGTAACCCGCGTCGCGCAGCAGCGAGGCCAGCGTCGGGTGGGTGGGCTCCAGGCCGACGCTCCTGTCGGCGATGGGCTCGGCGAGCCCGCCCTCCACACGGCCCGGGTAGCGGCCCGTGTACAGGCTGAACCGCGTCGGTGAGCAAGTGGCGGAGCCGGAGTAGGCATCGGTGAAGCGGACTCCCTGGCGGGCCAGCCGGTCCAGGTTCGGGGTCTTGATGTGCGGGGAGCCGTACGAGGACAGGTCGGCCCAGCCGAGGTCGTCGCCCAGGATGAACAGGATGTTGGGCCGCCGGGAATGCCGGCCGCGGGCGGCGCGGAACTCCCGCTCCTGCGGCCCGGCGGTCGCCTGGGCCGCCCCGGCCGGGGCGGCGCCCAGCCCCACCGCCGCCGCGGCCGCGGTCACGCCGACGGCGCTGCCGAAGGCACGCCGGGACAGGTTGTTGTCGTTCGAAGGCACAAGTACTCCAGGGCACGGCTCGGCCACCCGGCCAGGCGGGCGCGCAGGACGGCGCGCGGCACGGCGGGGCAGGGGCGGCCGGAGCGGAAAAAAGAAAAGGGAAAGGAGAGTTGCGGCTACGCGGAACAGCGACAGATGGCGCTCGCGACACGGACCAGGTCTACGTGGCGGCGCTCGACGAGGGTGACGGAACGGTCACCGAGAGGCTGCATGGGCCGAGAGCCTGTACGAATGCCCTCGTAGATGTCAACAAGGTGATCCGAATACCGAGACGGAGCCGTCCGGTCACCCTCTGTGCTGTGAGATTTCCCGGGCGTCCCCAATTCGGACCAGTGGTCGATCTCGCCTACACTCGGAAGCGTGCCTCGTGGTGATGGACGACTCAACCACGACCTGCTCCCCGGCGAAAAGGGCCCCCAGGACGCTTGCGGCGTCTTCGGTGTCTGGGCTCCGGGTGAAGAGGTCGCCAAGCTCACCTACTTCGGACTGTATGCGTTGCAGCACCGTGGACAAGAGTCCGCGGGAATCGCTGTGAGCAACGGTTCCCAGATCCTCGTCTTCAAGGACATGGGCCTCGTTTCCCAAGTCTTCGACGAAACCTCTCTCGGCTCGCTCCAGGGTCATATCGCGGTCGGTCACGCCCGCTACTCGACCACCGGAGCCTCCGTCTGGGAGAACGCGCAGCCCACTTTCCGCGCGACCGCCCACGGCTCCATTGCCCTGGGTCACAACGGCAACCTGGTGAACACCGCCGAGCTCGCCGAAATGGTCGCCGACCTCCCCCGTCAGGACGGCCGTGCCACCCAGGTGGCGGCCACCAATGACACCGACCTGGTCACCGCCCTGCTGGCCGGCCAGACGGACGACGACGGCAAGCCCCTGACGATCGAGGAGTCGGCCACCAAGGTCCTCCCGAAGGTCAAGGGTGCGTTCTCGCTCGTGTTCATGGACGAGGGAACCCTCTACACCGCCCGTGACCCGCAGGGCATCCGCCCGCTGGTCCTCGGCCGCCTGGAGCGCGGCTGGGTGGTCGCCAGTGAGACCGCCGCCCTCGACATCTGCGGCGCCAGCTTCGTCCGCGAGGTCGAGCCGGGCGAGCTCATCGCGATCGACGAGAACGGCCTGCGCACCTCCCGCTTCGCGGAAGCAAAGCCCAAGGGCTGTGTCTTCGAGTACGTCTACCTGGCGCGCCCGGACACCGACATCGCCGGCCGGAACGTCTACCTCTCGCGTGTCGAGATGGGCCGGCGCCTGGCCAAGGAAGCCCCGGTCGACGCCGACCTGGTGATAGCGACGCCGGAGTCCGGCACGCCCGCCGCCGTCGGCTACGCCGAAGCCAGCGGGATCCCGTACGGCTCCGGCCTGGTCAAGAACGCCTACGTGGGCCGGACCTTCATCCAGCCCTCGCAGACGATCCGCCAGCTGGGCATCCGCCTGAAGCTCAACCCCCTCAAGGAAGTCATCCGGGGCAAGCGCCTGGTGGTCGTGGACGACTCGATCGTCCGCGGCAACACGCAGCGCGCCCTGGTCAAGATGCTCCGCGAGGCCGGCGCGGCCGAGGTCCACATCCGGATCTCCTCCCCGCCGGTGAAGTGGCCGTGCTTCTTCGGCATCGACTTCGCCACCCGGGCCGAGCTGATCGCCAACGGCATGACGGTCGACGAGATCGCCACGTCGCTGGGCGCGGACTCGCTCTCGTACATCTCGCTCGACGCGATGATCGAGGCGACGACCATCCAGAAGCCCAACCTCTGCCGTGCCTGCTTCGACGGCGAGTACCCCATGGAGCTGCCCGACCCGCAGCTCCTGGGCAAGCAGCTCCTGGAGTCCGAGCTCGCGGGCGGCACCGACGCCGCCGACGCGCTCCGGCGTCCGTAGCGCCGCGTCCCGCAACCCCTGCTCCACCTGCGCCGGGCCCTGTCTTTCAAGCTTCTCCCAGGGCCCGGCACCACAAGCAGTAACGACACGAAAGCTCTCCCTGTCATGACAGAGAAGACCACCGGTGCCAGCTACGCAGCCGCAGGCGTGGACATCGAAGCGGGAGACCGCGCCGTCGAGCTGATGAAGGAGTGGGTGAAGAAGACGCAGCGCCCCGAGGTCCTCGGCGGCCTCGGCGGGTTCGCCGGCCTCTTCGACGCCTCCGCCCTCAAGCGCTACGAGCGCCCGCTGCTGGCCTCCGCGACCGACGGGGTCGGCACGAAGGTGGACATCGCCCGCCAGCTGGGCGTGTACGACACCATCGGCCACGACCTCGTCGCGATGGTCATGGACGACATCGTCGTCTGCGGCGCCGAGCCGCTCTTCATGACCGACTACATCTGTGTGGGCAAGGTCCACCCGGAGCGTGTCGCGGCGATCGTCAAGGGCATCGCCGAGGGCTGCGTCCTCGCAGGCTGCGCCCTGGTGGGCGGCGAGACCGCCGAGCACCCGGGTCTGCTCGGCCCGGACGACTTCGACGTGGCGGGCGCCGGCACCGGTGTCGTCGAGTACGACCGCCTGCTCGGCGCGGATCGCATCCGTACGGGTGACGCCGTCATCGCGATGGCGTCCTCCGGCCTTCACTCGAACGGGTACTCGCTGGTCCGGCACGTCCTCTTCGACCGCGCCAAGATGTCCCTCGAGCAGCACATCGAGGAGCTCGGCCGGACCCTGGGCGAGGAGCTCCTGGAGCCGACCAAGATCTACTCGCTGGACTGCATGGCCCTCACCCGTACGGCCGAGGTGCACGCGTACTCGCACATCACCGGCGGCGGACTCGCGGCGAACCTGGCCCGGGTCATCCCGGACCACCTTCACGCCACGGTCGACCGTTCGACCTGGACCCCGGGCGCGATCTTCGACCTCGTCGGCAAGGCCGGCCAGGTCGAGCAGCTGGAGCTGGAGAAGACCCTGAACATGGGCGTCGGCATGATGGCCGTGGTCCCGCAGGAGTCGGTGGACGTGGCGCTGACCGCGCTCGGCGACCGGGGCGTGGACGCCTGGGTCGCGGGAGAGATCCTGGACCGCGGCGCGCACACCGAGGGTGCGACCCTGACCGGCGCATACGCGAGCTGACCAGCCGGGACAACGGCGACCAACACCGAAACCCGGTCCGGGGCGAGGCCCTGGACCGGGTTCTTGTGTTGCTCAGCCGGGGTCAGTCACTGACTGGCCGCCACCTGCGTGGTGCAGACGCGAAGGAGACGCATAAGAGCGTCAAGCGCCGCGGCGCTGTGCCGACGGTCCGGACCCTTCGTCCTCGTCGTCGTCGTCATCGCTGTTGTACAGATCCGCGTACTTGGCGTACGGGTCGTCGTCGTCCAGATCGTCATCGACTTCGACCGGCTCGCTGACAGGCAGCAGCGGTTCCGTCGGCGATGCGCCCAGCTCATTGGCCAGACGCGAGAGGTCAGTCCCGCCGCTGTTGTACTTCAGCTGGCGGGCGACCTTTGTCTGCTTGGCCTTGGCCCGGCCGCGCCCCATGGCTCGACCCCCTCGGTGACGGGGCTCGACGGCCCCAGAGTCTGACACGCGTTCATGGTTCGGAGCGGGCTCTCCGTGGAGAGACCGTCCGTAGGGGTTTAACGGTACCTGCTTCCGCGGCCATACGGTACGCCGCCCGCATGACGTGCCCCGGTGCAGGACCAATGAGGCGCCCCGTCCTCGCTGGTCAGCTGCGATTTTAACCCTTTCCTGGCGGGCGACCCGCCGAAGTGCAGTGAGTTCCGTCTCGCCGCAACCCCGGCGGGCGCACGCAGGTGCCTACAGGGCGGGGGCCGAGCCCTTCGCGGCCTTCGCGGCGCGGGCGTCCGCCATCCGCTGCTCGGCGATCCGGTCGGCCGCCGCGGCCGGCGGGATCCCGTCCGTCTTCGCGCGAGCAAATATGGCCAGGGTGGTGTCGAAGATCTTCGCGGCCTTGACCTTGCAGCGGTCGAAGTCGAAGCCGTGCAGCTCGTCGGCGACCTGGATGACCCCGCCCGCGTTCACCACGTAGTCGGGCGCGTAGAGGATCCCGCGGTCCGCGAGGTCCTTCTCCACACCCGGGTGGGCGAGCTGGTTGTTCGCGGCGCCGCACACGACCTTGGCGGTCAGGGCGGGTACCGACTCGTCGTTCAGCGCGCCGCCGAGTGCGCAGGGGGCGTAGATGTCCAGGCCCTCGGTGCGGATCAGGGCATTGGTGTCCGCCACGGCGGTGACCTGCGGGTGCTTGTCGAGGATCCGGCGCACCGACTCCTCGCGGACGTCCGTGATCACGACCTCGGCGCCGTCCTCCAGGAGGTGCTCGACGAGGTAGTGGCCGACCTTGCCGACTCCGGCCACGGCGACCTTGCGGCCGCGCAGGGTCGGGTCGCCCCACAGGTGCTGGGCGCTGGCCCGCATGCCCTGGAAGACACCGAACGCGGTGAGGACCGAGGAGTCGCCGGCGCCGCCGTTCTCGGGGGAGCGGCCGGTCGCCCAGCGGGTCTCGCGGGCCACGACGTCCATGTCCGCGACGTACGTGCCGACGTCGCAGGCCGTCACGTAGCGGCCGCCGAGGGACTCCACGAACCGGCCGTAGGCCAGCAGCAGTTCCTCGGACTTCAGGACGTCCGGGTCCCCGATGATCACGGCCTTGCCGCCGCCGAGGTCGAGACCGGCCATGGCGTTCTTGTAGGACATGCCGCGCGAGAGGTTGAGCGCGTCCATGACGGCCTCCTCGTCGGAGGCGTACGCGTGGAAGCGCGTACCGCCGAGGGCGGGGCCCAGGGCGGTGGAGTGGATCGCGATGACGGCCTTCAGGCCGGAGGCTCGGTCCTGGCACAGCACGACTTGCTCGTGGCCGCCCTGTTCCGAACGGAACAGGGTGTGCAGGACGCCGTCGGTCATTTCGGTCACGGTGGTGACTCCCATGGAAGAGATGCGGCGGAATGACGCCCGCCCTGCGGGTGGGGGAGGGCGCGCTGGGAGCAGCGTAAGACCTGCAGGGCGTGTGCAGTCGACCTGTCCGTAGATCGAAACACTCCCGGAGTATGGGCGGCCGGACCTGGAGGTCCGGCGGACGCCCGGCGGAGTATCGCCGGGCGGTGCGGGGGAGTACGAGAGCGTGAGCGAAACCTCCGACCCCAGGCTGCCCTCGGCGCGCTCGGCGCCGACCGTCCCGTACGCCTCCTACCTGCGCGTCTACGAGCCCCTGGCGGCTTTTGCGGAGCCGGAGCGCGCGCACTGGGCCGCGTACGCCCGGCGCGGGGTGGTCCCGACCGCCCAGGACGAACTGCGACGCTCCCTCTCCGACTTGGTCCGGGTCCCGGTGGTCGGGGTGCCGGCGCACGAGAGCGCGGACGCGTTCACGGCGGAGGTGGACGGGGTGCTGCTGGTCTGCCCGTGGCGGACCAGACTGCGCGGCTGGCTGGCGCTCCAGGAGCTGGCGGACCAGTTCCCCCTCCCGGTGCTGGACGCGGCGCTCCCGCCGGCGGCGAGGCGGCGGGCGGCCGAGGAGTACGAGCGCTGGCGCGAGCGGAATCCGGATGCGCGCCCGTGGATCCGTACCGCGGTGTGGCAGGTGCCACTGCGCTGGTTCGTGCTGGTGGCCGACGACGAGCGGGAGTACCTGCCGGGCGAGCGGCTGCGCTACCGCACCCCGATGGTGCAGGCCCGGCGGCGGCTCGCGCGAGGACTGCGGACGCTGCGGGAGGCCGACGGGTACGGGGGGCTCGCGGACGGGCTGGTGGAGGTCGGCAGCTGGCTGGAGGAGTTCCACCCGCGCTCGATGGTCGAGCTGGACTACGGGGGCCTGGTGCACGCGCTGCCGGCGGACCGGCTGCGCTCCGACCGCTCGGCCCGGGACGTGGCGGCGGGGATCGCGGCGCTGCGGGCCGGGGACGAGGCCGGGGCGGCGGAGGCGTACGAGGAGCTGGCGGAGCGCTGGCGGGAGGTCCGGGAGAGACTGTTCGCGAACTGACCGGCGGCGGGGGCCGACGGCGGCGGCGAGGGCGTCGCGTACCGTGCGTATCGGTCGATCAGCCACAAGTGGCTGATCGGAGGCGTGATCACCACATTCAGGTCTTAGTTCCAGGACCTACGTCCCGATACGGGCCATTGGCCCAAGCGTGACGGACCGCACTAACTACACCCTTGCGCCCTTCCCCTACCCTCGTGCCAAAATAGGACAAGGAGTCCGGGGAGGGTTCCTTCCGCCCAACTAAGGGCGGAATGCTCGGCATTGCGCTCTACGGGGGGTCCTGACGACTCCTGATCACTCTGTGACTGATCGTCACAGTGGGGTGACTGTCCGTTATGGGACGGTCCATCGGCTTCCGCCGCTGATGAACACCTCGGAGGGCAATTCCATCGGTTTGGCCGTCGAGGCTGGACGGATGGTGTAGTTGTAGTGCCGAGGACAAGCCGTTCGTCCTATAACCGACTCGGCCCGCGTATGTCCATTTCGGGCAACGCGGGCCAAGGTGCAGAATTTAGAGGAAAGAACCGAGATGGTTCGGTTCTCCCGAGGAGGCCGCTCATGACCGCTCGCACCCCTGATGCCGAGCCGCTGCTGACCCCGGCTGAGGTTGCCACGATGTTCCGCGTGGACCCGAAGACGGTCACCCGCTGGGCCAAGGCTGGCAAGCTCACGTCCATCCGCACCCTGGGTGGACACCGCCGATACCGCGAGGCCGAGGTTCGCGCACTGCTCGCGGGAATTCCGCAGCAGCGCAGCGAGGCCTGAGGTCGCGCAAGCACGTAAGCACCCCGCTTTACCGGGCTTGAATCGGGTCCCCCAATCCGATGAAACCCACATGGCTTCAAACGCTCGGACCTGCCCCAACAGGTTCTCGGCGTTCGATCGCGCTGGACTCCGCCGGGTCCAGCGCGATCTTTTTTATGCCCGGGGACGGGTGGATTCGGGCTGATGCGGGGCGCCGGCGGGGTAGGTGCCATTGCACATATTAAATCGAGCACGCGTATGGGTGCGATAAATGTGCGAGTCTCAAAAACTCATGTGGTGACTCCCGTCACAGGTTGTCACTCTTGTACAACCGGCAATGCACCCGTAAGGGGACGTGCGTCGCAGAGCGCCTCATGCGGATGGGGGATTTCCGTGGCGGTTGCCCGGGCGGGTCCGAGGCAAACCCCGGGAGTCTCCCGCAGGCCCTCTGGACGGCCGCTGGGGGCTCCCAAGGGGGCGCGGAGGGGCGGCGGGTGGGCCGGAGAGGCGTGGAGGCGTGGAGGGTGCGGAGAAGCGCGGAGGCTGCGGACAACGCATCAGGGCCCGTATCCCTGGGGATACGGGCCCTGATGTTGTTGCGAACCTGACGGGACTTGAACCCGCGACCTCCACCTTGACAGGGTGGCGAGCTAACCAACTGCTCCACAGGTCCTTGATTTGCGGCCGCTCGGCGGCTGCGAATCAGACTGTACCCCAGCTCAGGGGGTGCAGTCGAACCCGATCAGCGGGCCGGCCCCGGGGCCGCCGCGTCCACCGCCTTCACGATCCGCTTGTCGGAGACCGGGTACGCCGTCCCGAGCGCGTGCGCGAAGTAGCTGACCCGGAGTTCCTCGATCATCCAGCGGATGTCGGTGACCGCGGACGGCACCGGCCGACCCTTCGGCAGCTGCTCCAGCAGCCACGCGTACTCGTCCTGCATCTCGTGGACCTTCTCCATGCGCGTGGTGTCGCGCTGGGCGCCCGTCGGCATCTGCTGGAGCCGCCGGTCCACCGCCACCAGGTAGCGCATCAGGTCCGCGAGCCGCCGCAGGCCGGTGAGCGTCACGAAGCCCGCGGGCACGAGGGCCGCCAGCTGCGTCTTCACGTCCTGCACGTTCGCCACCAGGGCCAGGCTGTTCACGGCCTTCAGGCGGCGCTCACAGGCCTGCCAGGCGGCCAGCACCTGCTGCACCTGGCCCACCGTCCGCACGGTCGTGTCCACGAGGTCTGCGCGTACGGCCTCGTAGAGCGCGCGGAAGCCCGCCTCGTCCCAGGCCGGGCCGCCGTGGTCGGCGATCAGCTTGTCGGTCGCGGCGGTCGCGCAGTCGTCGAACAGCGCCTGGATCGAGCCGTGCGGATTGCGGGACAGGGCCAGCTTCTGCTGGTTGGTCAGGTGGTCGGAAGCGAACTTCGCCGGGTTCACCGGGATGTTCAGCAGGATCAGGCGCCGGGTGCCCAGCCACATCGCCTGCTGCTGCTCGGCCTCCGTGTCGAAGAGCCGTACGGAGACGCTCGCGCCCTCGTCCACCAGCGCCGGGTACGCCTTCACCGGCTGGCCGGCCCGCCGGGTCTCGAAGACCTTGGTCAGCGTGCCGATCGTCCAGTCGGTCAGCCCGGTGCGCTCCAGCGACTCCCCGCCCGCCCGCTCGGCGGTGGCCGCGGCGGCCTTGGAGAGGGCCTGGCGGGCCTTCGGCTTCAGCTTCAGCCGCAGGGCCTCCAGGTCCTTGTCCTCGGCGAGGTTCTTGCGGCGCTCGTCGACGATCCGGAAGGTGATCTTCAGGTGGTCCGGGATCCGGGACAGGTCGAAGTCCTCGGCGGAGACCGGGACCCCGACCATCCGCTGGAGCTCGCGCGCCAGCGTCACGGGCAGCGGCTCCTGCAGGGGCACGGCCGTGTCCAGGAACCGGGTCGCGAAGTTCGGCGCGGGCACGTAGTGCCGGCGGATCGGCTTCGGAAGGGACCGGATCAGCTCGGTGACGACCTCGGCCCGCAGGCCCGGGATCTGCCAGTCGAAGCCCTCGTCGGTGACCTGGTTGAGCACCTGGAGCGGGATGTGGACGGTCACGCCGTCGGCGTCCGCGCCCGGCTCGAACTGGTAGGTCACCCGGAACTTGAGCTGCCCCTGCCGCCAGGAGTCGGGATAGTCGGCCTTGGTGACCCCGGCCGCCTTCTCCGTGAGCAGCATCTCGCGCTCGAAGTCGAGGAGTTCGGGCTCCTCCCGCTTCTTGTGCTTCCACCAGGAGTCGAAGTGCGCGCCCGAGACCACGTGCTCGGGGATCCGCTGGTCGTAGAAGTCGAAGAGGGTCTCGTCGTCCACGACGATGTCGCGGCGCCGCGCCCGGTTCTCCAGCTCCTCCACCTCGGTGAGGAGCTTTCGGTTGTCGGCGTAGAACTTGTGGTGGGTCCGCCAGTCGCCCTCGACCAGCGCGTTGCGGATGAACAGCTCGCGCGAGACCTCCGCGTCGATCCGGCCGTAGTTGATCTTCCGCTGCGCGACGATCGGCACGCCGTACAGCGTGACCTTCTCGTACGCCATGACGGCCGCCTGGTCCTTCTCCCAGTGCGGCTCGCTGTAGGTGCGCTTGATCAGGTGCTGGGCCAGCGGCTCGACCCACTCGGGCTCCACCTTGGCGTTGACCCGGGCCCACAGCCGCGAGGTCTCCACCAGCTCGGCCGACATCAGGAACTTCGGCTGCTTCTTGAAGAGCGCCGAGCCGGGGAAGATCGCGAACTTGGCGGAGCGGGCCCCCAGGTACTCGTTCTTGTCGGTGTCCTTGAGGCCGATGTGCGAGAGCAGGCCGGCCAGCAGCGAGATGTGCACGCTCGTCTCGGGCGCGTCGGCCTCGTTGACGTGGATGCCCATGCCCTTGGCGACCGTACGCAGCTGCGAGTAGATGTCCTGCCACTCGCGGATCCGCAGGAAGTTCAGGTACTCCTGCTTGCACATCCGGCGGAACGAGGACGAGCCGCGCTCCTTCTGCTGCTCGCGCAGGTAGCGCCACATGTTCAGGAACGAGAGGAAGTCGCTCGTCTCGTCCTTGAACCGGGCGTGGTTCTGGTCGGCCTGCGTCTGCTTGTCCGAGGGCCGCTCGCGCGGGTCCTGGATGGACAGGGCCGCCGCGATGACCATGACCTCGCGGACGCAGTTGTTCTTGTCGGCCTCGACGACCATGCGGGCCAGGCGCGGGTCCACGGGCAGCTGGGAGAGCTGCCGGCCCATGGGCGTCAGCTTCTTGCGGGGGTCCTTCTCCGTCGGGTCGAAGGCGCCGAGCTCCTGGAGCAGCTGGACGCCGTCGCGGATGTTGCGGTGGTCCGGCGGGTCGATGAAGGGGAACTTCTCGATCTCGCCGAGGCCGGCCGCGGTCATCTGGAGGATGACGGAGGCCAGGTTCGTGCGCAGGATCTCGGCGTCCGTGAACTCGGGACGGGCGTTGAAGTCGTCCTCGGAGTAGAGCCGGATGCAGATGCCGTCGCTGGTACGGCCGCAGCGGCCCTTGCGCTGGTTGGCGCTGGCCTGGGAGATCCGCTCGATGGGCAGGCGCTGGACCTTGGTGCGGTGGCTGTAGCGGGAGATCCGGGCATTGCCCGGGTCGATCACGTACTTGATGCCGGGGACGGTGAGGGAGGTCTCGGCGACGTTGGTCGCGAGAACGATCCTCCTGCCCGTGTGCTGCTGGAACACGCGGTGCTGCTCGGCGTGCGAGAGGCGGGCATAGAGGGGGAGGACCTCGGTGAACCGGAGGTTCCGCTTGTTGAGGGCGTCCGCCGTGTCGCGGATCTCGCGCTCGCCGGAGAGGAAGACCAGGACGTCGCCCGGCCCCTCGGACTGGAGCTCGTCCACCGCCTCGCAGATCGCCGTGATCTGGTCGCGGTCGCTCTCCTCGCTGTCGTCCTCGAGGAGGGGCCGGTAGCGCACCTCGACCGGATACGTACGGCCGCTGACCTCGACGATCGGGGCCTCGCCGAAGTGGCGGGAGAAGCGCTCCGGGTCGATGGTCGCCGAGGTGATCACGACCTTGAGGTCGGGGCGCTTCGGCAGCAGCTGGGAGAGGTAGCCCAGCAGGAAGTCGATGTTGAGGGACCGCTCGTGGGCCTCGTCGATGATGATCGTGTCGTACGCGCGCAGCTCGCGGTCCGTCTGGATCTCGGCGAGCAGGATGCCGTCGGTCATCAGCTTCACGAAGGTCGCGTCCTGGTCCACCTGGTCGGTGAAGCGGACCTTCCAGCCGACCGTCTGGCCGATCTCGGACTTGAGCTCCTCGGCGATCCGCTCCGCGACGGTGCGGGCGGCGATCCGGCGGGGCTGGGTGTGCCCGATCATGCCCCGGACGCCGCGGCCCAGCTCCATGCAGATCTTGGGGATCTGCGTGGTCTTGCCGGAACCGGTCTCACCGGCGACGATCACGACCTGGTGGTCGCGTATCGCCTCGGCGATCTCGTCCTTCTTCTGGCTGACGGGCAGGTTCTCGGGATACGTGACCTCCGGCATCCGCGAGGCACGGCCGGCCAGTCGCGCGGCGGCCTTCTCGGCCTCCGCGGCGATCTCGTCGAGCACGGCCTGCTTGGCCTCGGGCTTGCGGATGCGGCGGGCGCCTTCGAGGCGGCGGCCGAGGCGGTGCGCGTCACGGAGGGAGATCTCACCGAGAAGCGTCTGCAGGGCGGCGAAGGAAGTAGACATACCTGATCGAGGATCTCACCCGCAGGTGCCGGGTGGCGAACGCATTTGTGCCCCCTCCCCGTACCATTTCGGGACGAGATCACCTGAACCGACCCGCCGACCGAGTGAGAGGCCCGCCATGTCCCGCGTCCGTGGAGTGTGGTGGCTGCTCGGCGCCGTCCTCGCGGTCCTGGTCGGGTGTGCGGTGCCCGCGGCGGCGGTTCCGTTTCCGGGTCCGGTTTCGGGTCCGGTTTCGGGTCCGGTCTCCGGTTCGGTCTCCGGTGCGGTCCGGGGGCCGGTTTCCGTTTCGGCTGCTTCGGGTGCCTCGGCCGCTCCGGCGGGCCCGGGTGTGGCCCGCGCCGTGGCCGACACCGGCCGGGGGCCCTCCTGCGATCCCGGGACGCGGGACCTGGGCCGGGCTCCGGGCGTGCCGCCGCGCGGAGCCGGGGAGCATGCGCACGCACCGGTGGGGCGGCCCGCGGTGGAGCAGGTCTGGGGGGCCCGGACGCTGCCCGTACGGGTGCTCGTCCGCGGGCCCGACCAGCCGGCGCCGGGTCCGGTGGAGCTGTCCGTGATGCGGGTGTAGAGGACCGGCCCCGCCCGCCGGTCCGATCCACCATCCGCTGCTCTGGAGCACCCGTATGTCCCCCTCCCCTTCCTCTTCACCCTCCCCTTCCGCGCGCAAGCCGCTGCTGATCTCCGCCGGGGTGGCGCTCGCCGCCGTCACCCTCGGGCTCGTGTCCTGGCAGGCGACCGCGCCCGAGGACGCCCCCGCCAGGACCTCCTCCTCGGCGTCCGCGCCCGAGGCCTCCGACGTCCACGCCGAGCTGGCGAAGCTCGCCCGGCGCGAGTCCGGCGACAAGCTCGCCGCCGGGCGGCCCGACGCCTCCGTCGTGCTGATCGAGTACTCCGACTTCAAGTGCGGCTACTGCGGCAAGTTCGCCCGCGACACCGAACCCGCACTGGTGAAGAAGTACGTCGAGGACGGCACCCTGCGCATCGAGTGGCGCAACTTCCCGATCTTCGGCGCCGACTCCGAGGCCGCCGCCAAGGCCGCCTGGGCCGCCGGGCAGCAGGACCGGTTCGCGCAGTTCCACGCGGCCGCGTACGCCGACGGCGCCAAGGAGAAGGGCTTCGGCCGGGCGCGGTTGCTGGAGCTGGCCCGCGAGGCCGGTGTCCCGGACCTCGAGCGCTTCCAGCGGGACATGGCCGGCGAGGCGGCCGCGGCCGCCCTGCAGAAGGACCAGGAGGAGGGCTACCGCATCGGCGTCAGCTCCACCCCGTCCTTCCTGGTCAACGGGCAGCCGATCGCGGGCGCCCAGCCGCTCGACGCCTTCGCCGCGGCGATCGCCAAGGCCAAGGCCAGGGCGCAGGCCGAGCCGCAGGCTGCGAAGTGACCGGCGTCGGCGACATCGGGTATCTGGCCGCGCTGCTGGGCGGGCTGCTCGCGCTGCTCAGCCCGTGCAGCGCGCTGCTGCTGCCCGCCTTCTTCGCGTACTCGATCGACTCCGCCTCGCGGCTGCTGGCGCGGACCGGGATCTTCTACGCGGGCCTCGCGAGCACCCTCGTACCGCTGGGCGCGGCCGGCTCGTACGCCGGGCGGTTCTTCCACAGCAACCGCGACGGGTTGGTCCTGGCCGGCGGCTGGCTGATCATCGCGCTCGGGCTCGCGCAGATCCTGGGCCTGGGCTTCGCCTCGAAGCGGATCTCGGAGCTGTCCGGGCGGATCCGGCCGACCACCGCCCTGTCGGTGTACGCGCTGGGCGCGGTCTACGGGCTGGCCGGGTTCTGCGCCGGCCCGATCCTGGGCAGCGTCCTGACGGTGGCGGCGGTCAGCGGCAGCCCGGTCTACGGCGGCCTGCTGCTGGCGGTGTACGCGCTGGGGATGGCCGTACCGCTGTTCGTGCTGGCGCTGCTGTGGGAGCGGTTCGACCTGGGCCGGCGGCGCTGGCTGCGCGGGCGGGCCGTCCGGGTGGGCCGCTTCGAGCTGCACACCACCTCGCTGCTGTCCGGGCTGTTCTTCATCGCCCTCGGCGCGCTGTTCCTCGCGTACGACGGGGCGAGCGCGCTGCCGGGGCTGCTCGACGTGGACGACTCGTACGCGGTGGAGCAGCGGGTGCGGTCGTTCGCGGACGCGGTCCCGGACTGGGCGCTGCTCGGGCTGGTGGCCGCCGGGGCGGTGGCGGTCGGTGTGACGCAGTGGCGTCGTCGGACCGGCCCCGAGACCGGGGCGGAGTAACGCAGAAGGCCCCGTCCGATGGACGGGGCCTTCTTGTGGTGGCTGGGGCCGGGGTCGAACCGGCGACCTATCGCTTTTCAGGCGATCGCTCGTACCAACTGAGCTACCCAGCCACGAGACCGTTTCCGGTCTCAGCGATCCTGACGGGACTTGAACCCGCGACCTCCACCTTGACAGGGTGGCGAGCTAACCAACTGCTCCACAGGACCTTGCAGTGTGCGAGACCAAGTCTTGCACACGGTAATGCGTACCCCCAACGGGATTCGAACCCGTGCTACCGCCTTGAAAGGGCGGCGTCCTGGGCCACTAGACGATGAGGGCTAAAGGCCCGCCTGGGCGCTTTCCAGCGCGTCGGGGACGTGAGAAGCATATGGGATCCGGGGAGCTATCGCCAAAACGGTTTCTCCCCGGCACGCGGGAAGGGCCCCCACCGGAGGGACAATGGCCCGGTGCTGGAGATGACGCGCGAGGAGTTCGAAGAGCTCGTCGCAGAGGCCCTGGACCGCATCCCGCCGGAGCTGACGCGGCTGATGGACAACGTGGCGGTGTTCGTCGAGGACGAACCGCCGGCGGACGATCCCGAGCTGCTCGGGCTGTACGAGGGGACCCCGCTGACGGACCGCGGCGAGTGGTACGCCGGGGTGCTGCCCGACCGGATCACGATCTACCGGAATCCCACGTTGCGGATGTGCGGGGACCGGGAGAGCGTGATCGCGGAGACGGAGGTCACCGTCGTGCACGAGATCGCCCATCACTTCGGGATCGACGACGAGCGGCTGCACGCGCTGGGCTACGGGTGACCGGGCCGGAGCCGGGCGGCACCGGCCCCGCCGAGGCGATCGATCCGGACGTCGACCTCCACGTGCCGGGGCAGCGCGCCGAACGGCCCGGCCCGGTGCTCGCCGCGATCGCGGCGGGCGGGGCGCTCGGTTCCTCGGCGCGGTACGCGGCGGTGCTGTCGTGGCCGGCCGGGCCGGGCGGCTTCCCGTGGGCGACGTTCTGGACCAACGTGATCGGCTGTGCGCTGATCGGGGTGCTGATGGTGCTGATCAGCGAGGGCGGCCGGTCGGCGCCGCATCCGCTCGTCCGGCCGTTCGTCGGGGTCGGCGTGCTCGGCGGGTTCACCACCTTTTCCACGTACGCGGTGGACTTCTCGCGGCTGCTGGAAGCGGGGGAGCCCGGGACTGCGCTGGCGTACGCCGGGCTCACGGTGGCCGCCGCGCTGGGCGCGGTGTGGGCGGCGGCTTCGGCGACCCGCCTCGGGGTGCGTGTCGCGCTGCGGGGGCGGGCGTGAACTGGCTGCTGGTGGTGGCGGGTGCGGTCGTCGGGGCGCCCCTGCGCTATCTGACGGACCGTGCGGTGCAGGCGCGGCACGACTCGGTGTTCCCGTGGGGCACGTTCGTGGTGAACGCGGGCGCCTGCCTGGTGCTCGGGCTGCTGGCGGGGGCGGTGCTGGCAGGTGCGGCCTCGGCGCGGCTGAACCTGCTGCTGGGGACCGGGTTGTGCGGGGCGCTGAGCACGTACTCGACGTTCTCGTACGAGACGCTGCGGCTGTACGAGCGCGGCCGGCGGTTCCTGGCGGCGGCGAACGTGGCGGCCTCGGTGCTGGCGGGGCTGGGCGCGGTGACGCTGGGGTCGCAGGTGGCGCGGCAGTTGTTCGCCTGAGACGGCCGGCCCTCGCCGTGTCGGAGCCGCCGGTCCGCCCGGTGTGCGCCCGGTGTGCGCCCGCGGTGGGGCGGCGGATTGCGGACAGGCGGTGTCCCCAAGGGCGTGTCCCTTACGGGGCAAAGGGAGTTGGGCACATTGACCCGCTCACCGCGGACCCTGACCGCCCTCCTCCGGCCCCTGCCGGGGGGACCCCCAGGAGGTGCCCCGTGCGCCAGTTGTCCGCTTCCCTCCGACTGGTCGTCTCCGCGCTCGCGGTCGCGGCCACGGCGGGCTGTATGAGCGTCGGCGAGGACGGCGCGAAGCCCGGGCCCTCCTCGTCGGCGGACCGCAAGGCGGCCGCCGAGGCGGCCGGAGGTTCCGTTTCCGGCAAGGGGTCGGGCATCCACGGCAACGGCCGCGGATCGAAGCCCGGCGCGGCGGGCGAGGAGGGCAAGCCGGCCGAGGACGGCAAGGCGTCCGGAGCCACCGGTGCCTCCCCCAGCCCGGGCGCGCCCGCCGGCCGGCCGGGAGCCCCCTCGCCGTCGGCGGGTCCGGGCGGCGGCGCCGGCGGCCAGGGTCCGCAGCAGCCCACCTCGGGCGGATCCGGAAGCGGCGGCTCCGGTGGGACGCAGGTCACGCCGCCCGCCCAGTCGCCGAGCCCGGAGCCGCCCGTGACTTCGCCCACACCGCCCGCCCCGACGCCACCCGCGCCGGAGCCCAGCGCCTCGCCCTCCGTGTAGCCGCGGGCCGGCCCCGGGGGCGGTCGCGGGTCGGTGTCGGGTCCCTGGATCGGGTGGATCGTCGCAGGTCAGGGCGGGTCCGGCCGGAGCGACTTGCCAGACCCGGGGGAGGGTGCGTATGGTTATAGATCGTTTGATCCCATTGCCCGGCGCCGAATCCGAAGAGCGCCGTGTGGCGCGTACTCTCCCTAGCCGTGGCTGACCGCATTGAGGCGGTCGATTTGCGATTCACGGAGTTTGGGCGCGTGCCGAGACTCCGGAAGGTTTCGCATTTCGCATGTCCATTTCCAGTTCTGACCGTGCCGTCATGCCCGAGAACGACTCGAACGAGATCGTCGACGCCGTCGAGGCCCTTGTGGTCACCGAGGCCATCGAGGCCGCTGAGGCCGACGAGATCATCGAGGCCCTCGAGGCCGACGTGACGACCGACCAGTCCATCGACGCCGAGGCGGACGACGCCGACGCCGAGCCCACCATCACCTTCGGCGACCTCGGTCTGCCCGAGGGCGTGGTGCGCAAGCTCGCGCAGAACGGTGTCACCTCCCCCTTCCCGATCCAGGCCGCGACCATCCCGGACGCGCTGGCCGGCAAGGACATCCTCGGCCGCGGCCGCACCGGCTCCGGCAAGACCCTCTCCTTCGGTCTGCCCACCCTGGCCCGCCTGGCCGGTGGCCACACCGAGAAGAAGAAGCCCCGCGCGATCATCCTCACGCCGACGCGTGAGCTCGCGATGCAGGTCGCGGACGCCCTCCAGCCGTACGGCGACGTGCTCGGCCTGAAGATGAAGGTCGTCTGCGGCGGTACCTCCATGGGCAACCAGATCTACGCCCTGGAGCGCGGTGTCGACGTCCTCGTCGCCACCCCGGGCCGTCTGCGCGACATCATCAACCGCGGCGCCTGCTCCCTCGAGAACGTCGAGGTGGCCGTCCTCGACGAGGCCGACCAGATGGCCGACCTGGGCTTCCTGCCCGAGGTCACCGAGCTGCTCGACCAGATCCCCGGCGGCGGCCAGCGCATGCTCTTCTCCGCCACCATGGAGAACGAGATCGGCACCCTGGTCAAGCGCTACCTGTCCAACCCCGTCACGCACGAGGTCGACAGCGCGCAGGGCAACGTCACGACCATGACGCACCACGTCCTCGTCGTGAAGCCGAAGGACAAGGCGCCGGTCACGGCCGCCATCGCCGCCCGCAAGGGCCGCACCATCATCTTCGTCCGCACCCAGCTGGGCGCCGACCGCATCGCCGAGCAGCTCGTCGAGGCCGGCGTGAAGGCCGACGCGCTGCACGGCGGCATGACGCAGGGCGCCCGTACCCGCGTCCTCGCGGACTTCAAGGACGGCTACGTCAACGCGCTCGTCGCGACCGACGTCGCCGCCCGCGGCATCCACGTCGACGGCATCGACCTGGTCCTGAACGTGGACCCGGCCGGCGATCACAAGGACTACCTGCACCGCTCGGGCCGTACGGCTCGTGCCGGCAAGTCGGGCGTCGTGGTCTCCCTCGCCCTGCCGCACCAGCGCCGCCAGATCTTCCGCCTGATGGAGGACGCGGGCGTCGACGCCTCGCGCCACATCGTCCAGGGCGCCGGCGCGTTCGACCCGGAGGTCGCCGAGATCACCGGTGCGCGTTCGCTGACCGAGGTCCAGGCCGACTCCGCGAACAACGCCGCCAAGCAGGCCGAGCGCGAGGTCGCCGACCTCACCAAGCAGCTGGAGCGCCTGACCCGTCGTGCCGCCGAGCTGCGCGAGGAGGCCGACCGCCTGGTCGCCCGCTCCGCGCGTGAGCGCGGCGAGGACCCGGAGGCCGCTGTCGCCGAGGTGGCCGAGGCCGCCGAGGCCGAGGTCGCGGCCGCCGTCGCGGCCACGCCGGCCGCCGACGAGCGCCCGGCCTTCCAGGCCCGTGACGACCGGGGCAACTACGAGCGCCGCGACAACCGTCGCGACGACCGTGGTGGCGACCGCGGCGGTGACCGTGGCGGCTTCCGCCGTGACGACCGTCCGTCGGGCGGCTTCCGCTCCGGTGGCGACCGTCGTGACGACAACCGTGGTGGCGGCTTCCGTCGCGACGACCGTCCGTCCGGTGGCTTCAACCGTGACGACCGTGGTGGCGACCGTGGCGGCTTCCGCCGTGACGACCGTCCGTCGGGCGGCTTCCGCTCCGGTGGCGACCGTCGTGACGACAACCGTGGTGGCGGCTTCCGTCGCGACGACCGTCCGTCCGGTGGCTTCAACCGTGACGACCGTGGTGGCGACCGTGGCGGCTTCCGCCGTGACGACCGTCCCTCCGGTGGCTTCCGCTCCGGCGGCAGCGACCGCCCGTCCGGCGGCTTCCGTCGCGACGACCGTCCGTCCGGTGGCTTCAACCGTGACGACCGTGGTGGCGACCGTGGCGGCTTCCGTCGCGACGACCGTCCCTCCGGTGGCTTCCGCTCCGGCGGCAGCGACCGCCCGTCCGGCGGCTTCCGCCGCGACGACCACCGCCCGTCCGGCTCCGGCTCGACCGGCTCCTTCGGTGGCCGCCGCGACGACAAGCCCCGCTGGAAGCGCAACGGCTGACACCGGCCCCCGGCTCTGAGCTGATGGCCTGACAGGGCCCCCACGACACCGTCGTGGGGGCCCTGTTCTGCGTTTTGCGCGCCGTGACGGGGCCGGTCAGCCGATACTCGATCGGCTGACCGTTGGTCTCCGGCTATGCTCTGGGGTGAGCACGTGAGGGCCATTAGCTCAATTGGCAGAGCAGCGGACTTTTAATCCGTTGGTTGTCGGTTCGAGTCCGACATGGCCTACCGCTCCGAGGCCAGGGGGAACCCCCTCTGACCTGCCCTGAGCGCCCTTCCGGTTCTGACCGGAGGGGCGCTCAGTCGTTCCGCCCCTCGCGCATGACCGGCCACTGCCCCGTCACGCCCTGGCCGGGCCGCAGCCCGTCCGAGGGCCGCGCTCAGGGACGACCACAGCGGCAGCTTGCTCACCGCCTCCTGGTCGGTCCGGGGGCGAGCCGGCGACGGGCGGGCGCACTACGGGCGAGGTGTGGCCATCGCCGTCGCGATGAAGTCCGCAGCCTCCATCTCGTCCAGCCGGACCAGTCCGAAATCCGCGGCCTTCTCCGCGGTCACGGGAAGAGCGCCCGTCGGCTCCCAGCGCAGGCCGTCCCGGCTGAACGCCTCGCTGCTCCGGTCACCGCGTACGACGCGCTGCCGCAGCAGCGGGCCCTGCCGGTCGGCAGCCATGTAGTACGTGATGCGCCCCTCCGCGTCCAACGCGTCGAGCATCGCGCCCTCGAGGGAGCTCAGGTGCGGGGTGCCCAGGTGGCCCTGGAGAGTTCCGGGGCGTAGCAGCACACCGGTCAGGTCGAGGAAACCGGCGTTGTCACGGAGGAACTCGCCGCCCCGCTCGTAGAACAGGACCAGGGGCTCGTAGAGGTCGGGCAGGTCCCCGCCGGCCGACGGATTCTGCGCACTGAGCCCGGCCATGCGGACCGCGCCCGCACAGGTGCGCTTGATGGAGTCGTCTCCGGTCAGCTGCCCCAGGAATTCCTGAAGCTCCTTTGCGACGTTCGGGGAAAGCGCGAAGTTCGGGTCCACGTAGTCGGCGGCGTCGAAGAAGGGCCACGCGCTCTCGGCCGAGTACGCCTGCGCCCACATGCCCGCCCGCCGGAGGTACTCGCGCATCAACACACGACGAGACATGACGTGGGCGACGGCGTCGTCCCAGTCACCCGTCCATTCCACCGCGCGCAGGCGCTCCAGCATCGCGGATGCTGCCCGGTCGGTCACTTCGCGATTCCCTTCGACCGCAACTCCTGCAGGATTGCTGCCGTCACCTCGTCGATGTCGGTCACGCGCCGCGTGAACCCCGGCATCTCGGTCACCACGTGTTCGGTGAGGAGCCTCGCCACAGGCGTCGTGGAGCGTTTGTCGGCGGCGGATCTTTGCATCAACAAGTGAGGTCCGGCCCACGGCCGTCGATGAGGTCGGGAGCCCTCAGCCCGTGGCCCTCGGCCTGGCCGAAGTACGTTGGTTCACCGAGCTCGGCCTCGACTCCGAGCAGTGCGTCGAGTTCCCGCAGGGCCGCTGCGAGGCGCGGCGCATTCCAGGCGTGGACGGTCGGGTGCGGCTGTCCACGGAAGTCGCACGGTCCCCAGACGTCGTGGTACACGGACAGCTCGGCCCAAGGACCGATCTCGTCGGGCGACACCATGAGCTCGAGCAGGCGGAACTCGTTGCGGCGCCTTCCGTCCGCGTCCAGCCAGGCACCGGACCCCAGCACGAGGATCCCCGCCATCTCGGCAGCCGGATGGCCGACTGGCCGGCAGGCCCGCACGTCCTCCACCAGCAACGCGTCGTCGAGCGAGCGCCCCACGAGACTGAGGCTGGAGGTGATGCCGAGGCCGCCCTTACCGACCTCGAACCAACTCCATTCGAGGGCAACCGGCTCCAGCAGACCGTGGTTCCCCAGAACGGCGGACATGCGCGCCGCGGTCGTGAGCGCTGCGCCCAGGCCCGGCTCGGTCACCTCGTCCAGGTCCCAGAACCACGACCCGCATTCTCTCGGGGCACGCATCAGCATCGACATCTCTCTTCTGGCGATCCGGCTCTCAAACAGTCTCGGGCCAGTACTCCTTGTGCCACTGGAGGGCGGCGGCGAGAGCATGGTCGCCTCAGCGAGACAGCACCACTTCACCGCCGCCAAGTTGTTGCTACTGCTGCTCGGCCTTCTGCCTCGTCAGCGTGGCCTGGACGAAGGACCGTCCGACGCGACCGGCGCACAGTACGGCGGCGATGGCGATGCCCGCGAAGACTTGCCGAGCCGCTCGTCCGAGAAGGCCCGGCGCAGGCCGCGTGCCGGGCAGGGGGTTCAGGGCTTTACGACCAGCCCGGCTCGAGGGGGGCGGCCTGGGGGAGGGGCGGGGCCGGGGTGCTCGCCGCGGTTGCCGGGGCGAGCTCGCGGGCCTGGCCGGCGGTGCTCGTGCCGATCACGGCGATCAGGGCGGCGGCGGCGACGGTGATGAGGGTGACGAGCTTGCGACGCATGGTGGGGAAGCCTCTTATCGAGCCGGTGGGGTCAGGGGTGGTTGGCCGGATCTCTCGTTCCGGCGTGCCGCCATCGTGCCGAGCCGGGGAGTGCCGTGTCGCGTGTTTCCGCTGGCACAAAGCGCTCTGACATATCCGTGCCAGCCGGCCGGTTTTTTCGTCCCGGCGACTTCCGGACAGCCGCCCGCCGTGTCCGCGTGATGGACGGCGTTTGTGCGGCCGCTGGCTGGTGAGGACAATCCAGGGTGCAAGATCGGCCCTCGGAGGGCCGCGTACCGCCAGCGCTGTCGGTCCAAGCTGTGATGCCGCTCCGAACCGCGAGCTGGGGGGCTCTCCTTGTTGGTTTCTCTTGGGCTGACAGAGCGTTCGGATGCGCTCTACCGCCTCATCCTCAGACGGCCGGATCTCGCCGTCACCGATGTCGCCGCGGAACTCTCGCGGTCCGAGGACGACGTACGCGCGGACCTGGAGGAGCTGACCCGCCTCTCCCTCCTCGCGCCGAACTGGCGGACCGACGGGCGGCTGCGGGCGGTGAACCCGAAGGCCGCGCTCGATTCGCTGCTCGCACACCAGCAGGCGGAGATCGCCCAGCGCCACCGCGCCCTCGCCGAGAGCCAGGCCGCGGCCAGCGCGCTGCTGACGCAGTACGCCGAACTGCACCCGGCCCAGCCCGCGCACGAGGCCGAGCGGTTCCTCGGCGTCGAGGCGGTCCGGGCCAAGCTGAGCGAGATGTCGGCCCGTACCCGCCGCGAGTCGATCAGCTTCCATCCCGGCGGGCCGGTGCCCGCCGAGCAGTTCAAGGCCAGCGAGCCGCTGACCGAGGACCTCATCGCCCGCGGCGTGAAGATCCGGACCATCTACCAGGACGCCATCCGCAACGACGCCGGCAGCCTCGAGCACGCGCGCTGGCTGACCGAGCGGGGCGGCGAGGTGCGGACCGTACCCTCGCTGCCGATGCGGATGGTCATCACCGACCGCGAGTTCGCGCTGATGCCGATCGACCCGGCGGACAGCGCGCTGGGCGCGGTGCTGCTGCGGGAACCGGGCGCGGTCGCCGCCTTCTGCGCGCTGTTCGACTCGGTGTGGGAGACGGCCACCCCGTTCGGTGAGCCGCCCCGGCGCAGCCTCGACGACCCCGGTTCGCAGCCGCGCGAGCTGCTGCGCCTGCTGGCCCAGGGGTACACGGACGAGGCCGCCGCGCGCCGGCTGGGCATCTCCCTGCGCAGCGAGCGGCGGCTCATCTCGGAACTGATGGAGAGGCTGGACGCGCAGAGCCGTTTCCAGCTCGGGCAGCGGGCCGTCGAAGAGGGCCTGCTGTAGGCAGGGCCCTCCGCCCTCCGCCCTCCGCCGTTCGCCCTCCGCGTTCAGCAGCCGCAGGCCGCACCTTCCGCGACGGGGGCCGTCAGCGGGTCCGGCGGCGACTGGCGGATGCCGGCGGAGTCCTCGACCGGGAAGCCCTCCCGGGACCAGTACTCGAAGCCGCCGAGCATCTCCTTGACCCGGTACCCGGCGCTCGCGAAGGCGTACGCCGCCCGGGTCGCGCCGTTGCAGCCGGGGCCCCAGCAGTACGTGACCACCACGCCGCCCGGCGGCACCAGTTCGGCGGCGCGGGCCGGGATCTCGTCGGTGGGCAGGTGCACGGCGCCGGGGATGTGACCCTGCGCCCAGGCCTCGGCGCTGCGGCTGTCGACGAGGACGAAGCCGCCGGCGGCGGACTCCACGTCCGCGTGCACGTCGGCGACGTCGGCCTCGAAGGTGAAGCGGCGGTGGAAGTGGGCCGCGGCGGTCGCCGGGTCAGCCGGCGGGACGCGCAGCACCTTCGAGGACGCGGTGGCGGTCTGGGTGGTCATGATCGGTGGGCTCCTGAGGACGAGGACGAGGCCGGGGGCGGCGTACGGCCGCCACGGCGATGAAGGTGTAGAGGGCCGCGGTGGCTGCACCGGGGCCGATGAGCAGGACGGGCAGGTCCCATCGGGCGGCCCCGCCGAGGGCGAGGACACCGAGGGCGATCAGAGCTGCGGCCACCACCCCGCCGCGCCGGGTCCGGCCGGTCAGCTCGGTCCAACGGGCGGCGGTGGCCAGGAGGTTGGTACGGCAGTACGTCCAGCAGAGCGCGGCGGAGCCGGTCCCCAGTGCGGCCCGGACGGCCACCGAGGCCGCGGGCGGCGCCGGAGCGGTCGGCGGCGGCCCCAGGAGTACGGCGTACAGTGCGGCCGCCAGCGCGATGCCGAGCAGGGTTCCGCCCAGCGCCCGCCGCCGCGCCGCGGCGGGGACCGCCCCTTCGAGGCCGACCCAGCCGAACAGCAGGGGCACGGCCACCAGGAGCACGGCCCAGCCGGCCCGGTCCCCGGCCCCCGCTACCGGCAGCGGCCCGCCGAGCGCCCGCCAGGCCACGGCCAGCGCCAGCACCGCGGCCAGCCGCAGCCGCCGCCCCGCCGGGGACAGTCCCCGCGGGACGCACCACGCGTACGCGGCCGCGCTGCACAACACCCCGGCGGCGACCGCGTACGCCCGCCACCCCGAGTCCCCGAGCGCGAACTCGGCGGCCCCCAGGGCCACTCCCGCCTGACCGGTGGCGAAACCGCCGAAGTAGAGCGCGGTGGCCGCCCGGGCCGGTCCCGGGCCGAGCCGGTCCCGTACGAAGGCCACGGGCCCGGAGTCCGCCGTACCGCCGGCGGCGGCGACCAGCAGGCACCAGCCGGCCAGCACCCCCGCCACCACGGCCCCGGTCCAGGGGCCGGGCTGCGGGGCGAGCGCCGCCGGGAGCAGCAGGGCCCCGGCCCCGAGGACCGCGCCCAGCACCTGCGCCGCACCACCGGACCAGGAGTCCGGCGGGGTCGTCACGACAACTCGTGGAAGAACAGCGGGGTGGCGGTCGGCAGGGTCGTGCCCTCCGCCAGGAGCCGTCCCTCCACGCCGGCCCAGACGGGCATCCGCGTGCCGAGGTCCACCGGCAGGCCCAGGTGCCCGGCGAGGAACGCGGACCAGCCCGGCATCAGCGGCGCCGCGGTGACCGCGACCGCGGCCAGCAGCTCCACGTGCGCCGCGAGCCGGCCCGCGTACTCCTCGCGGGGCCCGCCGACCCGCAGCAGGGCGAGCTCCCGCAGGTCGGCGTCGCCCCGCTCGATCACGGTGGCCAGGGCGTCGGCGGCGCGCTGCGGGGAGAAGGCCTCGGCGCCGAGGGCGTCGGAGATCTGCTGCGGCAGCGCTGCGCGTTCGCCGGCCAGCGGGCCGTCCGGGGGCCCGGCGGTCGGCACGACGGAGTCGAAGTCCTGGGCGAGCAGGTCCAGTACGGTGTCGGTCCACCGCTCCAGGCCGCCGGCGAGGACGGTGCTGAGGGTGTCGGCGAACTCCTTCATGGAGAAGTTGTTCTGCGCCCGTTCCGGGCCGGTCAGGCACAGGTGGAAGCGCAGGGCGTCCGCGTTGACCCGGCGCAGGAACTCGCCGCCCCAGATGGCGTGGCCGCGGCTGGTGGAGAACTTGTCGCCCTCCAGCCGGTAGAACTCGTTGATGACGACCTGCGCGGGCAGGGTCAGTTCACCCTGGGCGAGCAGCAGCGCCGGCCACAGCACGGCGTGGGAGAACGAGCAGTCGAAGCCGATGAAGTTGACGATCCGGGTCTCGGGGTCGGTCCACAGCCGCTCCCACGCGGAGCGGTCGCCGTTGGCCTCGGCCACCCGCGCGGTGCCCGCCGCGTAGCCCCAGATGCCGCTGAACCAGGTGTCGAGGATGTGGCCCTCCCAGCCGGGCAGCGGGACGGGGATGCCGTAGTCCGCCTCGCGGCTGATCGCCGTGTCGGGCAGGGCCCGCTCGAACAGGCCGTCCAGGTACGAGACCAGCCGGGGCCGCCACTCGGCCTTGGCCTGCGCGTCGGCGTAGTACGCCTGGAGGCGCCCGCGCCAGCGCTCCAGCGGGAAGACGATGCGGCGCAGGGTCTTCGTCTCGGGTGCGTTCCAGCAGGCCGTGCAGCGGGGGGCCGCGAGCCCGGCCGGGTCCTGGGGGAGCCCGCAGGCCTCGCAGTACACGCCGTCGGAGGGCTCGGCGCAGAACTGGCACTCGCCGCGCACCTCGGCCTCGTACAGGTGCCGGTCGCAGGGCGCGCAGTGGAAGACGGGCAGCTCCTGCACCTCGAGGGCGCCGGACTCCCACAGTTCGAGGAAGAAGCGCTGGACGAACTCGGTGTGGGTGGAGTCGGTCAGCGGACGGGTGAACCAGTCGTGGTGCATGGCGCCCAGCGACAGGGTCTCCTCCATGCGGTCGCCGAAGAGCTTCGCGGTCGGGTACGCGGTGGAGCCGATCTCGGCGGCCCGGCGCGGTACGTAGCAGGAGTGCTCGTCGGAGTAGCCGACGTAGCGCACGTCGTGGCCGCGCTGGCGCAGGTGGCGGGTCAGGACGTCGGCGCCGAGGAAGGGGCCGGAGAGGTGGCCGAGGTGGAGGTCGCCGTTCGGGTTCGGCGGGGCGCTGGTGACGACGTAGGAGGTCATGATGCGTGGGTTCCTTCGGGGACGATCAGGGCGGAGGAGTCGAGGGGGGCCGCGGTGTCGAGCGGCGGCAGGGCGGCGGAGGCGGCCGCGACGACCCGGCTGCGGGGCGGCAGGTCGTCGAGCACGACCGAGTGAGCGCCGATGCGCGAGTCGGCGCCGATGGTGACCGGGCCGAGGACGCTGGCCCCGGTGCCGATGACGACGCGATCGCCGACGACGGGGTGGCGGCGGGATCCGGAGGGGCGGCGCAGGTCCTTCCACCAGCCCACCGAGCCGAGCGTGACCTGGTGGTAGAGCATCACGTCGTCGCCGATCCGGACGGTCTCGCCGATGACGACGGCCGTGCCGTGGTCGACGAAGAACCGGCGGCCGATCCGCGCCCCGGGGTGGATCTCGATGCCGGAGACGGCGCGGGCCAGCAGGGACAGGGCGCGGGCGGCCACGCGGTGGCCGCGGCCCCACAGCCAGTGCGCGACCCGGTACGTCCACAGGGCGTGGATGTGCGGGTAGAGCAGCACCTCGGCGCGGGACGTGGCGGCCGGGTCCTTGGCGAGGACGGTCTGCACGTCCTCGCGCAGCACCTCCCGCAGCGGGCGCCGCACCTCCTCCTCCAGGCCGTTCTCACATGTGGTCATACGGCGCCTCCGGACGGATCGGGCGGCCCGCGAGGAAGCGCTGCGGCCGGTACGGCTCCAGCAGCTCCTGCACGGCCTTGCCGGGGACGGCCCCGCCCTCGACGATCTCCTTTGCGGCGAGCTCGGCCACGGCGGGAGCCAGCTTGAAGCCGCCGCCGCTGAAGCCGAGGGCCAGGTACAGGCCGTCGGGCCCGGCCGCGCCCACGACCGGGCGCTTGTCGGGGGTGTAGCCGTCGAGGCCGGAGCGGGTGCCCGCGAGCGGTGCGGTCGCGGCGGCCGGGACCCGGTTCGCGATGGCGGCGATCGCGGCCTCCAGCTCGGCCTCGGTCAGCGGCTCCACGTCGCGGCCCAGCTCGGTGTCGGGCTTGCTGGGGACGCCGAAGTAGAAGCGGTCGAGGCCGTCGGGCCGGAAGTAGCTGCCGGTGGTGTCGTCGATGCAGGTCGGTACGGAGGACGCCGACCCGCGCCGGCCGGCACCCGGCAGCTCGGCCTGGGCCAGCCCGATCCGGCGCGCGGTGACCGGGATGTGGATGCCGAGGTGCTCGGCGGGGGCGGAGCCCCAGGCCCCGCCGGCGAGGACGACGAGCGGGGCGTCGATGCGGCCGATGGAGGTGAGGACGCCGGTGACGGTGCCCGCGGTCTCCAGCACCTTCCTGGCCCGGATGCCCTCGGAGGGGGAGACCCCGAGCCGGTAGGCGGCGGTGAGCAGCGCCGCGGAGGCGGCCATCGGGTCGGCGTAGCCGCCCTCGGGCTCGTACGCGGCGAGTGCGACGTCGTCGGTCCTCAGGCCGGGGTAGATCTCCTTCAGTTCGGCGGCGTCGATGACCTCGACGCGGCGGTATCCGGCGGCGTCCGCGGAGGCGGCGGCGTTGTAGCGCAGGTCGTCGGCGTGGTTCTCGCCGACGATCATGACGAATCCGGTGCGGCGGTAGCCGCAGTCGCCGCCGATGACGTCCGACCACTGCTCGAAGACGGGCAGGCTGCGGGCGGCGAGCCGGGTGTCGGCGACGGCCGTGTGGTGCAGCCGCAGCAGTCCACCGGAGCGGGAGGTGGCGCCCTGGGCGTTGACCCGGCCCTGGTCGCACAGGACGATCCGGCCGATGCCGGCGAGGGCGAGCTGGTGCGCGATGGCCGCACCGATCACCCCGCCGCCGACGACGACGGCGTCGGCGTGCGCGTGGACGATGGGACTCATGCGTCCACGCTCCGGTCCTCGGCCGCAGGGCCCGGGTCGGAAGCGCCCGGGTCCGTGATGCCGAACTCGGCGGCCCACTTGGCGCGGTCTCGGGCCACGGCGTCCGAGCCGCCCCACCAGATGGTGACGAAGCGCAGCCGGACGTCGCCGTCGTTGGTCAGGTCGTGGTCCTGGAACGGGGTGATGTACACGGTCTCGCCGGCGCGGACCCGGCGGCTCTCCGCGCCGATCCGCATCACTCCGCTGCCCTCGACGATGAAGAACATCTCGTTCTCGTCGTGGTCGTGCGGGGTGGAGGTGGCGCCGGGCGCCACGTCGACCCAGGCGCCGCCCCAGTTGGGCTCCTCGACGGCCTCGGGCCAGGGGAAGATCCGCCGGCCGCTGACGTTGTACGGCTCCTCGAAGACCATGTCGTCCTCGTGGGCGGTGAAGAGGTGCATCGCGTGCGGGTCCAATCAGGCGGCGACGGGCTGGCGCAGGCGGGCGCGCAGGTCGCGGTGGATGGTGTCGGCCTTGGCGGCCATCTGGCTGAAGGAGGTGGCGCTGCCGATGCCGTGCCGCCACTCGGTGAGCCCGTCGAGGTAGATCCCGACCTCGCAGTCGTCCGTGGTCAGGGCGCGGTAGGCGCGGGTGACCTCGGGCCGGCCCTGCGCGTCGAGGCGCAGGTGGGGGACGAACGCGGCGAGCTGGCGGGGCAGGGCGGCCTCGCGGTAGCCGGTGCAGACGATCACCGCGTCGGCCTCGATCAGGCCGCTCTCGCCGGTGAACACCTCCGCGGTGCGCAGCAGCACCCGCCCGTCCGGGGCTTCGTCGACGGCGGTGACCTCGGTGCGCTTGTGCATGTGCAGGCGCTGGCGGCCGGTGAACCGGTCCTGGTAGACCGCCTGGTAGAGGGCGGTGGACACGTCGGGGTCCACGGCCGCGTAGTTGGTGGCCCGGGCCTGGTCCAGGGCGCGTTCGCGCTGCTCCCCTTCGAGCCCGTAGAAGTAGTCGGTCTCGTCGGGGAAGTACACCTCGTTGCTGAAGTGGCCGAGCTCGTACATCCGGAAGCCCGCGTGGCGGACCACCGAGTGGATGTCGGCGTCCGGGTGCTGCGCGGCCAGGTGCAGGACGATCTCGCCCGCGGTCTGTCCGGCCCCGATGACGGCGATGCTGCGCAGCGGCCGGTCGCCGAGGGCGGCCAGGGCCGGCAGCAGCTTCGAGGCGTGGAAGACCCGCTCGCCCAGGTGGGGCCGGAACAGCTCGGGTACGTACGCCTCGTGGCCGGTGGCCAGCGCGATGTTGCGGCCCTCCACCGTGTGCAGGGAGCCGTCGCGGGTGTCACGGGACAGCACGCGGGCGGTGCGGACGCGGCCGTCGGCGCCGGTGACGGGCTCGACGCTCAGCACCTCGCGGTGGTAGTCGACGGCGCCGCGGACCTGGCCGGCGGCCCACTGCACGTAGTGCGACCACTCCAGGCGGCTGACGTAGCCGCCCATCAGCGTGAACGGGTAGAAGCGGCTGCTCTGCTGGAGGTAGTGGGGGAAGGTGAAGCGGGAGCGGGCGTCACGCGGGGTGGCGAAGTCGCGCAGGAAGTGGTGCTGGATGTCGGTGCCGGGCAGTACCAGGTTGGGCTGCCACGCGGAGTCGGCGGCCTTCTCCAGGTAGCGCGCGGCCAGTGGGGCGGCGCCGGTGGCCGCGCCGGTGGCGTCGTCGTGGTCCTCGACGGCGGCGGCGAGGGCGATCCCGGAGGGGCCGAAGCCCGCGACCACCAGGTCCTGGACGGAGGTGTCGTGCGTCGTCATCGGGCACCGCCCGTCGGCAGGCCGAGCGCGGCCAGTGCGGCGGTCAGGGACTCGCGGATGATCCGGCCGGCCTGGTCGATCTCCCGGGCCGAGCAGTTCAGCGGCGGCAGCATGCGCACGACGCAGTCGTCGCGGCCGCCGAGCTCGATGATCAGGCCGCGGCTGACCGCCTCCCACTGGACGCGCTTGGCCAGCCGGTCGGCGGGCAGCCCGGTCTGCGGGTCGGTCAGCTCGACGCCGGTCATCAGGCCGAGGCCGCGTACGTCGGCCACGTACGGGGTGAGCTCGCGCAGTCCCTGGAGGTGGACCATCAGCTGGTCGGCGCGGGCCCGGACGTTCTCCAGGACGCGCTCGCGCTTGACGACCTTCATGGTGGCGACACCGGCGGCGAACGCGGGCTGGTTGCCGCGGAAGGTGCCGGAGTGGGCGCCGGGCCTCCAGACGTCCAGCTTCTCGTCGTAGAGGATCACGGAGGCCGGCAGGCCCATGCCGGACAGGGCCTTGGAGGCGCACACGACATCGGGCTCGATGCCGTACTGCTCGAAGGCGAACCAGGTGCCGGTACGGCCGCAGCCGCTCTGCACCTCGTCGACGATGAGCGGGATCCCCAGGCGCCGGGTGACCTCGCGGATCCGCTGGACGAACTCGACCTCGGCCGGGATGACGCCGCCCTCGCCCTGCACCAGCTCCATGATCACGGCGGCGGGCAGGGTGATCCCGCCGTTGACGTCGGTCAGCGCCTTCTCCAGGAACGCGGCGCAGTTGACCTGGCAGTTGTCCCGCTTGAGGCCGAGCGGGCAGTTGTGGCAGTTGGAGTACGGGAAGAAGTGCACGCCCGGCATCCGGCCGCGGACCGGCTCCTTCTGCTCGACGAGGCCGGTGACGCTCAGCGCGGCCAGGGTCGCCCCGTGGAACCCGCCCTGGAAGGTGATGATCTCCTCGCGGCCGGTGGCGGTCTTGCACAGCTTCAGGGCGGCGTCGACGGCGTTGGCGCCGGTCGGCCCGCAGAAGTGGATCCGGGTGCGCTCCCGCATCGGCTCCGGCAGCATCCCGATGGTCAGGTCCGTGAACTCGTCCTTGACCGGCGTGGGGAAGTCCAGGCCGTGCACGAACTCGTCCAGCTGGCGGTGCGCGGCGGCGAGCGGCTCGGGGTGGTTGTGGCCCAGGGACAGCACCCCGGCGCCGCTGAGGAAGTCGAGGAAGACGTTCCCGTCGAGGTCCTCGACGTAGGAGCCCTTGCCGCGGCGGATCGCCATCGGCAGTTTGCGCGGATAGGAGCGGGAGTTGGACTCCCGGCCGGCCTGGCGGTCCAGCAGCTCGGCGCTGAGCGGCCCGGGCAGCGGGCCGGTGATCACGGGGGCGCTGTAGACGCGCGGGGCCGAGACCGGGGTGTCGATCGTGGCGGTCATGGGAAACGTGGACCCTTCCGGTTCAGGCGGCGGCGAGTACGGCGCTGCGGTCGGTGGCGGCGGCGGTCAGGCGGGCGGTCAGGGCGTCGGTGAGGGTCGCGGCGCGCAGCGACAGGAGGCTGAAGGAGCCCGCGTCGCCGATGCCGTGGCTGGACTCGCACAGGCCGTTCAGGAAGAGCGGCGGCGTCCCGTCGGCGACCGGTTCGAGCGCGTAGTCGGCGGACACCTGCAGGCGCCCGTCCGGCTCGGTGGCGAACAGCTTCGCGAGCGGGGCCATCAGCGGCGGGCACAGCTCCTCGTGCGGGCCGGGGCCCATGTTGCGGAAGCCGGTGGCGAGGACCGCGAAGTCCACGGTTTCGCTGATCCGCTCGCCGGTGGTGCGCTCGACGAAGTCCAGGGCGATCCGGTCCCCGGTCTCCGGGGCCACGCCCACGGCCTCGTGGTTGCCGCGGACGAACACCTTCTGGTCTCCGTCGAGCTCCTGCTCGTAGATGGTCATGTAGAGATCGCGCAGCACGTCGCCGTCGGCGGAGGAGTAGTTCGTGCCGTGCATGTAGGCGTCGAGGGCCTTCTTGCCCTCCCGGGAGGCCCGGAAGTAGTACTCGGTGAACTCGGGGAAGTAGCCCTCCTCGCTGAACGGGCTGGTGTCCTTCAGGCGCAGCGAGTGCGAGCGCGTGTACGTGGTGACCTTGGTGCGCGGGAAGCGGCGGTGCAGGTCGAGGGCGAGCTCGACGGCGCTCTGGCTGCCGCCGATGACGGCCACCGACTCCGGGGCGCGGCCCTCGCCGGTCAGCTCCGCCAGCTTCGGCAGGTACTGGGTCAGGTGGAAGATCCGCGGGGTGCGCAGCGTGTCGTACGGGGCCGGCACGTACGGGGTGCGGCCCGGGCCCATCACCAGGGTGCGGCCCAGGTAGCGGCTGCCCGACATGGTGGTGACCTCGTAGAGGCGCTCGCCGGACTCCTCGACGATCTCGACGCGGGCGGCCCGCTGGTTGCAGTCGACCAGGTGCGAGAAGAAGCCGGCGGCCCAGCGGATGTAGCCCGCGTACTCCTTGCGGAGCGGGAACTCCGAGGGGAGGTTGAGGTGGCGCAGCAGCCGGCCCTGCTCGTGCAGGTAGTTCAGGAAGGTGTAGCGGCTGCGCGGGTTGCGCAGGGTCACCAGGTCGCGGCTGGGGTGGTTCTGGATGTCGGAGCCGTCCAGGAGCATCCCCGGCTGCCACTCGGGGCTCGGGCGGGCCTCCAGGAAGCGGGCCGTCAGGGGCGACTCGCGCTCCTCCAGGGCGATGGCAAGGGCCAGGTTCGCCGGGCCGAAGCCGATGCCGAGGATGTCGTAGACGGGAGTCGTGCTCGCACTCATCGGGTGGTCTTCCTTGCCTTGACAGTGGTGAGGGTGGGGTTTCCGTCGAAGTCGATGCGCAGGCCGGTGATCCGGCCGGCGGCGTGGACCCGCTGGTCGGTCCGGTACCAGAGCGGGATCAGCGCCAGGTCCGCCATCGCGGTACGGTCCGCGCGGCGCCAGGCGTCGGCGCGCTCGGCCGGATCGGTCGACGCCCGGGCGCGCGCCACGAGGGCGTCGAACTCCGGGTTCACGTAGCGGCCTTCGTTGTCGCCGTGGGCCGTGCCCTCGGCGTCGGGCGCCGTGCACGAGGAGTGCAGCAGCGGGAAGAGCATGTTGTCGGGGGTCGGGTAGTCGCAGGCCCAGCCGGCCCGGCAGAACCCGGTCGCCGCGATCGACGTGCGGTGGTCGACCAGCCCGCGGGCGTCGGTGCGCAGCAGCTCGACCCGCCAGCCCAGGACGTCCTCCAGGCCGTGGGCCAGCGCCTTGACCCAGTCGTCGTGGCCGGCGCCGGTGTTGTACGCGAACTCGACGCGGCTGCCGGGCCCCAGGCCCGCGCGCAGGGCCGCCGCACGGGCCCGCTCCGGGTCGTACGCCGACCAGCTGCCTTCAGGGTCGGCGGACAGCTCGGCGAGCGGGGTGTGGGCCTTGCCGAACCAGGGGGACAGCAGGGAGTGGGCCGCGCTGCGCCGCCCCTGGAAGTACGTGTCGATCAGCCCCTGCCGGTCGATGGCCGCCGACAGGGCCCGGCGGGCGTCCAGCGAGTCCATCGGCGCCTGGTGGCAGAACGGGATCAGGTAGAAGAGGCCGGCGCCCTCCTGCTCGAGGAAGCCGTCCAGGGCGGCCGCCTCGGCGGTGCGCGCCGGGGGGATCCGGGCGTAGTCGTAGTCGCCGGTCAGGAAGCGCTCGTACTCGTCGTCCAGACCGGTCACCGCGTCGAGGATGTCGATGTGCACCTCGCGCACCTCGGGCGCGGGCCCCGCCCACAGGTCGTTGCGCTCCAGCCGGATCGCCGCCCCGTGCTCCCAGGGGCCGGCCATCTTGAACGGGCCGTTGCCGACCGGGAGGTCGTTGTACGCCGGGTTCAGGGCCGGTCCGGCGCACTCCGGGACCGGGCTGAAGATCGGCTGGAGGGTCTTCAGGTCGAACTGCACGTCGGGCTCGGACAGCTCGACCACCAGCGTGGTGTCGTCGACCGCGGTGAAGGAGCGCACGCCCGCCAGGTGGTACGCGGTCTCCGTGTTGGCCTCGGGGTCCAGCGCCCGCGCCCAGCCGCGCACGAAGCTGTGCGCGGTGACCGGCTCGCCGTTGCTGAACACCGTGCCGGCGTGCAGGGTGAAGGTCCAGGTCGTGGCGGTCGGGTCGCTCTCCCAGGACCGGGCGGTGGCCGGGATCAGGACCCCGTCCTCGTCGAGGGCGAGGAGCCCGGTGAACAGGGCCTTGCAGACGAGGATGCCCTCCCCTTCCTGGGCCTTGTAGGGGTCGATGGCGGTGGGCTCCGTGATTCCCATCCGGAACACGGGGTCGTTGGCGTGCACGTGGGGCTCTTTCCGCGGTCGGTGGAGTGGGGAGTGAAGGACGCCGGGCGATGTTTCACGTGAAACAGCGCTCTGGACAGGGCCGTTGGGCGATGTTTCACGTGAAACATCGCGCCGGGGGGCGCAGCGGGTCAGGCCGGCACGACGATCACGTCGAGCCGCTCGTCGAGGTCGGCGGCGATCCGCTCCACCCGGTCGATGTCCGCGGGACTCCGGTAGGGAGCGGCCACCGCGAGCGAGCCGGCGATCTCGTACCAGCCCTCGGGGGCGCGCCGCAGCCGGTCGCCCGGCTTCGAGGCGGGGATGTACGAGCGGAAGTACGGGGAGTGCGTCGC
The DNA here is from genome assembly GCF_055570595.1 of Streptomyces sp. NPDC031132. Taxonomy (NCBI): domain Bacteria; kingdom Bacillati; phylum Actinomycetota; class Actinomycetes; order Kitasatosporales; family Streptomycetaceae; genus Streptomyces; species Streptomyces sp. NPDC031132. Next base: position 267,977 of record NZ_JBVIGX010000009.1, read on the forward strand.
GTCGCCGGGGTTGTTGCGGACGAGGGTCCCGGTCCGGTACGCGAACTTGATGCAGGTGGCGGCGCGGGGGGCCGCGGCCCGGAGCACCTCGCCGTCCAAGAGCGCGGCGAGCGCGTCCGCGTCCTCCCCGGCGAGCACGGCCTTGGCGTAGAGGCGGACCGCGTCGATGCCGTGGACCTCGCGCAGGTTGCGGTAGTTCTGGCCGCCGCTCATCCGGGTGGCGAACTCCACGACCCGGTAGCGGCCCTCGGAGTCCTGCCGGAACTCGGCGTTGAACAGGCAGTGGCGTACGCCCAGGCCCGCCGCGATGCCCTCGGCGACCGCGACCAGCTCCGGCTCCTCCTCCGGGGTGCGGAACGGGAGGGTGTAGAAGTCCTCCTCGAAGTACGGGCCCGGCATCTGCATCTTGTTGGTGACGCCCACCAGGTGGAACGTCCCGTCCAGGACCACCCCGTCGAGGGTGACCTCCTTGCCCGGGAGGAACTCCTCCAGCAGCGCGATCTCGGGGCCGTCGCTGGGGAAGTAGCCGCCCCACTCCTCGGCGAGACGGGCCACGTCCGTCAGCGCCCGCTCCAGCTCGGCGCGGTCGCGGACCAGGCTGACACCGATGCTCGCGGCCAGTGCGCTCGGCTTGACGATGAACGGGTACGTGAAGGCCTCCGCGGCGGCGAGACCCGCCTCGACGCTGTCGACGCCGGCGAACTGCGGGCCCGGCAGCCCGTGCCGCTCCAGGAAGGACCGCTGGAGCTGCTTGTCGCGGGAGATCAGGTCGGCCTCGGGGCGCGGCCAGGCGTGCCCGAGCAGCTGGTTGACCTTGGAGGTGACGGCGATGTCGCTGTCGTAGAAGGTGATCGCCGAGGCGATGCCGAGCCGGCGGGCGGCGGCGGCGCAGAACTCGGCAAGCTCCGTGCCCTCCAGCTCCTCCGGGACCGGCACGACGTTCGCGAACCGGCCGTCGTCCGCGGCCTGCGCGACCCGGGTCGCCAGGTGGATCTCCAGACCCATCCGCTCCAGGGTCTCGATGTGCTCGCGGTGCCACGCGTACGTGTTCCGCATGATCAGCAGGATCTTCATGACGCGGTCTTTCCGTTGGAGGCGTGCGGGGTGGGGGTGGTGACGACGGTGACCTTCTCGGTGAGCCGCTCGGCGGTGGCGACGGCGGCCTCGGTGTCCGCCCCGGTGACGAGCACCTGGCCGACCCGGTCCCAGTTGCCGCGCAGCTCCCCGACGGTGTCGCCGGGCCGCACGCCGGTCTCCACGTCGATGACGTCGGGCAGGGCCCTGGCCTCGTCCGCGCCCTGGATCTCCACGACCGTGCCCGGCTCGGCGGACAGGAAGCGGGTGGCCGCCGCGTGGCGGGGGACGGGGCGCTGGGTGAGCGCCGGGATCAGCCCGAACTGCCAGGCCACGATCCACTCTTCGAGGTCGATGCCGTAGGCGGAGTTCAGCAGGTCGAAGATCCGGTCGCCGCCCATGCGGTTGTGGCTCTCGATGATCTGCGGGCCCGCCGGGGACAGCCGCAGCTCGGTGTGGGCGGCTCCGTCGGTGAGGCCCATCGCGTCCAGGAAGCGGGCGACGGCCTCCTCGATGCGCCGCTCGTCCGCCGGGTCGAGGCGGGCCGGCAGGGCGTGCCCGAGCTCGATGAACCCGCCGCCGGTGAGCTTCTCGGTCACCGCGAGGACGATGTGGCGCCCGGCGAACGAGAAGCTCTCGACGCTGTATTCGGGTCCGGGGATGTACTGCTCAGCGATGAAGCGGCCGATGGTGAAGAACGAACCCCACTGCAGGTCGGTGCGGGCCCGCAGGGCCTCCACCCCGGCCCAGGCCTCGGCGGCCTGCTCCGGCCCGTCGATCCGTACGACGCCCAGGCTGGCGGTGGCGTCGACGGGCTTGAGCACGAACGGGTAGCCGTGCTCGGCGCCGAAGGCGGTCAGCGCCCCGGCCCCGTCGACCTCGGCGGCGGCCACCGACAGGGCCCGCACCTCGGGGGAGGGGGACGCGGCCAGGTGGCGGCGCATCGCGTGCTTGTCGCGCAGCAGTTCGGCGACCTCCTCGGAGGTGTTGCCGAGCCCCAGGTGGTCGCTGATCCGGCCGGCCGGGACCAGGCCCGGCTCGGTGATCGAGGCGACCCGGGTGAAGCCGTACGCCTGCTGCGCGGCCTCGACCAGCGGACGGGTGACGTCCCAGTCGGTGTAGTCCGCGATGAGGACGGCCTCGGCGAGCGCGGCGGCCTCGGGCACGAACTGGTCCTTGTGCTGGATCAGCACGAAGCGGATTCCGAGAGCCGCCGCCTTGCGCAGCGTCTGTATCCGTCCGCCGACGACGAGAAGCTTGTGTTCGGTCATGGCCAGAACTCTGCAGCAGAATTCCGGGCCGGGAAATGGATTCCGGCTGGCACAAGCATGCCCGGCACGAATGACGCAGGGGGCGGACCGGCGGCGATCTTGGAACGGGCGTTTCCGGGCGCCCGGGCAAGAAAGTGCCAGCCTCTTTTGTGCCAGCACTCAGCCCTGGGCAGGGCCTTGACCGGCGGGTTTCATGGTGGACGCCACCTCATCCGTGATGCGCCCCCCGATCGAGAAGGAGCCCCCCATGGCCGGCGAGGACCCCTTGCGCCGACGATTGCAAGACCTGCCCAGAAGCGCCTGGGTGATCTTCTCCGGAATGTTCCTCATCAAATTCGGCAATTTCCTGAACGTATTCCTGGTGCTGTTCCTGGTCGCCCAGGGATTCTCCGCATTCCAGGCCGGCGTGGCCCTCGGCGTGGTCGGGGTCGGCGCCTTCATCGGAAACGCCGTGGGCGGCACGGTCGCCGACCGCTTCGGCCGGCGCACCGCCATCGCGGTGTCGATGTTCGGCAGCAGCGCCGCCACCGCCCTCGTCCCGCTGGCCGACGGGCTGTTCGCGACCACCGCGCTGGTCGGGCTCGTCGGCGTCTTCGCCCAGCTGTACCGGCCCGCGGCCGGCGCGCTGCTCGTCGACGTGGTCCCGGAGAAGCAGCGGGTGACGGCCTTCGCCGTACTGCGGCTCGCCATCAACGTGGGCATGGCGGTCGGCCCGCTCGTCGGCGGCCTGCTCAGCGGGGCCTCGTACACGTACGTCTTCCTCGGCGACGCGCTGTTCTCCTGCGCGTTCGGCGTGCTCGCGCTGTGCACGCTGCCCGGCGGGCGCCCGCCCGTGGAAGTACCCGCCCCGCAGAGCGCGGGCCGGGGCAAGGGGGGCTACCGCGAGGTGCTCTCCGACCGCCCCTACCTGCTTTTCCTCGGCTCGATGGTCGCCGCGACCTTCGTGTACGGGCAGTCCACCGCGACCCTCCCGCTGCACGTCACCGACGCCGGCTTCGACAACAAGGTGTACGGCCTGCTGCTCGGCCTCAACGCCCTGCTCTGCGTGGTCATCGAACTCCCGCTCACCCAGCACACCGAGCGCCGCAACCCGCGCCGCGTGATCGCCGCAGGGCTCGCCCTGCTGGGCATCGGCATGGCCCTCACGGGCACGATGCACGCCGTCTGGCTGCTCGCGCTGACGGTGGTGGTCTGGACGGTCGCCGAGACGGTCTACACGCCGATCGCCAACGCCTACCCCGCCGAGTTCTCACCGGCCCACCTGCGCGGCCGCTACCAGGGGGCGGAAGGCATCGCCCACACCCTCGGCGGCGCCCTCGGACCGGCCGTCGGCGGCCTCCTCTACAGCATCTCGCCGCCGCTCCACTGGACGGCCTGCGCGGCCGTGGCCGCCCTCGGCGCCCTCCTGGTCCTCGGCGCCAACCCCGGCAACCGCAGGGAGGTGACCGGCGCGGACGACACCGAGAAGACATCCGAACCGGCCCACGCGGCCTGACCCCTTCCAGCGCCGGATCCGCAGTCCCCGTACCGGCCCAGCCCACCCGAAAGGCACATCGGCATGACCATCAGCACCACCCCCTCCACCACCGACGTCCACCGCATCGACATCCCCTCCGCCACCGAGGACCCCTCCGCCTACGTCACCGCGCTCCTCGACGTGGCCGGCGACCGCGACGCGTTCGACGTGCTCGCCAAGACCCCCGTCTGGGCCGCGCAGCTCTTCGCCGACCTGCCGACCGACCTCGCCGAGACCGTCCCCGAGCCGGGCGAGTGGCCCGCAGCCTTCATCGTCGGCCACCTCTTCGACGTCGACATCGTCTACGGCTTCCGCTGGCGCCTCGTGGCCACCGAGGACAACCCCGTCTACCCCGGCTACGACGAGCAGCTGTGGGCCCCGCTGCCCCGGCTCCCGTTCCGCCAGATGCTCGACGCCTGGACCGGCCTGCGCGCCTCCAACGTCGCCCTCCTCGCCGCCCTCACGCCCGAGGAATGGCAGCGCACCGGCCGCCACGGCGAGCAGGGCGGCGAAACGATGGAAGTCATGATCCGGAAGGTCATCGGCCACGACATCGCCCACGTCAACCAGATCTACCGGGCCATCCGCCTCGTCCGCCAGGCCGCCGGCCTCGACGTCGCCGAGCTCGACGCCACGTACGAATCCCTGGGGCTGCGCTGAGCCTGCCCGCCCGCCGCATCCCGCCCCTCCGGAGAGAGAACACCGCCGTGACCACCGTTGTTCAGACGTCCGCCCCCGACACCATCACCTCCGTCGGCCCCGACCTCCGCGACACCCTGCGCGAGCAGCGCTACGCCCTCGTGTCGGCCGCCGACCTGACGCTGTCACCCGAGCTCGCCGCCGCCTTCGACGACCTCCAGGCCTCCTGGGGCCGGCTCACCCCCGACACCCACTTCGGCGGCGGCGACCGCGCCGTCCGCACCCGCCGCTACAGCGACTTCACCTACGTGCCCGCCACCGGCGAGCTCGCGCCGCTCGATCACGTCGCGTACTTCCAGAGCGAGGCCATGAACGCCTTCGTGGGCGGCGTCGAGCGCCACTTCGGCGACGTCGAGGAGGCCACCTACCGCAACCCGCTCTTCCAGGCCCTGGTCCGCTACGACTTCGACAACCTGCCGATCGAGGACGAGTACCGCGAGCGCGCCTGGGTCTGCCAGATCCACCAGATCCGCATCGAGATCAACCCCGGCCAGTACAACGAGCTCGTTCCGGAGGGCATCCACTCGGACGGCTACCCGTGGGCCGGCCTGCACCTCATCTCCCGCGTCGACGTCGAAGGCGGCCACAGCACCGTCTTCACCTGGGACGAGGAGCCGCTCGCCAAGGGCACCTTCCTCACCCCGCTCGACTCGCTGATCTTCGAGGACCGCGCGATGAAGCACCACGTCACCGGCCTCGGCGCGGCCGAGGACAAGGGCGGCCACCGCGACGTCCTCGCCATCTCCTTCTCCCTGCCCGGCTCTCCGTACGAGACGCTGGTCTGATGAGCGCCGCAGCTCTGGCGCTCGAGGAGCCGCACGTACTGGTCGGGCCGTACGAGCCCCCGGCGCCCGTCGCCGCTCCCGCGGGGTCCGAGGCCATGAAGGGGGCCGACGTTCCGCAGGTGATCGAGCTGCTGCGGGCCGCGCCGCAGGCCGCGTACTGCGAATGGGAGGACGAGGGGCTGTTGTCCGGGCACCTCGCCCACTCCTCCGACCTGTGCCGGGTGATCCGCACCCCCTCGGGCCGGGTCGTCGCGGCGCTGCTCGCCGGCTCGTTCGGCGTACGGGGGAGCATCAGCCACGCGGTGGTCGACCCCGGCCACCGCAGGCTGGGGCTGGCCCGCGTGATGGCGGTCGACACGCTGGCGGCCTTCCGGCGCCGCGGGGTCAACCGGATCTTCCTCGCCGTCCTCGACGGGAACGAGGCCGCGACCGCCCTCTGGACGGGCGTGGGCTTCCGCCCGGCCCTGGGAGAGAGGACCTTCGAGTGCGATCTGTAGCGCCCGACGCCCCGGCCCCGGCGCACCACGCCGCGGCCGGGGCCCCCGGGGCGGGGGCCGCCCGACCGGCCGCCCCCGCCCCGGCCGGCCCGGTCCCGGCCACCCGGCCGGCCCGCGCCGCCTGGGCTGCGGGCTTCGGGCAGGCCGTCCCCGTGATGCTCGGCTACGTGCCGGTGGCCTTCGCGTTCGGCGTGCTGGGCCACACCGCCGGGCTGCCGTGGTGGGCGATGGTCGCCATGTCGGCCTTCGTGTACGGCGGTTCCTCCCAGTTCGCGGCCCTCCAGCTGCTGGCCGTCGGCGCCGCCCCGTACGCCATCGTCCTGACCACCTTCGTCGTCAACCTGCGCCATCTGCTGCTGTCCGCCGCGATCGCCCCCCGGCTCGCCGGATGGCGGCGCCGCGAGCAGGCACTCTTCGCGTACGAGCTCACCGACGAGGCCTTCGCGGTGCACTCCGCCCAGTACGCGGAACGCGCGCAGCGCCCGAAGGCCGAGGTCTTCACGTTCAACACCGCCGTGCACGCCTCCTGGGTGGCGGGCACGCTCGCGGGCGTGCTGGCCGGGGACCTGGTCACCGACGTCGAGGCGCTGGGCCTCGACTACGCCCTGCCCGCCATGTTCATGGCCCTGCTGGCCGCCGGGATCGTCGCCGACCGGCGCGGGCTCGCCGTCGCCGTCGTCGCGGGCGGCGGGGCGGTGGGCCTGACCCTGCTCGGCCTGCAGTACTGGGCCGTCCTGGTGGCGGCGGCCGTCGCGGCCACCTTCGGCCTGGCCGTCGCACCCCGCGAGGGACACGGAGAGGCCGCGGACGACGACACGGACGACCGCGGCGCCCAAGACCGCGGCACCCAAGACCGCGGCACCCAAGACCACGGCGCACAGGACCACAGCACGGAAGGAGTGCCGGGCCGATGAGCGACCTCACGCTCGCCCTGACCATCGCCGGCATGGCGGCCGTCACCTTCGGCCCCCGCCTGGTGCCGACCCTCTTCCTCGCGGCGGCCGCCCTGCCCCGGCCCGTCGTGGTCTGGCTGCGGCAGGTGCCGCCCGCGGTGATCGCCGCCCTGCTCGCCCCGTCGCTGTTCGCCCCGGCCGGCACGCTCGACCTCGGCCCCGGCAACTACGCCCTCTGGCTGGCGGTGCCGACCCTGCTGCTCGCCTGGCGCACCCGGAACTTCTACCTGACGATCGCCTTCGGCATCGGATCCCTGGCACTGCTCCGCCTGATCACCGGCTGACAGAAGCCGTCTTCCACGTTCTGTACGGCTCTGACCTGCGGATATGTGGGCCCCGGGGGTGGCCGGGAGGCTAATTGGCGTGAGCCCTCCCCGCGATGACGTAGAGTTGTGTTTACCGACGCGGGGTGGAGCAGCTCGGTAGCTCGCTGGGCTCATAACCCAGAGGTCGCAGGTTCAAATCCTGTCCCCGCTACTCAGTACGAAGGCCCGGTTCCCCTTGGGGAGCCGGGCCTTCGTCGTGTTCCCGGCCCGCCCTCACCCGATCGGCCCGGGCCGGGTCGCCGTACGGCTCCTGCTGCGGCCAGCCTTGAGGGGCGAGGCGGCAGCGGCCCGCACCCGTATGAGGGACCGGGCAGGAGAGCAGCGTGGTGGGCCTGGGGCAGCAGGGCGGCGACGAGTACGCGGACGGTACCGGCAACGGCGTGGCGCGCAGGGTGGTCCGGGTGCTCCCGGCCGTGCTGATCGCCGTCGGGCTGGCCTTCGACGTGATGACCCCGCCCAGCTACACGGGGTCCCCCTTCTTCTCCGCGGCCCCGTTGATCGCCGCCCCGCTGTCCTCGCTCCGGGGCACGGTCCTCACCGGTGTGCTGGCCTCGCTCGCGGTGGTCCTGCTGCACATCCTCAACGGCACCACCTGGAAGGTCGAGGCGCTGACCGAGCTGGTGACCGTGGTGACCGTCTCCGCTCTCGCCGTCCTGATCAACCGGGTCGTACGGCGCAGCGGCGAGCGGCTCGCCTCGGCGCGCGGGATCGCGGAGGCCGCCCAGCGGGCCGTGCTGCCGAAGCCCGCCGAGCGCATCGCGGGCCTGCACGTCTGCGCCCGGTACGAGGCCGCGCAGGCCGACGCCTTCATCGGCGGGGACCTGTACGCCGTCCAGGACACCCCCTACGGGGTGCGCCTGGCCGTGGGAGACGTACGGGGCAAGGGGCTGGGGGCGGTCGAGGCCGTCGCGGTGGTCCTCGGGGCCTTCCGTGAGGCGGCCGAGACGGAGCCCACGCTGGAAGGACTGGCGAAGCGGCTGGAGCGGGCGCTGGCCCGGGAGGGCACCCGGCGCGACAGCCTGGACGCGGTGGAGGGGTTCACGACCTGCGTGCTCGGCGAGATCCCGGCGGGGGCCCATGTGCTGCGGCTGGTCAACCGGGGCCACCCCGAGCCGCTGCTGCTGTACGCGGACGGGCGCCTGGTGGTCCTCGCCCCGGCGGAGCCGGCGCTGCCGCTCGGCATGGGGGAGCTGGCCGAGGCGTGGCCGGACCGGGTCGAGGAGTGGGCCTTCCCGACCGGGGCCACCCTGCTGCTGTACACGGACGGGCTGACCGAGGCCCGGGACGCGGCGGGGGTCTTCTACGATCCGGCGGCCCGGCTGAACGGGCGGGTCTTCCCCGGGCCCGGCGAACTGCTCGGCGCGCTCAGCAGCGATGTGCGCCGGCACACGGGCGGCGGCGCGACGGACGACATGGCGCTCCTCGCGGTGGGCCGGCCGGAGGCGGGTCAGCCGGACCGGCGGCGTACCGTACCCGTGGTCGCGTAGTGACGGTGTGTGAGTGAAAAAGTGCGCTCCGCAAGGTTTATGACGGCTCGTCAAGATGCAGATGTGGCCGAAGAGATGTGGATCTTGGTTTATTTTTGCCCGAGTTAATCCGCTTAAGTGGCATTAGTGGTGGCCAAAGCGGCGCGGAGAGTGGCTGATTGTCGTTAACGATCAATCGCAACAGCTTGGAATCACTCCCCTCCGTCTATTACCTTTCGATAACGCAGCGCGGTCGTCCCAGCCGTCGCAAGAGGCGGCGCCGTGCGCGTGCGTGTCCATGAGGAGTGTGGCCCGGTGGCCTCCAACTCGCCTGCTCCCGAAGGCATCGAGCTCCAGGAAGCGCCCACTGCGGGCGCGTGGGGCGAATGGAACCCCACCGAGGACTCCGCCCGCCCGCCCCGAGGCAAGCACCGGGTCGTCAAGCAGCGCGGGGGACTCGCCCGCAGCTCCACCGTGCTCGGCGTCGGCGTCATCGCGGCGGTCGGCGCGAGCGGCATCGCCACCGCGCAGGACCGGCCCCAAGTCGCCATCTCCATACCCTCGTTGCCCGACTTCGGGCTGGGCGGCGGCGACGGGCGGCAGGCGGACGCCGATGGCCCCGCGGCGGGCGCCGAGGTCGCCACCAAGCCGACCGGCATCATCGCGCAGCAGGCCGCCGGGCACACCGACGCCGGCGCGACCCTGGTGGGCCGCATCCTCCAGCAGGCCGAGTCCCAGGAGAGCGCCGCCGAGGCCCAGACCCGGGCGCAGGTCGAACGCGCCGCGCAGGAGGCCGCCGCCGCGGAGGCCAAGGCCCAGCGGGAGGCCGCCCAGAAACAGGCCGAGGACGCCCGCGTGGCCGCCGAGAAGGAGGCCAAGGAGGCCGCCGAGGCCAAGGCCGAGCAGGAGCGGATCGCCAAGCTCGCCGGCAGCTACTCCCTCCCCACCTCCGCCTACACCCTCACCTCGCACTTCGGTGACGCCGGTTCCATGTGGTCGTCCGGCCACCACACCGGCCTCGACTTCGCCGCCCCGACCGGCACCCCCGCCAAGGCCGTCGCCGGCGGGAAGATCACCTCGGCCGGCTGGTCCGGGGCGTACGGCTACCGGATCGTGCTCCAGCTCGAGGACGGTACGGAGATCTGGTACTGCCACCTGTCCTCGATGTCGGTGACCTCCGGCTCGGTCGGCGCGGGCGAGACCATCGGCCGCGTCGGCGCCACCGGCAACGTCACCGGACCCCATCTCCACCTGGAAGTACACAAGGGCGGATCGGCGATGGACCCGCTGGCGTGGCTGGAGTCCAAGGGTCTGAGCGTCTAGAGGCGGGTACGAAGACCCGCTCGGCCGGTGCCGGTGCCGGTACCGGCACGGGGGCCGGCCGCGGCGGAAGGAGCTCCTCCAGGACCGCCGCCCGGGCCAGGGCGGGCCCCGCCGTGGCCTTGCGCAGCCACAGCCGGCGCAGCAACTCCCGCTCCCGGCAGGCGAAATCCGGCTCCCGCGCAGGTCCGCCCAGCCGGGCCCGGTGCCGCAGCAGGGCCAGCGCGGCCGCGTCCGCCTCGTACAGGGCGACCGCCCGGCCCGCCGCCCGGCCCCCGGTACTGCGGGCCAGTGCCCGGGCCAGCGACCGGGCCGGCATCGACACCAGGGCCGGCACCTCCGCCGGCCGCAGCCAGCCCGCGGCCGCGTACACCGCCAGCTCCCCGGCGACGGCGTACAGCCGGCGCCGCCTTATCCGCACGGCCAGCCACAGCAGCAGCCCGAACACCGGGACCATCACGGAGCCGTAGACCACGTAGAACCCGTACTCGCCGAACCGCGAGGAGCTGTTCCACAGCGCGTGCAGGCCCATCGCGGCCAGCAGCCCGAGCAGCGGCAGCCCGATCCGGCGCAGCCGGCCGGCGCCGAGCGCGGCCGCGCCGAAGCCCAGCCCGGTGAGCACCGTGAACAGCGGGTGCGCGAACGGCGAGACCACGACCCGTACGAAGAAGGTCGCGGCCGTCACCGAGTCCAGCGGGGCGGCGCCGCTCTCCAGGTCCTCACCGAAGGCGTTGCCGAGGTAGAGGACGTTCTCGGTGCAGGCGAAGCCGGTGGCGGTGAACCCGGCCACCACGAACCCGTCCGCGGGGCCGGTGAACTGGCGTCTTCGGAACACGAACACCAGCAGCAGGGCCGCGGCCTTGGCGCTCTCCTCCACCACCGGGGCGACCGCCACCGAGCCGAGCCGGTCGGCGGCGGAGGCGTCGGCCGTCGCCGCCGTTATCCACTCCGTGGCGAAGTTGTTGGCCAGTATCGCGATCAGGGCCGCGGTGCAGGCGCCCCAGCCGAAGCAGAACAGCAGCTGCGCCCACGGGCAGGGCGCGGCGCGGCCGAGCCACCGGAAGGCCGCCATGAGCAGCGGCACCGGCAGCACGGCCAGCCCGAGGCCGACGAAGAACCCCGCGGTGCCGGTCTGCTCCCGCACGAGTTCGAGGATCGCCAGCCCCGACAGCGACAGCACGGCGAGCACGCACGTACGGACACCAGGGAGCGCTCGGAACACACGATGACTCTAGCGAGCCGCTCTGACACACGGAGTGACGACGGCAGTTCTCTACTCGTTCGAGGAAACCTGGGGGCGGCGGGCGAAGAGCAGATCGTGCACGACGTGCCCCTTGTCGAGACCCTGTCCCTCGAAGCGGGTGAGCGGCCGGAAGTCGGGCCGCGGCGCGTAGCCGCCGTCCGCCTGGGTGTTCTCGAACCCCGGGTGCGCGCCGAGCACTTCGAGCATCTGCTCGGCGTACGGCTCCCAGTCGGTCGCGCAGTGCAGTACGGCGCCGGGGGCGAGGCGGGTCGCGGCCAGGTCCAGGAACTCGGGCTGGATCAGCCGCCGCTTGTGGTGGCGGGCCTTGGGCCACGGGTCCGGGAAGTACACGCGCAGCCCGGCGAGGGAGTCGGGCGGCAGCATCTCGCGGAGCAGGATGATGGCGTCGCCGTTGGCGACGCGCACGTTGGTCATCCCGCCGCGCTCGGCGAGCGCCAGCAGGTTCCCCTGGCCCGGGGTGTGCACGTCGGCGGCGAGGATCCCGGTGGTGGGGTCGGCGGCGGCCATCTGCGCGGTGGCCTCACCCATCCCGAAGCCGATCTCGAGGACGACGGGAAGCCCGTCGAACATCTTCTCGAGGTCGATGACGGAACGCCCGTCGATGTCGAGGCCCCAGACGCCCCAGAGCCGCTTCAGGGCTTCGCCCTGCCCGGTGGTCACCCGGCTGCGCCGCGGCTGGAAGCTCCGGATGCGCCGCTCGTGGTGCGAGCCGGCCGGGTCGGGGGCGGGCCCGTCGGGGAAACGGGGCTCGGTCCGCCACTTCGGGGGCACGTAGGAGTTCGCCTCCGGCGTGGCTTCCGGGGCGCTGGGCTGGGGGGTGAGGGACTCAGACACAATCCCCAGATTCTACGACCCCGCCCCCACGCGCCGCCCCCCTCGCCCGCGCCCCGGGGACGAGCCCCCAGAGCCCGGCCGCTCCCGCGCCCCGGACCGGGGTCAGGACAGCCGGAGGGTGGTCAGGGCGCGGCGGGCGATTTCGCGGCCGATCGGGAGCGAAGCCGTCGCGGCCGGCGACGGGGCGTTCAGGACGTGCACCGTCCTCGGTGCGTCCCGGATCAGGAAGTCGTCCACGAGCGTCCCGTCCCGCAGGACGGCCTGCGCCCGCACCCCGGCCCCGGCCGGGGCCAGGTCGGCGGACGAAACCCCTGGCAGGAGCCGCCGTACCGCCTCCGTGAAGGCCTGCTTCGACAGCGACCGGTGGATCTCGCCCACTCCGTACCGCCAGTGCCGCCGGGCCATCCGCCAGGATCCCGGCCAGGCCAGCTCGTCCGCGACGTCCCGCGGCCGGACCACGCCCCACCCGTACCCCTCGCGCGCCAGCGCCGGCACCGCGTTCGGCCCGACGTGGACCCCGCCGCCGATCCCCCGCGTCAGGTGCACGCCGAGGAAGGGGAACGCCGGATCGGGGACCGGGTAGACCAGCCCCCGGACCAGCGAGGGCCGCGCCAGGTCGTAGTACTCCCCACGGAACGGCACGATCCGCATCCCGGGGTCGTCCCCGGCCAGCCGCGCGATCCGGTCGCACTGCAGGCCCGCGCAGTTCACCAGGACCCGGGAGCGGACCACGAGCCCGGACGTGGTGCGCACCGCCACCCCCGACGCCCGCCGGGAGATCAGGTCCACCTCCCCGCCGTACACGATCTCCGCCCCGGAGGACTCCGCCAGCTGCTGCGCCACCTGCCCGTAGTCCACGATCCCGGTGGTGCCGACGTGGATCGCGGCCAGGCCGCGCACCTCCGGCTCGTACTCCGAGATCTGCGCCGGGCCCAGCTCGCGCACCGGGATGCCGTTCTCCCGGCCCCGCTGCACCAGCGCGTGCAGCCGCGGCAGCTCCTCCCGATCGGTGGCGACGATCAGCTTCCCGGTGACCTCGTGGGCGATCCCGTGCTCGGCGCAGAACTTCACCATCTCGGCGGCGCCGCGCACCGCGAAGCGCGCCTTGAGCGATCCAGGCCGGTAGTAGATCCCGCTGTGGATCACCCCGCTGTTGCGGCCCGTCTGGTGGCGGGCCGGGCCGGACTCCTTCTCCAGCACCACCACCCGCGTCCCCGGAGCCAGCTGCGCCAGGGCATGCGCCGTCGACAGCCCGACGATGCCACCGCCGATCACCAGCACATCGCAGTCGACCCTGCCCACGCTGCCCACGCCGCCGCCCAAGCCGCCACCTCCCACCCCTGCATACTGCACCCCGCCACTGACAACGCGTTAAGGGGGTCTCCGGCGGATCATGCCCGGCCCGGACCGCCCGGCACCGCGCCTCGCCGCGTCGCCGCCGGTCTCCGATGTCCCCGGCCACCGCCGGGAGGGGCCCCCACGGCAGTGGCCGCCCGGCCCCGGTCCGCCCGACACTCCCTACGCGGGGGCCACCAACAGCGGCCGTGCCCGCTCCCGCAGCTCCGCCACGCGCGGCTCGTCCCCGTACGGCTCGAGCCGGTGCAGCAGGTCCCGTACGTACTCCGTCGTCCGCGCCGAGGAGATCCGGCCCGCGACCTCCACCGCCCGGGTGCCGGCCGCGCACGCCGCGTCCAGGTTGCCCGACTCCAGCTCGGCGACCGCGCTCACCACCAGCCGCAGCCCGTGCGAGCGCACGTACTCCTCCGTCGGCCGCGACAGCGCCTGCTCCGTGAAGCGCCGCACCTGCCGCGGCAGTTTCAGGTCCCGGTAGCATTCCGCCGCATCCGCCGCGAAACGGTCGTACGAGTAGAAACCCAGCCACGTCGGATCCGGATCCCCCTCCCGCGCCCGCTCCAGCCAGCCCTCCGCCGCCCGCAGCGCCGCCCCGGCGGCCGCCGAATCGCCCGCCTTCGCATGCGCCCGCGCCTCGACCAGCCGGAAGAAGCTCATGGTGCGGGCGGTGGCCAGCCCCCGGTTGCGCTCCACGGCCGCCTGCGCAAGGTCCACGCCCTCGTCCGGGAAGTCCCGGTACGTGGCCTGCAGCGACATCGAGGCCAGCACGTACCCGCCCAGCGGTACGTCCGCGGCCGCGCGGGCCAGGCGCAGCGCCTGGATGTAGTAGCGCTGGGCCGCTTCCTGCTGGCCGGTGTCGAAGGCCATCCACCCGGCCAGCCGGGTCAGCTCGGCGGTCGCACCGAACAGCGCGCGGCCCACATCGTCGCTGTACGAGCCGAGCAGCAGCGGCGCCGCGTCGACGCGCAGGCACTCGGGCACCATCGACGAACGCCAGTCCCCGCCTCCGTACTTGGAGTCCCAGCGGCGTGCGTCCTCGGCCGCCTCGCGCAGCTTGGTCACATCGCTGTGGCCCACGCGCTGCGGCGCCGGGTCCGACAGCCCCACGACGGCGGCGGGCACCGGCGCGGGCGGGGCGTGCGGCGTTTCGCCCGAAGACTGCGCGGGCAGACCCGTTGACGAAGACGACGACGACATCGGCGAGGAAGAAATCGGCGAAGCCGTCGGCCCCTGCGCCGGTGCAGGGGCCGGGGCCGCGGGCGCCGTGTTCGCCACCGGCTCGCGGGACGCCACCGGCTCGCGGGACGCCACGGTCTCGCGGGACGCCACGGTCTCGCGGTGCGCGGCGGGCTCGCGCGCCACCGAACCGTCCGCCGGAGATATCAGCCAGCGCGAGGCGGGCGTCGCGTACGCGGACACGGCGAACGAGCCGGCCAGCGACTGCCAGATCCCGCCACCGCCCCGGCGCCCGGCGAGGTCGAGCCGGTACAGATCGGTGGCCGAGCGCACCGCCTCTCCCACGTCCCGTGGGAAGGCCAGGCCGACCTCGGGCGCGGGGTCCGCATCCGCCAGCCCGATCTCGTGCAGCGGCACCGGCCGCCCCAGCTTCGCGCCGATCGCGGCGGCGATCAGATGAGGGGCCGCGCCCTGCGGCACCATCCCCTTGGACACCCACCGGGCCACCGACGTCTTGTCGTAACGAAGCGTCAGGCCGCGTTGCGCGCCGAGGTCGTTGACCCGCCGGGCCAGCCCGGCGTTGCTGATGCCGGCGAGGGCGAGGACGGCGCCGAGCTTCTCGTTGGGCTCGCGGAGCTCCCTGGACATGCGCCACCCCTCGTCACACGCGGAACGCACACAACGCATACGCCGCCGGGGCATAGTTGCCCGGCATTTCGTAAACCCAGCGTAGTTCCCCGCCTCCCAAGCGTTAAGGCCTCGACTTCCGTATGGCGGGATTGTTGTCCGCCTGCACAGTCGGGCCGGGGCCCGCGCCGCGGGCGCACGCGCTCTCCCGTGCTCCGTGCGTGTGGCCGTGCGCCCGCCCGTGCGCTCTGGCCGGTCACCGGGCCCGGCGATTCGATGTGCCGTGCGTGGGTCGGCCCGCTGCGTGGATCCGGCGGGCCGGGGGATGCCGCTACCCCAATCCCCGCGGGTGGCGGAACGGTCCGGGGGGCGAATCCCGTCTCCCGGACCGCGCCCGCGCGCCGCTGCGGTCGGGCGCCCCAGCGCGTTCGACGGCACTCAGTACGGTCGAAGAATGGCCGAAACCGACCTATGGGGCGGTGGGAACGGAACGCCAAATACCGCGTGGCCGCGGCGTGTTCGTTTGCACGTGCGCCCTCCTCGGCCACTCCTGCACGCCTGTCTCGTGGCAGCATGGACCCCGAGCCACCCGGGGTCCCGTCGGCCGCGCCCTCTGCGCTGACCATGCCGTTCATGCCCCGGTCAATTGCCCACAGGCTGGGGAGGCGGCGGTGCGCTGGTTGGTCGGGTGGAGCAGTATCGCCGCGAGCTTCGGCACGGCCGGCCGCGTCTCCGGCCAGGGCGGACACGGCTCCGACGGACCCTGGAACGGCAGCCCCGACGCACCCCTGAGCGGCGGCATCGCGGACGCCGACCATCCGGACGACCCGGCCGCCCAGGACGCCGAACGCACCGTCGTGCCCGTCGGCGCCCAACTGCTCTGGGGAGACCCCGACCCCCTCTGGGCCGTCGGCGACTGGCGCCCCGACGAGATCCGCACCCTCGCCGCCGACCCCGCCGACCCCTTCACCCGGCTCGCCGTCCTCGGCTGCTGCGGCGCCACCGACGCCGAGCTGCGGCGCGCGCTCCTCGCCGCCCGCGGTGGAGCCCTGCGCCACCTCACCCAGTGGTCCGGCAGCTACACCGCCGTCGTCCAGACCGGCCGCCGGATCACCGTCGTCGGCGACCTCGCGGGCGCCCGGCCCGTGTTCTACACGCCCTGGGCCGGCGGTACCGCGTACGCCACCGCCGCACTGCCGCTCGCCGACCTCATCGAGGCACAGCTCGACATCGGCCATCTCGCCGCCCTGCTGGCCTGCCCCGACAGCCCGGAGGCACTGGGCGACGGCACACCGTACGTCGGCGTACGGCGCATCCCGCCCGGGCACGCGCTGATCCTGCGCGAGGGCTCGCGCGAGATCACCGGGTACGAGCCGGTGGCCTCCCTGGCGGTGGCCGCGCCCGCGGCCGATCCCGAGCGCGCGGTGGAGGGCGTACGGGAAGCATTGGTGGACGCGGTGCGCGCCCGGCTCACGGCACCGCGGCATGCCCCCGACACGCCGCCCCACGACCCCGGCCCGGTGCCCGGAATGGGCCCCGCCGACCGGCGCGCGGCCCGGGGCGCACCCGCGCCGGTCCCCGGCGTCGGCGCCGACCTCTCCGGAGGCAGCGCCTCCGCGACCCTCGCCCTGCTCGCCGCCGGCCTGCCCGGGGCGCCCGGCACGGTGATGAAGCAGTCCGGCGAACGGCTCCTCGCGGTCACCTTCAACGACCTGGCCACCCCCCAGGGCCGCGAGGCCGAACTCGAACGCGCCCGCGCCATCGCCGCCAACCCCCGGCTGCACCACGTGGTCGTCGCCGCCGCCGAGGAAGCCCTCCCGTACGCGGAACTCGACGGCCCCCTCACCGACGAACCCGGCCCCTCCCTCGTCACCGCCGCCCGCGAGCGGCGCCGGCTGGCGGCCGGCTCGGCGGACCACTTCGTCGGACACGGCGCCCGCCAGGTCCTCGACGCGCACCCGGCCCGGCTGGCCGACCTCCTGATGGACCGCCGCAGACGCCACCTGCTGCGCCCGGTCGCCGCCCTGGCCCGCTCGGCGCCCGGCGACTCCGCGCTGTCCCTCCTGGTCCCGTTCTCCGTCTACTCCGCGGCCCGCCGACTCGCCCGTACGCCGTACCGCGCGGGCATGGAGGCGGCGGCGGCCCGGCTGCGCGAAGGGGCCGTCGAGGGCGGCGCCTCGAACCCGGTGGACGCCTCGCTCGCCGCCCTGACCTGGTCCCGCCCGGGCCCGGCGGCGGCCTGGCTGACCGGCGAAGCCCTGGCGGAAGTATCGATCCGCCTCACGGCCGCCGCAGGCCGCCCGCCCCTGTCCCTCCGCCCCGGCGAGGCCCGGGCCCGCGCGGCGCTGACCCGCCACGCGGCGGACCACCGGGTCTTCGAACAGGCCGTGGAGGTCCGCAGCCAGCGCCTGCACGCCCCGTTCCTGGACAACCAGGTCGTACGGGCCGCCCGCGCGCTCCCCGAATCCCTGCGCGTCCAGCCCGGCGCGCGGGCGGCGATCCTGCGCAGCGTCCTCTCCTCGGCGGGCGTACGCGAACTCCCCCCGGGCTGGGGCGCCCCGGCCCACAGCCCGAACGAAACGGCGACCCGCGTGGGCCTGCGCGCGGCGCTGTCTTCGCTGCTGGCCCTGTTCGCGTCCCCCCTGCTGGCGGACGCGGGCCTGATCGAAGCCCGGGTGGTCCAACAGGCGCTGCTGGACGCGGCGGAGGGCCGCCCGGTCCCCCTCGACGGCCTCGCGGAACTCGTCTCGATGGAACTGTGGCTGGGCCGCCTCCTGGCCCGCCGCGGTACCTGCTGGACGGGCACGTCCACCCCCCGCCGCCGAGCGGTCCCCCAGGGAGTCCCCATCCCCCGCCCGGCCCTCTCGTAGTCCCCGCCCCCCTCACGGCTCCCGCCCCACCCGCCAGAGCCCCGACCGGACCGCGGCCCCGGCCGAAGAAGCGGACGCGGGGGCGCGGAGGTCCGGGCCGGGGGCGCGGTTACGGCAGGCCCGGCGGCCCGCCCTTCCCTTTTGCCGTCTGTTGGTTGGGGGCCTGGCTGTCGTCATCGACAACCGTTACTACGGGTCCGATGACCTGATGTCGGGTGGGTCGGCTGGGGGTTGTCGTCGGGGTGGGTCACCACAGGTGGGGTTCTCGCTGGCGGGGGCGCGGAGGTCCGGGCCGGGGGCGCGGTTACGGCAGGCCCGGCGGCCCGCCCTTCCCGCTTGCCGTCTGCTGGTTCCGGGCCTGGCTGCCGTCATCGACAACCGTCACTACGGGTCCGGCGATCTGTTGTCGGGTGGGCCGGCTGGGGGCTGTCGCCAACGTGCGTCATGGGGTGGGTGGTTGGTGTGGTGGGCTACTGCGGGCAGGTGGGACAGAGGAACGGCGAGGGCGTGTTGACCGGTGGGGACGACGGCCCGCAGGCCGCGTCCGGCAGCCGGACCGGCGGGCAGGGGCGGCTGCGGGCCTGCTTGTGGGGCACCCCGCCCCACGCACCCGGCCCCGACCCGCCGACACCACCGCCCACGGCCGACCGCGGCGAAACTCCCCGGCACCTCCGGCAGCCGCAAGGCAGAATGGGC
Source organism: Streptomyces sp. NPDC031132 (assembly GCF_055570595.1). Lineage (NCBI taxonomy): Bacteria > Bacillati > Actinomycetota > Actinomycetes > Kitasatosporales > Streptomycetaceae > Streptomyces > Streptomyces sp. NPDC031132. Next base: position 286,704 of record NZ_JBVIGX010000009.1, read on the forward strand.
CCAGTGCGGTATCTCATCCTCGGCGTCACCGAAGCCCGTGACGAGACCGGAGCTCCCCTCACCATCGGCGGCGCCCGTCTGCGCGCCCTCCTCACCGCCCTCGCGCTCCGCGCCGCGGCCGGCGCGCGGAGCGGCACCGCCTCCGTCGCCGACCTCGTCGACGAGGTCTGGGGCGACGACCCGCCTCAGGACGCCCCCGCCGCCCTGCAGGCCCTCGTCGGCCGGCTCCGCCGGGCCCTCGGCGGCCGACACACCGTCCGCGCCCACCCCGCCGGCGGCTACGGCCTCGCCGTCGCCGACGCCGACGACATCGACCTGCAACGGTTCACCCGGCTCGCCCGCCAAGGCGCCCAGCAGCTGGCCGCCGACCCGGCCACCGCCGCCGGAACCCTCCGCAGCGCCCTCGACCTCTGGCGCGGCCCCGCCCTCGCCGACCTCCCCGAGCCCGCCCGCACCGCCCACGCCGCCGGCCCCGAAGCGCACCGCACCGCCGCCCTCCGCGCCCGGATCGACGCCGAGCTCCGCAGCGGCGCCACCGACCCGGCGTCCCTCCTCCCGGAGATCGAGGCGCTGATCCAGGAGCGCCCGTACGACGAGCCCCTGCGCGCCCAGCAGCTCCGCGCGCTGCGCGCGGCCGGCCGCCCCGCCGACGCCCTCGCCGCGTACGAGCGCACCCGCCGCACCCTCGCCGACACCCTCGGCACCGACCCCGGCCCCGAACTGGCCGCCCTGCACACGGAACTGCTCCGCCCCACACCCCCGACGCCACCCGCGTCCATGCCCCCGGCGTCTCCCGCCTCCGCGCCCGCGGCGTACCCCGCGCCCCCGATGGCCTCCACGCCCCCGGCGTCTCCCGCACCCCCGGTGGCAACCGCGTTCCCCGCGTCCCTGGCGGCACTCCCCGAGCCCGCAGCAGCGCCCGAGGCGTACCCGGCATCTCCCGCACCCCCGGCGTCCCCAGCGGCAACCGCGCCCCCGGCGCATCCCGCGCCCCCGGCATCGGCCGCGCCCGCAGCAGCCCCCGCACCCCCTGGGTACCCCGCGCCCGCGGCACATCCCGCGCCCGCGGCAGCCCCCGCGCCCCTGGCATCGGCCGCGCCCCCGGCGTCTCCCGCCTCCGCGCCCGCGGGGTACCCCGCGCCCCCGGCGTACCCCGCGCCCCCGGCATCACCCGCGCCCGCCGTAGCGCCCGCGCCCGTGGCGCACCCGGCGGCGCCCGCGCACCCCGCACGCCCAGTGGCAACCGCGCCCCCGGCGTACCCCGCGCCCCCGGCATCACCCGCGCCCCCGGCGTACCCCGCGCACCCGGCATCTCCCGCCCCCGCGGTAGCCCCCGGGCCCCCGGACCCGGCGTACCCCGCGCCCCCGGCATCGGCCGCGCCCCCGGCGTACCCCGCATCCCCCGCCGCGACCGCATCCCCGGCGGCGACCGCATCCCCCGCCGCGGCCGTGCCCCCCGCGGCCGCCGCGCCCCCGGCCCCCGCCCCCGCGCCCCCCGCGGAGCCGACCGGCAACCTTCGGCCCCGCCTCACCTCCTTCGTCGGCCGCGAGCCCGAACTGGCCGCCCTGCACGCCGACCTGGCCCGCCTGCGCCTCGTCACCCTCACCGGCCCCGGCGGCTCCGGGAAGACCCGCCTCGCCGAGCACGCCGCCTCCGCCCACCCCGAACCCGGCTGGCTCGTCGAACTCGCCCGCCTCGACCACCCCGCCGCCGTCCCCGGCGCGGTCCTCAGCGCCCTCGGCCTGCGCGAGAACACCCTCGTGGCCCGTGAGAAGACCGGCGCCGCCGCCGACCCCGTCGCCCAGCTCGTCGAGCACTGCGCGAACCGCCGCCTGCTGCTCGTCCTCGACAACTGCGAGCACGTCATCGGCGCCGCCGCCGAACTCGCCGAGCGCCTCCTCACCCACTGCCCCGGCGTCCGGATCCTGGCCACCAGCCGCGAACCCCTCGGCGTGCCCGGCGAAACGGTCCGGCCCGTCGACCCGCTGCCGCCCGACCCCGCACACCGCCTCTTCGCGGACCGCGCCGGCGCCGTCCGCCCCGGCTTCACCCCCGCCGAGGACCCGGCCGCCGTCGCCGAGATCTGCGCCCGCCTCGACGGGCTGCCGCTCGCCATCGAGCTGGCCGCCGCCCGGCTGCGGCTGCTCACCCCGCGCCAGATCGCCGACCGCCTCGACGACCGCTTCCGGCTCCTGACCAGCGGCGCCCGCACCGTGCTGCCCCGCCAGCAGACCCTGCGCGCCGTCGTCGACTGGTCCTGGGACCTCCTCGACGAGCCCGAGCGCACCGTCCTGCGCCACCTCTCCGTATTCGCCGGCGGCTGCGACCTCCCGGCCGCCGAGGCCGTCTGCACGGACGCCGCCCTGGACGTCGCCGACGTCCTCGGCTCCCTCGTCGACAAGTCCCTCGTCCTCGCCACCCCCGGCCCGGGCGACAGCGGCATGCGCTACCACATGCTCGAGACCATCCACGAGTACGCCGCCGAACGCGCGGCCGCACACCCAGCCGACCGCCGCGCCGCCGCCCACCGCCACGCCGCGCACTTCCTGGCCCTCGCCGAGGAGGCCGAACCCCTCCTGCGCTGCGCCGCCCAGCTCCCCTGGATCCGCCGCATCGAGACCGAGCTCGACAACCTCCGCGCCGCGCTCCTGCACACCACCGAAACCGGCGCCGCCGAGACGGGCCTGCGCCTCACCCTCGCCCTCGGCTGGTTCTGGTGGCTGCGCAACTACCGCATCGAGGGCGCGGAATGGGCGGCCCGGGTCCTGGAGTTGCACCCCGCCGAGCCGCCCGAGGGCACCCCCGAATACTGGCGCTTCATGCGCACGCAGATGCTGCGCGTCCTCCTCCTCGCCGAAGGCCACGCGCCCGAGGAGTTCCGTACGCCGCAGAACATCGCGCTCGCCGACCGCATCCAGCAGGTCTTCAGGGGCACCGGCCCCGAGACCGCCCGCTTCCCCGGCATGCTCTGGCCGATGACCACGTTCCTCACCGGTGACACCCGCGACGTCCGCGACGGGCTCGCCGAGACGGTCGACAACTGTCGCCGCCACGGCGGCGACTGGGAACTGGGCATCACCCTCATGCTCCGCACCCACGTGACCATCGACCTCATCGGCGGCCTGTCGTCCGTCGACGCCGACCTCGCCGAACTGCACGAAATCGCCCGCCGCGTCGGCGACCGCTGGACCCGTGCCCAGGTGGCGAGCGCCGCCGGCGAGGTCGCGCTCTCCCGCGGCCGGTACGACTGGGCCCGCGCCGAGTACGAGGAGTGCCTGCGCCTCGCCCGCGAGGTCGGGGCCCACACCGAGGTCCCCTTCGCCATGGCCCGGATCGCCGAGTCCGCCTTCTGCTCCGGGGACTACGACGGCGCCGAGCAGCTGCTGGCGGAGGTCGCCCGCGAAGTCGAGCCCTACGGCGGGGTGTACGACGTCCGGGCCTACGGCGGCATGCTCGCAGCGCTGCTCGCCCTCGTCCGTGGGGACCTCGAGCGGGCCGGTGCCGAGTGCGGGCCGGCTCGCGCCGCGTCCGAAAAGATCTCGGCGCCCCCGCAGCTCACCGCCGGGCTCGACAACGTCGACGCCGTCCTCACGGCCCACGCGCACGGTCCCGAGGCCGGCCTCGCGAAGCTCGGGCCGACCCTGGCCGCCGCCGTCGCCGCGCACTGCGCCGAACGCGTACTCGCCTCGCTCGCCGACACCGCGGCCGTGCTGCTGGCCGCCGCCGAGCGCAGTGCAGAGGCCGTACGGGTGCTCGCGGCGGCCACCGCCTGGCGCGCCGGCCACCCGCGCTCGGTCCCGGAACAGGCCGCCGTCGGCGGACTCCCGGACGCCACCCGGGCCGTGCTGGGCCCCGACCGCTACGAGCAGGAGGAGGCGGCGGGCGCCGAGCTCTCCCCGGCCGAGGTCGTCACCCTCGTCACCCTTCTCACCGGCAGCTGATCACGGCGTCGGCCCAGCTCGCCAGGGTCGGCAGACTGCCCTGCCCGGCCTGCTCCACCACCAGCCGCAGCGTCTCGCGCCCGGCCAGGGGGACGTCGACGGCGGCGGCCGGATCCCCGTACCCGAGCGTGCCCGACCGCCACAGCCGCTGCCCGTCGGCGTACACGGAGAACCGCACGGTGCCGTCGGTGAACAGCGACAGGTCGTCCACCCCGGCCCGCGCCGAGAACGCCGTGCACTGCCGGTTGAGGGTGATCTCCACCGAGGAACGGGAGTTCACGGTGATGCCCTGCGCGAACCGCCGGTCCGCGATCCGCAGCCCCCACCGCTGCCACACCCAGCTGCTGCGCCAGGTCTGCAGCTCGGGACCGTCGTGGTCGCCGAACGCGGAGTGTTCGAGCCCCGCCAGCCGGAACCCCTGCGGCTTCGGCACGGACGGCGACGGGGACGGCCGGGCCGGACTCCGGCTCGGTACGGGACTCGGCGTCGGCGAGGGCTTCGGAGAGGGCGCCCGGGACACCGGCGCGGCCGGGGCCTTCGGCTTCGGCGCGGAGGGAATCGGCGACGCGGGGGCCGTGTGCGGCGCGGACGGTACGGAGCCCTGCGCGGCCGGCGGCTCCGCATCGGCCGGAGCCGGGGTGCGCGGAGCCGGGACCAGCGGCACCACGGGCGCCGCCACACTCGGCGCGGGCTGCGCCGCGGCCCCCGGCTCGGGATCGTCCCCGGCCAGCGCGAACACCACCCCGGCGGCCGCGGCGACCGCGATCCCGGCGGCGATGGCGGCCTTGGCCGGCAGCCCGAGCCCCTCGGACACCACCGCACCCCCGACCCCGGACCCGGCACCCCCGGCGCCGCCACCGGCCCCGGCAGCCCCGGCCCCCGCACCCGCGGCCCCGGCGGCCCCTGCACCGGCCCCGGCCCCGGCGGTCGACCCGCCCGAGGCCGCGGCGACAGCCCCCGCGCCCCCGGCGGCAACGGCCCCGCCGGCCACGACCCCGGCCGCCTTCGCCGCGTACCCGGCGGCGAACCATCCGATGACCGCGACGGGCAGCAGCGCGGGAATGCCCGCGTTGACGTCCTTGAGCTCCCCGGCGGCCAGCCGGCACTTCGAGCACTCCTCCAAGTGCCCGCGCAGCCCCCGCTCCGCACGCATCCGCAGCCCGCCGCGGGCATACGCGCCCAGCCGGTCCGCGTACCGCGCGCAGTCCCCGCCCGCACTGAGCGCCGAGCTCACATGCGCCTGCAGGTAGGCCTGCTTGAGCCCTTCCCGGGCACGGCTGGCCAGCACGGCCGTCGCGTTGGCGCTCAGCCCGAACAGCGGCGCGACCGCACTCGGGGAGGCGTCCTCGACGGTGGTGTGCCACAGCACGGCCTGCCAGCGCTCGGGCAGGCTCCGGAAGGCCTGCATGGCCAGCGACTGCTCGGCCTCGCGCATCGCCCGGACGTCCGCGCCCAGTTCGAGGGTGTCGTCCCCGGACAGACCGGACAGCCCGCCGCCGGTCTCGGCTCGCGCGGCCGCCTGCTCCGCGAACACGGCGAAGTCCTCGACGAGATGCTCCCGCCGGGACGTCTTCGCCCAGGCCGCCGCGACCCGCCGTACGGTGGTCAGCAGATACGCGCGCACCGACTGGTCCGGCCCGGCCCCGCCCCGTACCGCCTGCAGCGTCCGGGCGAACACCTCGGCGGTCAGGTCTTCGGCCGTGTGCCCGTCACGGCAGCACGTCCGCGCGTAGCGCCGTACCGAATCGGCGTGCCGCAGGAACAGCTCCTCGTACGCACCGTCGTCGCCCCCGCGCATCCGGGCGATCAACTCGCCGTCGGACGGCGGCAGCTCGGCACCGGAGCGCCTCGACGCCGCGTGCCTCCCGCGCGGTTCGCGCTGGGCCGGGACCTGGCCTGCGGCCGGGGCGTCCGCCTCGACCTCGCCGCCGGCACCGCCGAACCCGCCGGCACCACCGAGCGGCTCTTCCCGACCGTCAACGCCCATCGCGGAAGCCCCCGCCCGACACACTCACCCGGTACACCGTTCAAGCGTGTCACACGGGGGGCGCGCGCCGAACCCCTCTCCACGCCATCCACCCGTCCGGGCAGCATCCGGTGAACCCCCGTACCCGGCCCTCACTCTTTCGAGTGAGAGGCCGTTCGGAGGGCCGTTCGACGAACCGGTAAAGGGAGGATGGAGCGGGCAGCCGCACGCACCCCTGCAAGGGCGTCCGCGCGGACCGCGTCCCGTACGGCTCAGACCGTCCGGGAGCGCAGCCCCTCGAGCAGGATGTCCAGCAGCCGGGACGAAGCCGCCGCCTGCTGCGCCGCGTCGGGCAGCGCCGGCGCGGCCGTCGCTATCACCAGCAGCACATCGGCCACCGTGACGTCGCCGCGCAGCTCACCGGCCTCCCGCGCGCGGTCGACCAGCCGGCCGACCACCTCGAGCAGCGCACCCGAGCCCGCGTCCTCCGAGGGCTCGTCCTCGACGGGAGTCCGCCCGCCCACGACCCGCAGATCGGGAGCCCCGCCGGTCACGCCCGCCTGGCGCTGGTGCGGAACCCGCGCCTGCTCCGCGTCCTCGACGCCGTCCTCGCCCGCCGACCCGACCCGCAGCACCTGCGGCGGCAGCAGCCGCCCGGCGCCCGAGGCCACCGAGGTGCGAAGGAAGCACGACAGCGCCTGCCACGGCTCCTCTTCCTGGCCCAGGGCGGTCCTGGCCTGCTCGGTCAGCCGGGCGGTCTCTTCCTCGGCTATCCGGCGGACCAGGACGTCCTTGCTCGGGAACCGCCGGTACACAGTGCCGACGCCGACGCGGGCGCGCCGCGCCACGTCCTCCATCGGAGCCCCGTAGCCCAGCTCGCCGAACACCTCGCGCGCCGCGCGCAGCACGTGCTCGAGGTTGCGCTGGGCGTCGACGCGCAGCGGTGTGGAGCGACCCACGCCGTGCGTGGTGCCGCCCGTCATCAGGCGACCGTTGCTCTCACCCGAGAGCGCGGTCGCAGAACCATGGAAATCGGAAATGTTCATATGTATCCCCCGGTAATCATTTGTCTCCCCCCGGAGACACTCCCCGCCTTCGTGTCGAGGTGGGCCACGGTCATGTGGGCCCCGGTCCTACTCCTCGACGAGATACGAACATAGTTGAGCCAGAGTCAATTCAGAAGAGGCAGCCCCGGACGGACCACCGCCCGATCGGAGCATTCACCCCCACTTTTCCGATCCAAGCCACCGGAATCACCCTCTCCGTACCCCCTGACCTGCGGAACTCCACCCCGACTCCAGCCCCCCGACAGCCCCGTACCGGCATCCCCTCCGGTCACACAATGTGTCAGGCCTGTGGACAAACTCCCGGCCACGTTGCGTCATGGGATGGTGAAGGCTGCTAACTCCCGGGGCACGGCCCCCGGTACCCCGCCCCGCACGCGCATCCTCGTCGTCGGCGGGGGCTACGTCGGCATGTACACGGCGCTCCGGCTCCAGCGAAAGCTCAGAGCCGGCGAAGCCGAGGTCACGGTGGTCAGTCCCGAGCCCTACATGACGTACCAGCCCTTCCTACCCGAGGCGGCCGCCGGCTCGATCTCCCCGCGCCACGTCGTCGTCCCGCTCCGCCGCGTCCTCAACAAGTGCCGCATCGTCATCGGCGAGGTCCAGCGCATCGACCACGCCAAGCGCACCGCGACCGTCAACACCCTCGCCACCGCCGACGAGGGCACCGGCGCCCAGGAGCTCGAGTACGACGAAATCGTCGTCGCCCCCGGATCCATCTCCCGCGCCCTGCCCATCCCGGGACTCGCCGACTACGCCATCGGCTTCAAGACCGTGGAAGAGGCCATCGGCCTGCGCAACCACGTCATCGAACAGATGGACATCGCCTCCTCCACCCGCGACCCCGCACTCCGCGACGCCGCCCTCACCTTCGTCTTCGTCGGCGGCGGCTACGCGGGAGTCGAGGCCCTGGGTGAACTCGAGGACATGGCCCGCTACGCGGCCCGCTACTACCACAACGTCAAACCCGAGGACATGAAGTGGGTGCTGGTCGAGGCCAGCGACCACATCCTCCCCGAGGTCGGCCCCGAACTGGGCGTCTACACGATCCGCGAACTGCGCCGCCGGAACATCGACGTCCGTCTCGAGACCCGGCTCGACTCCTGCGAGAACCGCGTCGCCGTCCTCAGCGACGGCGCCCGCTTCCCCACCCGCACCGTCGTGTGGACCGCCGGCGTCAAACCGCACCCGGTCCTCGCCGCCTCCGACCTCCCGCGCACCGAGCGCGGCCGCCTCGCCTGCACCGCCTTCCTCACCGTCGACGGCGTAGAACACGCCTGGGCGGCCGGCGACGCCGCCGCCGTCCCCGACATCACCGCCGACAAACCCGGCGTCGAATGCGCCCCCAACGCGCAGCACGCCGTCCGCCAGGCCAAGGTCCTCGCCGACAACCTGCTGGCCTCCCTGCGCGGCGAACTCCTGACGGAATACGCCCACAAGTACGCGGGCTCCGTGGCCTCCCTCGGCCTCCACAAGGGCGTCGCCCACATCTACGGCCGCAAGCTCAAGGCCTACCCCGCCTGGCTGATGCACCGCACCTACCACCTCAGCCGGATCCCCACCTTCAATCGCAAAATGCGCGTGCTTGCCGAATGGACCCTCTCCGGCCTCTTCAAGCGTGAGATCGTCTCCCTCGGCTCCCTCGAACACCCCAGGGCAGAATTCGAACTCGCCGCCGGACTCGGCCACAAACACCCCCTGCCCCCGCCCGCCCCCAACCCCCCGAAGGACAGTCAGGGCTGACGTTGTCAGTGCGGTCGGCCACACTGGACGTGTGACCATAGGTGGGCTCACACCTGCACACAGTGACATGCACCGTGACATCCACCGAGCGACACCGGCCAGCGACCGACCACGAGAAGCACAGCGACCACTTGCGACACCACGAGGCTTGAACGCAGTGAACTTCACGCGCTGGAGCGCCCGTTTTCCCGGAACGCAGCGCCGCGCCGCCGCACGGTCCGAACACGCCGCCGCCCAGGCCAAGCGGGGTGAGGGCGCCGTCCCGGCAGCCCGCGGCGCCGCCGCCCGCCCGGCAACGGCGCCGGACGGCTGCCCAACCGACCCCGCGGACCCCACCGTCTGCGGGACGGGCACGGGCACGGGCACGGGCTCCGGCACCGGATCGGGCACCGGCAGTGGCGTCCTCGCCGCCGTGCCCTCCCTGGACGAGCTCTCCGTACGGGAGGTCCTCGGCCGGCTCCCGGCCCTCGTCGCCCTCGTCCACGGCCCCGAGCACCGCGTCGCCTACGTCAACGACGCCTACACCGCCGGCTTCGGCCCCCGCCCCACCGGCGCACCCGCCCACGACGCCCTCCCCGAACTCGGCGAGCTCGGCCTCCTCCCGCTCCTCGACCAGGTCCAGCGCAGCGGCAAGCCCCGTACCGCCAAGAACCGCACCGCCCCCGGCGGCGCCAGCTCGTACACGGTCACCTGCACCCCCGTCGAGTTCCCCAAGGCCGACACCGAAGGCGGGGCCGACCCCCACCACGCCGGGGTCCTCATCCACCTCGCCGACGTCACCGACCACGCCGAAGCCGTCGAACGGCTGCGCGCCAGCGAACGCCGCCAGCGCGAAGCCGCCGTCACCCTCCAGCGCTCCCTCCTCCCGCAGGAACTCGAACAGCCCGACGACCTCCGCGTCGCAGCCACCTACCAGCCCGGCGGCACCGAAGCCGCAGTCGGCGGCGACTGGTACGACGTCATCACCCTCGGCGCCGGCCGCACCGCCCTCGTCATCGGCGACGTCATGGGCCGCGGGGTCCGCGCGGCCGCCGTCATGGGCCAGCTGCGCACCGCCGTCCGCGCCTACGCCCGCCTAGACCTGCCCCCGCACGAGGTGCTCCAGCTCCTCGACGGCCTCGCCGCCGAGATCGACGCCAGCCAGATCGCCACCTGCGTCTACGCCGTCCACGACCCCAACGAGGGCCTGCTCGCGTACGCCTCGGCCGGCCACCTCCCGATCCTCGTCCGCGACGAGGACGGCACCGTACGCCGCGCAGCCGACCCCACCGGCCCGCCACTCGGCACCGGCGGCTGGCTGCACACCTCCGGCACCATCGCGCTCGGCCCCGGCTCCACCGCCGTCCTCTACACCGACGGCCTGGTCGAACGGCGCGGCGAGGACATCGACGAGGGCGTCGCCGCCCTGGAGCGCGCACTCTCCGGCGCCCAGGGCACCCCCGCCGTCATCTGCGACCGCCTCATGCGCGCCCTCGGCGTCGACGCCGACCACGACGACGACGTCGCCGTCATGGTCCTCCAGCAGCCCGCCCGCACCGGAGCCGACGCCGAGCTCTTCCACAACGCCGCCCTGGAACTCCTCGGCGGCATCGAGGCCGCCCCGCGCGCCCGCGCCTTCGCGTCCGGAGTCCTCGCCTCCTGGCGCTTCCCGGTCGAACTGTGCGACCTCGGCGTCCTCGCCGCGAGCGAGCTCGTCGCGAACTCCCTCCAGCACGGCACCCCACCCATGCGCCTGCGGCTGCGCCGCACCGACCGCCGCCTGATCATCGAGGTCACCGACGGGGACGACCACCTCCCGCGCCGCCGCCGCGCCGAACCGGCCGACGAGACCGGCCGAGGCATCTCGATCATCGCGACGATCGCCTCCTCCTGGGGTTCGCGCCGCACCCCGGGCGGCGGCAAGGCCGTCTGGTGCGAGTTCGCCCTGCCGGACAAGTAGCGGACACGAGAAGGGCCCGGTCCACCAGGACCGGGCCCTTCTCATGTTTCCTGCGCCCCTCGCCTACGCGGGCACGCGCTCCGGCTCGGCGACCTTCACGGCCACCGCCGGCACCGCCTCGCCCTTCAGCAGCGACGGCCTGTCCTGCACCGGGCTCAGCTGCTTGCCGAGCCGCAGCGCCAGCCACGCGATCCCCAGCGAGACCATGACGAACACCCCGATGTAGAGCATCGGCACGCCCGCACCGAGCGGCACGCCCAGCGGCCCGAGGGCCAGCGCCATCTGCTTGACCAGCGCGAAGGCGGAGTTGTACTGGCCCACCGAGCCCTCCGGCGCCAGGTCGGCCACCAGCGGGGCCAGGGTCGGCGACAGCATCGCCTCGCCGATGCCGAAGAGCGCGTACGTCGTGATGAACGCGGCGGCGGCCATCAGCGCGCTGCCGTGCCCCAGGCCCGAGAACCCGGCGATGACCCACGCGACGGTCCAGATCAGGCCGACCAGCGCGATCACGCGGGACCGGCGGCGCTTCTCGACCAGCTTCAGCACGACGAACTGCGCCACGACGATCGCACCGGTGTTGGCGGCCAGCGCGAAGCCGAGGGTGGAGGGGGAGATCCCGGCGGCCTCGGTACCGAAGGCGGCGAGCCCGGACTCGAACTGCCCGTAGCAGGCGAAGAAGATCACGAAGCCCAGCACGAGCAGCTTGACCATGGCCTTGTGCTCGAACAGCCGCTTCCACGCGCTGCCCGCCCGGGACTCGTCCCGCGGCACGGCGTCCTTGATGCTCGGCGCGTGCGGCATCCGCACGGTGAGGATGACCCCGGCCAGGACCAGGAACATCACGGCCTCGATGCCGAACAGCAGGGTGAAGCTGCCGGGCCGGCTCTCGTCGACGATCTGGCCGCCGATGAGCCCGCCGATGCCCAGGCCGAGGTTCTGCATGAAGAACTGCAGGGCGAAGGCGCGCGTCCGGGTGCTCGGGGTCGAGCACCACACGATCATCGTCGCCAGCGCCGGCTGCATGACGGCCTGCCCGGCGCCGAGCGCCAGGGCGGACAGCAGGATCGGCACGATGCCGGTGGAGAGCCCGAGCGACAGGGCACCGGCCGAAGCGGCGACGGCCGCACCGACGACCACGGGGACGGGACCCCGGCGGTCGATGACCCGACCGGTGAGGGGCAGCGCGACCAGGGCACTCACGGCGAAGGCCACGAATGCACTCGTGGCCGCCATGGAGCCCAGACCTCGCACCTGCGCCACGTAGATGTAGAGGAACGGAACCGTGAAGCCGATGCCGAACGCGGTCAACGCGTTGCCGGCCTGGATCCGCCGCATCGCAGCGCCCATCACCTTGGTCACTTCTCACCTGCCTCGAGAACTGAAGTCCGAAGACTTCATAGCTAAAGTTCGACCCTTAACTCTACACATCGAAGGAGTTAGACGCCAACGGGCTCATGCGATACTTCGAACCATGGGTGACACCCCCGACGGCACTGCGCCCGTCCACGAGCCGAGCCTCGACGAGCAGATCGCCGTCTATCAGCGTGAGTTCCAGGACCTCGATCCCCAGGTCGAGAAGGTGGTCTCGGCACTGAGCCGGCTGAATCGCCGCATGAACGTCGCGTACGGCCGCCAGACCGCTGCCCTGGGCATCAGCAACGCGGAGTGGGAGGTCCTCAAGGCCCTCGTCATCTCCGGAGCCCCGTACCGGATGGGCCCGAGTGAACTCGCGAAGCAGCTGGGCCTCACGCCGGCGGCGATGACCCACCGGATCGACCGCATGACGGCGGAAGGACTGGTGACGCGCGAGCGGGACGAGTCCAACCGCGTCCGCGTGATCGTGGAGCTCACGGACGAGGGCCGCAGCAAGTGGCTCGACGCCATGCGGGCGGCCACGGTCTTCGAGGAGGACCTCCTCCAGGACCTCTCCACGGCGGAGCGCGGCGTGCTGGGCGACATGCTCACCCGGCTCCTGGACCGCGTGGAGGACCTCCAGTCGCGGCCCTGACGGAGCCGTGAACTGCGGGGTTGACACCGACCCCGCGGGTCCGTAAGGTTCTTCGAGTTGCCCCAGAGCCGGAAGGTTTTGGCGGCAACGAATCCCGCCGCCTCGTTGCGGCACCCAACTCAGCACGATCTCCCACCGGGAACGAATTCGGCATGCCCGAATTAATTTCCGAAGGCCGATTATGAATCGACCGGGAAATCCACTAGAGTTCAGGGAGTCGGAAGGGCCCAACAGCCCGGAAGGCAAACCCCGCTGACTGGGGGTCAGGCCCGAAAGAGTCTGATAGAGTCGGAAACGAAGAACGAAGCCCGGAGGAAAGCCCGAGAGGGTGAGTACAAAGGAAGCGTCCGTTCCTTGAGAACTCAACAGCGTGCCAAAAATCAACGCCAGAAGTTGATA
>NZ_JBVIGX010000010.1:0-149236 GCF_055570595.1 Streptomyces sp. NPDC031132
CACGAGAGATCTACCGACTCATCGTCCCCGCCACCACTCCGGCTGACCAGACAAGACCCGCCGGAGTCGCTGCTTGACATCCATAGGGGCATCAAACGCCGCTACGTCTACCTTGGCACCGCAACCGCCGCAGCCCTCAGCATCTGGCTCCGAACATGATCGGCCGGACAAGCCCTAGTCGGTGGGCCAGGCTCCGGCGAGCATCTGGCGGGTGTCCGCCAGGAGTTGGGGCAGCACCTTGGTGTGGCCGACGACCGGCATGAAGTTCGTGTCCCCGCCCCAGCGGGGCACGATGTGCTGGTGCAGGTGCGCCGCGATGCCGGCCCCCGCCGCCGCGCCCTGGTTCATGCCGATGTTGAACCCGTGCGCCCCGGACGCCTTGCGCAGCGCGATCATGGCCCGCTTGGTGAGATCCGCCAGCTCGGCCGTCTCCGCCGCGTCGAGCTCCGTGTAATCGGCGACGTGCCGGTACGGGACGACCATCAGGTGGCCGCCGTTGTACGGGTACAGGTTCAGCACGGCGTAGACGTGCTTGCCCCGGGCCACGACCAGGCCGTCCTGGTCGGACATCTCCGGAATCCCGCAGAAGGGACAGCCGTCCCCGGCCTCCGGACCGGTCGGCTTGTTCTCCCCCTGGATGTACGCCATCCGGTGGGGCGTCCACAGACGCTGGAACGCGTCCTGCGTGCCCACACCGATCTGCTGCTCCGGCTCAATCGTCATGACATGCAGCATATGACCTTGCCCCCGGCGGGCGTGTCGTCGGGGCGAAGACCGGCAGCTCGACCGCGATGCTGGGCCCATGCGCGAAGAAGCCGAGACCCGCGACGCCGCCTGGGAGCGCCGTACGGAGCTCCCCCTGTTCTACGCCTCCCTGGTGTTCCTCGCCGGGTACGCGGTCCGCGTGCTGGCCAACGACGCCCACCACCTCTGGCGGGACGTCGCGAGCATCCTGGTCCTGGTGACCTGGCTCTGCTTCATCGTGGACTTCCTGGTGCGGCTGGTCCTCAGCCGCCAGCGGCCGAGGCGGTTCATCCGGACGCACTGGCTGGACGCCCTGGTCGTCCTGCTGCCGACGCTGCGGGCGCTGCGGATGGTCAAGGTCCACGACGCCATCCAGGCCAAACACCACGACCGCCCGCGCCGCAGCCTCTACCCGCGCGTGATCACGTACGCCGGTCTCTCGTCGGTGCTGCTCGGCTTCTCCGGCTCGCTCGGCCTGTACCACGTCGAGCACCAGGATCCGGCGTCCCCGATCCAGACGTTCTGGGACTCCGTGTGGTGCGTGTGCCAGACGCTGACGACGGTCGGCTACGGCGACGTCGCCCCGGTGACTCCGAGGGGACGGCTGATCGCGATCGGGCTGATGACCTTCGGCCTGGGCCTGCTGGGCGCCGTGACGGGTTCCTTCTCGTCCTGGCTGATCCAGGTCTTCCGCCGGGAGGACGAAGACGAGGGGCCCCCGGGGAACGGAAGTTCCCCGGGGGCCCCTCACTGAGCCGTCGCCCCGCAGGTCAGACCTGGACGCGGTCCTCGACGACCTTGGCCAACTTGGCCAGGGCCTCGTCCTTGGCGATGCCGTTCTCCTGCGAACCGTCGCGGTATCGGAAGGAGACGGTGCCCGCGGCCATGTCCTCGTCACCGACGATGATCATGAACGGGACCTTGAGCTTCTGGTGGTTGCGGATCTTCTTCTGCATACGGTCGGAAGAGGCGTCCACCTCCACCCGCAGGCCCTTCTTCTTCGCCTCGGCGGCGAACTCCTGCAGGTACTCCACGTGCCCGTCACCGATCGGGATGCCGACCGCCTGGACCGGGGCCAGCCACGGCGGCATGGCGCCGGCGTAGTGCTCCAGCAGCACGGCGAAGAACCGCTCGATGGAGCCGAACAGCGCGCGGTGGATCATGACCGGCCGCTGGCGGGAGCCGTCCGGGGCGGTGTACTCGAGGTTGAACCGCTCCGGGAGGTTGAAGTCGAGCTGGACGGTCGACATCTGCCAGGTACGGCCGATGGCGTCGCGCGCCTGCACGGAGATCTTCGGGCCGTAGAAGGCCGCGCCGCCCGGGTCGGGGGTCAGCGGGAGGCCCTGCTTCTCGGCCACCTGCTGGAGGACCGCGGTGGCCTCCTCCCAGACCTCGTCCGAGCCGACGAACTTCTCCGGGTCCTTGGTCGACAGCTCCAGGTAGAAGTCGGTCAGACCGTAGTCGCGCAGCAGGTTCAGCACGAAGGTGAGGGTCCGGTCCAGCTCCTCCGCCATCTGCTCACGGGTGCAGTAGATGTGCGCGTCGTCCTGGGTGAAGCCGCGGGCGCGGGTCAGGCCGTGCACGACGCCCGACTTCTCGTACCGGTACACGGTGCCGAACTCGAACAGGCGCAGCGGGAGCTCGCGGTAGGAGCGGCCGCGCGCGTCGAAGATCAGGTTGTGCATCGGGCAGTTCATGGGCTTGAGGTAGTAGTCGGTACCACCGTCGAGCTGCATGGGGGGGTACATACCCTCCGCGTACCAGTCCAGGTGGCCGCTCTTCTCGAAGAGCGCGCCCTTGGTGGCGTGCGGGGAGTAGACGAACTCGTAGCCCTCTTCCTCGTGCCGGCGGCGCGAGTAGTCCTCCATGGTCCGGCGGATGATGCCGCCGCGCGGGTGGAAGACGGCCAGGCCGGAGCCGATCTCGTCCGGGATGGAGAAGAGGTCCAGCTCGTTGCCGAGCTTGCGGTGGTCGCGCTTCTCGGCCTCGGCGAGGAAGTCGAGGTGGGCCTTCAGCTCCTCCTTCGACGGCCAGGCGGTGCCGTAGATGCGCTGGAGCATCGGGTTCTTCTCGCTGCCGCGCCAGTACGCGGCCGCGTTGCGCATCAGCTTGAACGCCGGGATGTTGCGGGTGGTGGGCAGGTGGGGACCGCGGCAGAGGTCCTTCCAGCACAGCTCGCCGGTCTTGGCGTCCAGGTTGTCGTAGATGGTCAGCTCGCCGCCGCCCACCTCGACGTTCGCACCGTCGTCGGTCGAGGCCGAACCCTTGATGCCGATGAGCTCGAGCTTGTACGGCTCGTCGGCGAGCTCCTCGCGGGCCGCCTCGTCGGTGACGACGCGGCGGGAGAAGCGCTGGCCGCGCTTCTGGATCTCCTGCATCTTCTTCTCGATGGCCTTCAGGTCCTCCGGGGTGAAGGGCCGGGCCACGTCGAAGTCGTAGTAGAAGCCGTTCTGGACCGGCGGGCCGATGCCCAGCTTGGCCTCGGGGAAGAGCTCCTGCACGGCCTGCGCCATGACGTGCGCGGTCGAGTGGCGCAGGATGTCGAGTCCGTCCTCGGACGAGATCTCGACCGGCTCGACGATCTCGCCGTCCTGGACGGCGTACGCAAGGTCCTTGAGCTCGCCCGCCACGCGCGCGGCGACGATGGTGCGCTCGCCCGCGAACAGCTCGGCCGCCGTAGTGCCCGTGGCCACCACGCGCTCGTCCCGCTCGGAATCGCGTTGGATGATCACACGGACGTCTGACACCGGTCTCTCCTGACTCAGGGGATGCGCGAGCGAACGCTGCGCGCCTGAATCGTACCGAGCCGACCGCCTCCGCCGCGAAACGGTTACGCGTTCCCCTGCCTCGACCTGCGCTTCTTTCCGGGCCGAGCCCCGCTCCCCCACGTTCGGGGTCGCCCCGACTTCGCCCACCCGACCCCGTTGATGAGTATTTAGTGAAACCCGGAGGACAGAAACACGCCGATCATGATGGTGGGGTGACTGGAAAACGCCCCACATATCGCAGGAGACCGCACCCAATCCGGTCGAACCGACAACTCCGCGTTTCATTAAAAATTGCCTAGTCGGCCATGACCTGACAACTATGTGATCGCCAGAGCGGCTCCGGCCGTTGGCACGACCCGGGGGTTCCCATGCGTACGTCAGTCTCCGCCATCCTCACCACCGTCGCGCTCACGGTCGCCGGCACCGTGGTCGGCGCCGCTCCGGCCGGCGCGGCCACGGCCGGCGACGTCGGCGTCACCTCCGCTTCCTCCGGCACCTCCATCTGCTACCGGGCCTACCTCCAGAACAAGGGCTGGCAGGAGTACCAGAACTGCGACGGCGGCAAGGTCGGTACCGAGGGCGAGGTGCGCACCATGGAGGGGCTGATGATCAGCGCCGGGGGCGTCGGCCGGATCTGTGTACGGGCCCACATCCAGGACCAGGGCTGGGACCCGGTTCCGACGTGCAGCGCCCAGGACGGCTACACCGTGACCGTGGGCAGCAGCGGCAAGAACCGGGCGATCGAGGCCCTCGAGATCTCCCTCAGCCATGGCCAGGTCTCCGCCGACGCCCACCTGCGCAACTACGGCTGGACGGGCTGGAGCGGCTACGTCAGCAGCCTCGAGATCGGCACGACCGGTGAGAACCGACCGATGGAGGCCATCAAGCTCGCGGTGCGTGGCTAGACCGCGGCCCGAGAACGGGGGTGCGGGCGGCGGGCAAGGGGACACCCCTTCCCACCGCCCGCTTCGGGCTTTCCCGGTCGCCCGCCCCACCGGGCTGCGCCCGCCCACATCCGTGCGGAATACTTCCGACGAGAGATCCCGGTGAGAGGTGACCCGCGGTGGACGACGGCGACCAGGCAGCCGACAACGATGCGCCGCCGGACGAGCCTCCGGCCGAGGCGCTGCGCCTGGCCGACCGGCTGGAGTACCTCTTCTCCCATGTGCAGCCGCTGCGCCGCCGCCACACGCTGCAAGAAGTGGTCGACGGGATCCGCGAGGACGGCGGCGCCGGCGACACGACGCTCTCCGTCGGCCGGCTCTCCATGCTGGTGAACGGCAAGGTCCCCAACCCGACCATCGGGACGCTCCGCTCCCTGGCCCGTTTCTTCGGCGTGCCGACCGCCTACTTCGTCGACGACGACGTCGCCGCCCAGACCATGGCGCAGCTGGGCCTCCTCAATGCCATCCGGGCCAACGACGTCCAGGCCGTGGCGCTCCGCGCCGCCGCGGTGGCGACCTCCTCCGCACACGGCATCGACGTGGTGCGCACGCTCGTGGAACGGGCCCGGCGCGTGGCCGACGGCACGAACGGCACGGACGGCGCCGACCGGTCGGGATGACGGTCTTCCCGTGACGGGTGCATAGACTCCCCCCGAAAGTCGCGTTCCGCCGGGGAGGGCGGGTGCGCGTGGTACGCAGGGGGGCCGATGCGGCGCGACAACTGGTCTGCGCTCGATGCCCGGTTCGCCGGCATCCTGAAGGAGCTGGACATCACCCGTCCGCTGGACGTGGAACGTCTGTGCACTTCCCTCTCGGAGCGCCGCGGACGCCCCCTCCATCTGCTCCCGCTGCCGGAGGCGGCCGGTGCCGACGCGGGTGTGTGCGGTCTCTGGCTGAGTCTGGGCGACGCGGACGTCGTGTTCTACGAGGCCGCGACCAGCCGGGTGCACCAGACACACATCGTCCTGCACGAGCTGGCGCACATGCTGCTCGACCACGGACGGCTGGGTGACGGCGACCTGCCCGTTCCGGCCGGCCTCTTCCCCGATCTCGACCCGGCCATGGTGAACCGCATGCTCGCCCGCGGCCGGACCGACTACTCGGCCGTCGAGGAACGGCAGGCCGAGCTGCTGGCGACGCTGATCAGCAGCCACGCCGCGAACAGTCCGGTGGCCGAGCGGAGTGCCTCGCCCCGGGCCGCCGGGGTGCTCGGCCGGCTGGGCGAGACGCTCGGCCTCGGGCGGCGGGCATGAGCGCGGTCCGCGCCGTCGATGTGGCGGTCCTGGGTCCGGTGGTGCTCGGTTCGGTCTGGATGGGCCGGGGCGCACTGGCCGGCGGGCGGCGGGAAAAGGCCCTGTGGATCGCCCTGTTGTTCCAGGCGGCGGCGATCACCGCCGGGGTCCCCGGCATCCGGCGCTGCATCGACGGCCTGTTGGGGGTCGCCAGCGTCACCAACCTGATCGTCCATCTGCTCACGCTGGGGTCCGCGTCCTGTCTGATCGAGTTCGTTCACCGGACGACGAGTGAGGGGCGCAGGCTGTCGGCTCCCGTCCGGGGGCTCGCCGTGGCCGGGCCGGCGCTGGTGGCCGTGTTCGCCGCGATGCCCCGCCCGGACGGGGAGGAGGACCTGCTGACCCAGGAGACGACCGGCTGGTCCCTCACCTACTGGGGGATCGTGATGCTCTACCTCGGCTGGGGTCTCGCGCTCTCCACCTCGATGTGCTTTCGCTACGGACGTCAGGCCGCGCCGGGTTCGCTGCGGACCTCGCTGCGCCTGATCGGTGCGGGCAGTGTCTGCGGGCTGCTTTACGTGACCCACCGGGTGGCGTACCTGGTGGTGCACGCGATCGTGCCCGGGTGGTTCGGCAATGCCGCAGCGGTCGCCACGACCCAGGTGCTGATGGCCTGTGCGCTGCCCCTGCTCATCCTCGGGGTGGCCTGGCCGAGTCTGGCCGAGCGGTTCCGGGTCCGGCGGGTGCGTCGTCGGCTGAGGCGGATCCGGCCGCTGTGGCTGGCGCTGCGGGAAGTGGCTCCGGAGGTGATGCTGCCGTTGCCCCCCGCGCTGGAACGCGACCCCGACGTGCTGTTGTACCGGCGGGTCATCGAGATCCGGGACGCTGCGCTGGCCCTCCGGCCGGTACGGGAGGAGGCGCGGGCGGCGCTGGTCGCCGCGGGCCTGTCGGGGCCGGCCCTGGAGGCCGCGGCGGAGGCGGTGGCCCTGCGCTGTGCGGTCCGCGGACCCGGCCGCGCGACGGGCCCGGGCGACCCGGCGGGCGGGGCCGGGCCGGCGGCGGACGGCGATCTGGACGCCGAGGTGGCATGGCTGGAACGGGTGGCGGCGGCCTACCGGACCCCCCTGGTCCGGCGGACGGCGCAGGCCCTGCCGGCCGCCGGCCCCTGCGCTCCGAAGGAGACGGACCGGGTCTGAGGGGCCGGGTCTGATCGGCCGGGTCTGATCGGCCGGGTCTGATCGGCCGGGCCGACGAACGGGGCCTACTCGTCGGACGGGAGGACGTCCCCCGGATCGAGCGCTTCGTCCAGCGACTTCATCAGCCGGTCCCGCTCGACCTCGTCCAGCGGCACCGGCGTGACATCCGCGGCATCGGTCAACCGCCGGAACCCGCCCCGGCGCTGCAACCGCCCGGTCACCCGGATCGGCACGCCCACCAGATGCGCATGCCCCGCCACCCGGTACGCCTCCTCGTCCAGGACGGCCCGTACGTACGGGATCTCCGCCCCCGCGAGGACCCGCAGCCGGATCGTGCCCCCGCCGCCCGGCGCCGAGCGCCGCATCCGGACCACCGCGCCCGCCAGCCGCACGGGAACCGCCGGTTCGTCCCGGGTGTAGCGCGCCGCCGCCTCCCGGAGCACCGGCAGGTCCCCCGGCGAGAACTCCACCGGCTCCGGCCGGGCCGCGCACCCCGCCGGGACCCCGGCCGCCGGCGCCCAGGCCAGGGCGATGCGGGCCCCCTCCGACCCCCGCACCAGCGCGATCAGCGCATCGGCGAGCTCCCGGCTGACGCCGGCCTCGACCGCCGCGTCGAAGGCCTCCATGCCGCCGGTGGCCCGCCGGTAGTCCACGGCCTCCCGGGCCGCGTGCAGGGCGTGGTGCAGCCGGGTCATGGTGCCCCGCCCGCCGTCCACCGGGACGTACGCGGTGAGCCTGCGCCCGCCGGGGGCCGGCCCCACCAGGACCCCGTCCAGGGCGCGTTCGGCCTGTCCGCGGTGGCGGGCGCCGTAGTACCCGGCCCTGGCCCGGTCCGCGAGGGCCCCGGCGAGCAGGAGCTGCCGGGCGGCCGAGCGGAGCTGTTCCTGCACGGTCCACGCCGCCGCGCCCTGGGGCCCGTACGGCCCTTCGGGGCCCTCCGGGATCCGCCGGTCCCAGCGGATCTCGTCGCTGGGCACGCTCAGTCCGTACAGCACCTCCCGCGCGGACGGCAGCGCACTGCGCGCGAGCGCGGTGAGGGCCTCCTCCAGCAGGTCGGAGCAGTCGGGGAAGGCGCGGCTCTCCGGGACGAGGAGGCTGCTCCCCCCGCCGGCCGACCCGTGAACGGCAGGCGGCGTCCAGCGCCCGTACCGCCCGGCGGCCCCGCCCCGGCGCTGCCAGCCGTGCCGGTGCAGCAGGGCCCCCAGCACGGCCGGGTCGACGTGGGCGGGATCGGGCGTCCCCGAGTCGGAGAAGTCCCCGTACTCGGACGGGGACGTCAGCGGTTCGAGGTTCGGTGAGTGCCAGTGCATCAAGGAGTCCCTCCCGACCCGACCCGGGTCATGATCTCGCACAGCGCCCGGTCGTCGAAGATCCGCGTGGTGGGGATCCGTACGGTGGTCCGGCGCCGGCCGGTCACGGGGTGCCCGGCGAGGTTGGTCCAGTAGCAGCAGTGCCGCAGGTCGAGCCGGTCGTGGCCGGCGGCGAGCCACTGGTCGCGGTCTCGCGGGACGAGCATCACGACGAGGATCTTGTGGACGGCGACCGGCGTGCGGGCCAGCTTCACCAGGTGCTCGTTGTCGAGGGTGAACGCGAAGGTGGGTCCGGCCGGTCTGGGCGGTACCTGGTAGGTCGCCTTCAGCTGCACCTTGATGGTGACCTCGTCGTCGACGACGTGCTCGGCCGCGCCGTGGTTGACCTGCCAGTCGATGCCGTTGTCCGGAAAGGGCTGGGAGAGCGAGCAGCCGGCCGCGGCGGCGACGGCGTGCAGGTATCCCACCTGGAGGGTCTCCATGCAGGCGGTGGTGGCGAGCGTGCCGCGCAGCGGTCCGGTCCGCGCGTCGCTGCGCGGATCGGTCCGCCCCTGCAGCATCCCGCCCGGTTCGGGCTGCGCGAGCGCCATGGCCGGCTCCCCATGCCTTCCGGGCTCTGCCGAATGAGGGTGGACGGGGTGATGACCGGTCAGGTGTGCGGTCCCCCAGGGAAGTTGTCTCCGTACCAGAGGGCCCGCAAACGGCGTACGGCGCAAACAGGCCGGGTATCACCGATGCGGGCGGGGGTGGCACGTTCCGAGGCGGCGGCGCCCGGGTGCCCCCAACTGCCGATCGGGAACGAGGAGTTCGCCATGACGCGCTGGTACGAGGGCCCGCTGGCCGCATTCGACACGGAGACGACCGGGGTGGACGTGGAGCAGGACCGGATCGTGTCCGCCGCTCTCGTCGTGCAGGAGTGTGCGGGCGGCCGGGTCCGCTCCACCCGCTGGCTGGTCAATCCCGGCATTCCGGTGCCCCCGGGCGCCACGGAAGTGCACGGTCTGACGGATGACCACCTCCAGCGCAACGGGCGGTGGCCCGCGCCGGTCGTGGAAGAGATAGCCCGTGCGCTCGGGGAGCAGCAGGTCGCGGGCCGGCCGGTGGTGGTGATGAACGCGCCGTTCGATCTGACGCTGCTGGACCGGGAGTTGCGCCGGCACCGGGCGTCGACGCTGGCGCGCTATCTGGACAACCGGCCGCTGACGGTGCTGGATCCGCGGGTGCTGGACAAGCATCTGGACCGGTACCGCAAGGGCCGTCGCACGCTGACGGATCTGTGCGCGCACTACGGGATAGAGCTGGAGGGGGCGCACGACGCGGCGGTGGACGCGTTGGCCTCGCTGGAGGTCGTACGGGCGGTGGGGCGCCGGTTCGCGGCGCGGCTGGAGCGGCTGACGCCGGCGGAGCTGCACACGCTGCAGGCGGTGTGGCATGCGGCGCAGGCGCGGGGGCTGCAGGCGTGGTTCGCGCGTCAGGGGACGCCGGAGTCGGTGGATCCGCACTGGCCGCTGCGGCCGGAGCTGCCTGCGGCGGCGTAGGTCGACGACCGAGGGCCAACGGCCCCCGGATGTGCGGAAGGCCGGTCCGTCGTGTGACGGACCGGCCTGACCCGGTGGGCGATACTGGGATCGAACCAGTGACCCCTTCGGTGTGAACGAAGTGCTCTCCCGCTGAGCTAATCGCCCGGGAACGAGTTGAACCATACAAGAGGCACGGGGTCTGGTTCAAACCGCTTCCGGTGTGGCCGCCAGACGGGCGGCGAGGGCGCGCCGGCCGGCCCGCATCATCAGGGCGTGGTTGAGCCGGAACGCGGGCCGCGCGGGGACCGCGAGGCGCCGCAGCAGGGGGCTGCGCACCTCGACCTCCTGCTCGTACAGGGCCCGTGTCCCGTGTCCGCCGGCGCCTCGGCGGGCGCGTACGGTCCACCGCGCCCAGCCCTCGATGTCGCCGTGCAAAGCGGCCTCCAGGAGGCCCCGGCCGGGGTCGCGGAGGAGTTCGGTGGCGGTCGTGCGGATCTCGTACGGGAGGACGGAGCGGATGTGCAGGGTGCCGCTGTGTCCGTCGATCTGCTCGACGGCGCGGACCTGGGGCCACCAGCGCGGGTAGTCCCCGGTCTGTTCGAGTACGGCGTAGACCCGGGCGGGCGGGGCGTCGAGGTCCCACACGCTGCGGAAGCGGTAGTGGTTCCAGCGGTCCCGGTGGCGGCGGTCCGTGTTCCCTGCGCGGCTGTGGTCCATGGCGCCAGTCTGGACCGGCGGGCCCCCGTACGGGCCCCGCTCTTGCAGATGCACTCCTTCCGTGGGTACTCAGGGCGGATCTGAGTACGCACGCCCATGTCCTGACGGCGTGACGGGCACCACACTCCGGAACATGGCGACTCCACCACCCGGCACCCCCCTCCCGCCCGACCGGGAGCTCGTGCTCATCGATCGTGAACTGGTCCAACTCGACGCCCGCCGCAGTTATCT
This sequence comes from Streptomyces sp. NPDC031132, assembly GCF_055570595.1. NCBI lineage: Bacteria > Bacillati > Actinomycetota > Actinomycetes > Kitasatosporales > Streptomycetaceae > Streptomyces > Streptomyces sp. NPDC031132. The sequence goes on from NZ_JBVIGX010000010.1 coordinate 10,663, forward strand.
GCTGGCCCGCCGGGACTGGCTGCTGCGGCTTCCGGCGCCGGGCGGGTGGACGGCGCCGGGAGTCCCCGCCCGGCCGGCGGAGGCCTCGGCCCCGAGTGCGCAGAACGTGCTGCTGACCTTGGGCGCGGTGCTGCTGGCGGTGGCTGCGCTGGCGTTCACGCTGGTCAGTTGGGGGTCCATGGGGATCGCCGGGCGCAGTGCGGTGCTGGCCGTGGTGACGGCGGCCGCGCTGGGCGCGCCGGCGCTGCTGCTGCGCCGCGGGCTGCGCTCGACGGCCGAGTCGGTGGCGGCGGTGGGGCTGCTGCTGACGGTGCTGGACGCGTACGCGGTGTACGCGGTCGCGGTCCCGGGGGTGGACGGCGCCGCGTACGCGGCGGGGGCGGCGGCGGTGCTGGCGGCGCTGTGGGCGGGGTACGCCCGGGCGCTGCCGGGGCTGCTGATCCCGCTGCCGGCGGCGGTGCTCACGGCGCAGCTCCCGCTGCCGCTGGCGGCGGTGGCCGCGGCGGCGGGCCCCATGGGGATCGGCTGGGCGCTGCTGGCGACGGCGGCGCTGGACGCGGCGCTCGTCCTGTCGGCGCCGGGGGTCCGCGCGCGGGCGTCGGTGTTCGGTCCGGCGGCGGTGAGCGCGGCCGTCCTCGCGGCGGGCGCCGTGTTGACCGGGCTGTCGGAGTCGGCGCAGGCCGGCTCGGCCGCGGCGGCGACCGGTCCGGCGCTGCTGCTGGCGGCGTGCGCGGTGCTGGGCGTCGGGGTGGCGTGGCGGGAGCCCTCGGCGATGGCGGCGGCGGTCGCCGGCGGCCTGGCTGCGGTGGCGGCGCTCGGGGGCCCGGCCCGTCCCGGGCTGTCGCGGGAGTGGACCGTGGTGGTCTTCCTGCTGCTCGCCCTGCCGCTGCTGGCGGCGGTACGGGCGACCGTGCTCCCGGCGGCGGTGCGGCGCGGCCTGGTTCGGGCCGGGGCGGGGGTGGCGGCGCTGGCCGCGGTGTCGGCGCTGCTGCCCGCGGTGGGCTCGCTGGTGTTCCGGGTCGGGGTGCTGGGTGAGGTGTGGGCGGCGACGACTCCGCCCCGGGATGCGTACGGGCCGGGCCCGGCGGCCGCGGTGACCCTGCTGGTCGCGGCGGGGGCCGCCGGGTGGCTGGCGCGGGTGCCGCCCCGCGCGGAGCCGGGCGTGGTCGCGGTGGTGCTGGCGTGGGCGGGGCTGTTCACGGCGCCGATGGCGTACGGGCTGCCGGTGGCGGCGGTGCTCGCGGCCCAGCTGGCGGTGACGGCGGCGGCCGGGGTGTGTGCGCTGCGGTTCGCCCGCGGCCCGGGGTACGCGGCTGCGGTGTGTGCCGCGGTGGGGGCCCTGAACCTGTCGGTGGCCGCGCTGGACGGCCGTACGGCCACGTTCGCGGTGTTCGGGCTGCTGGGTGCGGGTTGCGCGGCGGGGGCGGCGTACGGGCCCGCCGCGCTGCCCACACGGGCCGGCGGGGCGGTGCTGGCCGTCGGGTACGCGGCGGGCACGGTGGCGGCGCTGGGGGCGCTGTGGGGGCTCGCGGTGTCCTGGTGGGCACTGCCCCTGCTGGCGGTTCCGGCGGCGGTGGCGGCGCTCGGCCCGCGCCTGGGCCGGGTGCGGATCCCGGCGGAGATCACGGCGGGCGTGGTCGGCGCGGTGGCGCTGCTCCTGCCCGTCCGGGAGCCGGCGCTGTCGGCGCTGGTGTGCGCGCTGGCCGGGGTGGTCTGCGCGGGCGCGGCGGTACGGGCGGACCGGCGCGGGCTCGGCTGGGCGGCTGGGGCCCTGTTCGTGGCGGCGACCTGGATCCGGCTCTGGGCGTCCGGGGTGGCGGCGCCGGAGGCGTACACGCTGCCGGTGACGGTGCTCGCCCTCGCGGTGGGCTTCGTGCGCCGCCGCCGGGACGCGCGGGCTTCGTCCTGGACGGTGTACGGGCCGGGGCTGGGGGCGACGCTGTTGCCGAGCCTGGTCGCGGCCTGGGGCGACCCGAACTGGCTGCGGCCGCTGCTGCTGGGCCTGGCGTCGCTCGCGGTGACGCTGCTCGGCGCGCACCGGCGGCTCCAGGCCCCGCTGCTGCTCGGCGGCGGCGCCCTTGCGGCGGTGGCCCTGCACGAGCTGGCCCCGTACGTGGTCCAGGTGGTGGACGCTCTGCCGCGCTGGCTGCCGCCGGCGCTGGCGGGGCTGCTGCTCCTGGTGGTGGGGGCGACGTACGAGAAGCGGCTGCGGGACGCGCGCCAGCTGCGGGCGGCCCTCGGCAGGCTCGGGTGACGGCGGCCCGGGAGGGCGGAAACGCCAAGGGCCCGGAGACGGTGAAAGTCTCCGGGCCCTTGGTCCGGGTGGGCGATACTGGGTTCGAACCAGTGACCCCTTCGGTGTGAACGAAGTGCTCTCCCACTGAGCTAATCGCCCGGACGCACCGCAAACATTACCCCATGTCAGCGGTGGTTCCCGACCATCACTGGTCCTTGAGGTTCCAGGGCAGCGTGAGCCCGTACTTCCACAGGTAGAAGCCGACCAGCGCGCCCGCGATCACGAGCCCGACGCTGGTCAGGATGATGTTGCGGCGGCGGACCTTCGGGTCGAGCGCCTTCTGCGCGGCCTCGGTGACCTTGCGCTTGGTCCAGCGCAGCACCAGGTGGGCCCAGGCGAACTCGGTGGCCCAGATCGCGAGGCCCGCGAAGATCGCGACCCAGCCGGGGCCGGGCAGGACGAGCATGGCGACACCGGCACCGATGACGGCGAGGCCGACGATGAAGACGCCGACCTGCCAGCTCAGGTGCAGGCTGCGCCGCGACTTGATGAAGGCGGGCGCCTTCGATACGTGCGGCGCCTCTTCCGTGGTCTGCTGAGTGCTGGCGTCGTCGGCTGCGGACGCTTCGGTCCCGCGGTCACTCCCCGTATTCATGGGTCCGAATCTACCGGAGCCGGAAGCACACGTGAATGGTGGTTTGGATCCGCCGTCCGAGGGACCCAGAGGTCCGCAAAACGGTCAGAGGGGTTTACAACGGCACCGTAGGTGGCATGTCGATTTCGCCGACGTGCGAATCCCCGAGCGCACACTGAGCGAAAGGCCCTGGCGCTTATGAACACCACGGTCAGCTGCGAGCTGCACCTGCGCCTCGTTGTGTCGAGCGAGTCCTCACTGCCTGTCCCGGCGGGCCTGCGGTATGACACGGCCGATCCCTACGCCGTGCACGCCACCTTCCACACCGGCGCCGAGGAGACGGTCGAGTGGGTATTCGCCCGAGACCTCCTCGCTGAGGGCCTCCACCGGCCCACCGGAACCGGAGACGTCCGCGTCTGGCCGTCCCGCAGCCACGGTCAGGGCGTCGTCTGCATCGCCCTGAGCTCACCGGAGGGAGAAGCACTGCTCGAAGCACCCGCCCGCGCACTCGAGTCGTTCCTCAAGCGGACGGACGCCGCGGTTCCACCCGGGACCGAACACCGGCACTTCGACCTCGACAAAGAGCTCTCCCACATCCTGGCCGAAAGCTGAACCAGGCCTGCAGGGAGCACCTCCCGGCATGCGCCGGGGGCCACTCCGCACCGTCCGACTCGGGGCGACGGTGCGGGCTGGACAAAAACCACATACGGCAGTGCCGGCGCTGTTCTTGCGGAAGCCACCCGTGAGGACGGCGCCGGTCTGCGTGACGCAGTCGCAGCGGAGGCACCTCCCGATGCCGCCCGGGGGCGACTAGAGTCGGCCACCAGCGGCGGCACTGGTCCGTCGCCGCAGGCCCGGCCTCCAGGGAGCGACCACCGTGCAGATTCCCCACGACACCCGTCGCGCGCTCGACGTCGTCGTCGCGCTGGTGAACACCACGGCCGAGACGGACCAGCCCGACGGGCTGGCGGACGTCGGTTCGCTGCGCGAGTTCGTGCGCGAGTACGAGATCAGCGACGTCGGCGAGCTCGGCGCCCGCGACCTCGCCGGGGTGCGCACCGTCCGCGGCAAATTCGCCCAGGTGTTCGGGGCGGCCAATCCCCGGGCCGCCGCCGGACTGATCAACGAGCTGGTGGCGACCGCCGGGACCACCCCGCAGCTGACCGACCACGACGGCTACGACTGGCACGTCCACTACTTCGCGCCGGGCGCCTCGCTCGGCGACCACCTCGCGGCCGACGGCGGCATGGCGCTGGCCTTCATCGTGGTCTCCGGCGAGCAGGAACGACTGCGCCGCTGCGAGGCCCCCGACTGCCGGCGCGCCTTCGTCGACCTCTCACGGAACCGCTCGCGCCGCTACTGCGACAGCCGGACCTGCGGGAACCGGCTGCACGTGGCGGCGTACCGGGCCCGGCGCAAGGAGGCCGACGCGGGAGCGTCAGAGCAGGAAGAGGTCATGCACGGCGGCCAGCAGCAGTAGGGTGCCGATCACCCCTAGGAAGATCATCAGGGGCGGCTGGGAGAGCGCGAAGAGGCAGCCTCGCGGCTCCTCGGCAACGGGGGCGGGGACCGGGGCCGGCGCGGGTACCGTCGGCTCACCCTGCGATGTGTCGAGCATGTCGGGGCGATGATGACCCAAGGTGTCCCGAGCGGGCCCTCAACACGCCAGCGTTCACGCGGGAGTTCACCCCTTCTCGTCACGCTCGCGGCATTTCCCTGCGCGGACCTCAGATGCCGTGCTTCTTCAGAATCGCTTCGATGTCGGAGAAGTCATCCGCAGGAGTGGCGGGGGCGGCCCCCCTGCGGGGCTCCGGCTGCGGACGGGCGCCCTGTCCGAGCGAGGGGGCGGAGGCGGCCGGGGCCACGGCGTCCTGCGCGGGGCGCCCCTTGGCGGCCTTGGCCGGCTTGGCCGGCTTCTCCCCGGCGCCGAGGCTGCGGCGCTCGACGGCCCGCGTGGTCATGAACAGCACCCAGGACAGCCCGAGCAGCCCGAAGCCCGCCCAGACGGTCGGATCGAAGACCATCCCGGACACCCACTCCACGAAGCCCGTCATCACCAGGGCGACCGGCACCAGCGCGTACGCCGCGATGCGCGTGGCGGCGAGGAAGCGCTTGCGGTACGCGGTCACCGCGGCGAGGCCCAGGCCCGCCGCGGACACCGCGGAACATATGGTCTCGGCAAGCATGCGGTCCTCCATGGGTGGGCGAACTGTCCCTTCCATCCTGCACCGGGCAGCGCCGCAGCGGCCATGTCCCGAGCGGATCCCGGGCCGATCTCAGGGAGATCTCGGGGTCGCCCCTCCTCCTCAGGGCGGCGCCGGGAGGTCCGTTTCGGTGGCGGCGCCCGGCGGCTGGGAGACTGTCCGCATGACCGATTCCGTGATCCTCGACGTCTGGTGCGAACTCCAGTGCCCGGACTGCCACCGCGCCCTGGGCGACGTACACGCCCTGCGGGCCCGCTACGGCGACCGGCTGGACATCCGGCTGCGCCACTTCCCGCTGGAGAAGCACAAGCACGCCTTCGCCGCGGCGCAGGCCGCCGAGGAGGCCGCGGAGCAGGGCCGGGCCTGGCCGTACGTGGAGGCCGTACTGGCGCGCACCGCGGAGCTCGGCGAGCGCGGCGAGACCGTGCTGCTGGACGTGGCGCGTGAACTCGGCCTCGATGCCGAGGAGTTCGACACCGCCCTGATCGACGGCCGGCACATCCTGATCGTCGACGCCGACCAGGCCGAGGGCAAGGCGATCGGCGTGACCGGCACCCCGACGTACGTGATCGGCGGCGAGCGCCTCGACGGCGGCAAGAGCCAGGATGGCCTGCGCGCCCGCATCGAGGAGATCGCGGACCGCCTGCTGGCCGCGGACGACACCCCCTAGAGCAGGTCCTTGGCGTAGTTGACGTCGGTCGTCCGGTAGCCGAGGGACTCGTAGAGCCGCAGCGCCGGGGTGTTGCCGGCGAAGACCTGGAGCCCGAGGGTGCGGTGGCCCGCGGCGAGGGCCTGGCGTTCGGCGAGCAGCATCAGGTCGCGGCCGTATCCGCGGCCCCGGTGCTCCTCGGCGACCGCGACGTCGAAGACGTACGCGCCCTCCCCGGCCGGCGCCACCCACAGGTGGCCGACCGGGGTGCCCCCCGCGTCCAGGACGCTGAGGCTGGTGCCCTCCGTGGCCAGTCCGTGGGGCAGCTGGCGCTCGTGGTCGGCCACCGACTTCGCCCGCGCGGCCTCCTCCGGCATGCCCCGGCTGGTCCAGTCGGCGGTGTAGCCGTCGATCGCGTCGACGAGCCAGACCTCGTACTCGGCCTCCGTCATGGACCGGCCGAGGACCCCCTCCCGGAGCTCGGGCGGCTCCGCGGGGAGCTCCTTGGCCATGATGCGGCTGTACTCGGCGTACCCGAGCGCCTGTGCCATCCGCAGGCCGCCCGCCGAGGCGGCGGGTACGGAGACCCGCACGCGGCGGCAGCCCCAGCCGCGCAGCACCTCCTCGGCGGCGAGCGCCCCGACCGTGGCCCGCCCGCGCCGCCGGTCGGGTTCGTCGACGACGAGGTCGCGGATCTCCCCGACCGTCGGCCCGAAGGGGGTGTCGCAGGCGACCAGCAGCGCGCCGACGCGCCTGCTGTTGACCCGGATCTCGTACGGGCGCGACCGCGCGCCGCCGGTGCTCTGCTGAAGCGGCCCGCTCGGCCGCAGGGTGGTGGTCATCAGTCGAGTTCTACCCCGCCCTGCGGCCCGTGCGACAGCCTTTGAACAGACAGTCCGGGCGCTGCGCCTCAGGGCGTCACGGGCAGCGCACGGGGCTCACGGGGCTCACGGGGCTCACGGGTCCAGGTCCTCGCCGGCGCGCGCGTCGAAGATCCGCATCGCCTCGGCCGTGACGGGCCCCGGCACGGCCGCCGCCGTCGTACGGTCGTCGACCCGGTGGACGGCCTGCACATCGCGCAGAGTCGAGGTCAGGAAGATCTCCTCGGCCCGCTCGAGCGCCTCGAAGGGCAGGTCCGTCTCCTTGGCCCCGGCCCACTCCACGACGAGGGCGCGGGTGATGCCGGCCAGGCAGCCGGAGGCGACGGGCGGCGTGTGCAGCTCCCCGTCGAGTACGACGAACACGTTGGATCCGGTGCCCTCGCAGAGCCGCCCGACGGTGTTCGCGAACAGGGCCTCGGAGGCCCCTGCCCGGTGGGCGGCGGCCAGCGCGACGACGTTCTCCGCGTACGAGGTGGTCTTCAGGCCGGTCACGGCGGAGCGCTCGTTGCGGACCCAGGGCACGGTGATCACGGCCGTGGTGTCCGGGCGGCGGGCGGTCTCGCCGACGGCCACGACCAGGGTGGGGCCGGACTCCCCGCGGTCGGAGCCGAGCGGGGAGACGCCGCCGGTGTACGTGATGCGCAGCCGGCCGAGCGGCATCGGATTGGCCTCCAGGACGGCCGCGCAGGCCCGGCGCACCTCGTCCAGGTCGGGGTCGGGCAGTCCGAGACCGCGGGCCGAGCGGGTCAGCCGGTCCAGATGCCGGGTGAGCGCGAAGGCCGCGCCCTCCTCCGCCTTCAGCGTCTCGAACACCCCGTCGCCCACGGTCAGCCCGTGGTCGAACACGGACACCTGTGCGCTGTCGGCGTCCCGCAGCGCGCCGTCGAGCCAGATCCTCACCGTACGATCCCTCCGCTCACCCAGGGGTACCAGTCACCTCATGGGCCCCTGACGCTACCCGGAGGAGCCGGGCGGCCTTCAGTTCGGTCTCGGCCCATTCGCGCTCGGGGTCGGAGCCCCAGGTGATGCCGGCGCCGGTGCCGAAGAGCAGCCGCGGGCCGCCCGGGCCCTGGCGATCGATCCAGAAGGTGCGGATGCCGACGGCGAGCTCGGCGGTCCCGCGGTCGGCGTCGACCCAGCCGATGCCGCCGCAGTAGGGGCCGCGGGGGGCGGTCTCGAGGGCCTCGATGATCCGCAGCGCCGAGGACTTGGGGGCGCCGGTGACGGAGCCGGGCGGGAAGGTGGCGGCGAGCAGCTCGGGCCAGCCGGCGCCGTCGGCGAGTTCGCCGCTGACGGTGGAGACGAGGTGGACCAGGCCGGGGTGCTCCTCGACTGCGCACAGTTCGGGGACGGCGACGGAGCCGGTGGCGCAGACCCGGCCGAGGTCGTTGCGTACGAGGTCCACGATCATCACGTTCTCGGCGTGGTCCTTGGGCTGCAGGTCCGCGGCGGTGCGGCCGGTGCCCTTGATGGGGCCGGACTCCACGTGGCGGCCGGCCCGGCGCAGGTAGAGCTCGGGGGACGCGGTGGCGATCTCGACGCCGTGGGCCGGGAGGCGAATCGTTCCTGCATACGGGGCCGGGTTGCCGCGCGCGAGCAGCGCCGTGAGGGCGTCGACGTCGGCGCGGTCCGGGTCGGGCAGCGGCGCGGACATCACGCGGCAGAGGTTGGCCTGGTAGACCTCCCCGGCGGCGATGTACTCGCGGATGCGGCGTACGCCGGCCGTGTAGGCCGCGCGGTCCAGGGAGGAGGACCAGCGGTCGGCAGCGGGGCCGCGCCAGGCTCCCGCGACGGGCGCCGGCACCGGGTCGGGGCGTACGTCGCCGAAGCGGGCGCAGACCAGACGCCCCTCGAAGTCCGCGGACACCGCCCAGAAGCCGGTGGAGTCGAGGGCGGAGGGGTCGCTGGTGACGTCTCGGAGGTCGGTCGCGAGGAGGCCGCCGAAGCGGGCCAGGGGGAGCAGGTCGTGCACGGCTGCGAGTCTATGACCGGTGACGCCGCGGCGCCGGTGAGGTGACTGCCGCGTGACCGGTGGTGATCGAGCGGCAGCACGCTGCGGAAACGCGTTTTTGAGCTGGCCCGGGAATCCGCTAGAGTTCAACACGTCGCCAGGGAGCGAAGGGGGAAAACCCCGGAGTGAACACGGTGACCTGCGGACGTAGCTCAGTTGGTAGAGCACCACCTTGCCAAGGTGGATGTCGCGAGTTCGAGTCTCGTCGTCCGCTCGAAGTGGGGGATCTTCCCGAGAACCCCTGCAACTCCAGGTGGAGTGGCCGAGAGGCGAGGCAACGGCCTGCAAAGCCGTCTACACGGGTTCAAATCCCGTCTCCACCTCCAAGGACGATTAGCTCAGCGGGAGAGCGCTTCCCTGACACGGAAGAGGTCACTGGTTCAATCCCAGTATCGTCCACTGGTCCGCAAGGATCCCCGCGCGATTAGCTCAGCGGGAGAGCGCTTCCCTGACACGGAAGAGGTCACTGGTTCAATCCCAGTATCGCGCACGCAGTACACGCACCACCTGCGGTTTCGTACCGCGGTCCCGCGCGATTAGCTCAGCGGGAGAGCGCTTCCCTGACACGGAAGAGGTCACTGGTTCAATCCCAGTATCGCGCACCACCTCCGGAAGCCCCGGCCGTTTCGACGGCCGGGGCTTCCGCGTTGCCGGGGCGGCTCAGGAGGAGAAGAGCATCCGGCCGAAGCCGCCCTTGTGGTGGCCGTGGTGGCCGTGGCCGCCGTGGTGCGGGGCGCCCCAGGCGGGGGCGGGGGCGTGCGCCGCCGGGTAGGGGGCCGGGGGTGCGGCGGGCGGCGGGACCTGGCCGTACTGGCCGCCGGTGTACTGGGACTCCAGGCGGGTCAGCGCCTCCAGCTCGCCGTAGTCGAGGAAGATGCCGCGGCAGTTGCTGCACTGCTCGATCTGGACACCGTTGCGGTTGTAGGTGTGCATCATCGCGTGACACTTCGGACACTGCATGACCGGATCAACTCCTCGCCGTCTGCTTCGACACCGGATGCATGCCCGGTGGCGTGAAGCTCACCCTACGACGGAGCCTGCGGCTCCAAGTCGGGCGGGAGGGTGGCGACTCGGGCACAGGAGTCCACCATCAGCCGTTCCACGTCGTCGAGTCGGCGGTGGTTTTCGGCCGATTTGGCCAGGGCCAGGGCTGCGGTCTGCACGGTCAGGGCCCGGGCGGCGAGGTCCAGTTCCGGCCAGGGGTCGGAGCCGGCCGGCCCGGCGGCGGGGCCGCCGGCCGCACGGTACGAGTCGAGGAACCGGACCCAGGTGCCGGTGTCGAGCAGCCCGGCGGCGTACCAGGCGGCGGGCCGGGCCAGGTCCCAGGCGGGGGTCCCGATCCCGAGGTCGTCGACGTCGATGAGCCGCCAGCCCCCGTCGGGCCCGGGGCCCCGGACCAACTGCCCGAGGTGCAGGTCCCCGTGGCACAGCGCCCCGCCCCGGGGCGCCGGGGCCTCTCCCCGCACCCAGGCGGGCAGGGTCCGCGCGGCGGCCCGTACGAGGTCTCCGGCGGGGCGGCCCTCGGCGGGGCTGGGCACGAGGGCGGAGCCGGCACGGGATCCGGCCGGGCCCGCGGAACCCGCCCCACCGGCGGCAGCGGGGGCGCCCAGGGGCCCGGCAGTCCCTGCGGGACCGACGCCGGCCGCACCGCCGGCCCGGCCGGGAGCCGTCGCCCGCGCCAGGCGGCGCAGGGCCCGGGCGAGTTTGGCCGGGCCGCGCATCGGCGGGACCGGCCCCGGCAGCCGGTGCACGGGCACCTGGTGCAGGGCCGCCAGCAGCCGGGCGGCCGCCTCCCAGGGGGCGTCCTCGGGGCGCTCCGGGTCGACCGGTGCCCCGTACGGCCACAGGGACACGGGCCGGCCCCCGAGGTAGCCGACCTCGGGGCGCAGCGGGGCGAGCAGCACCCCGGCCAGCGCCTCGTCCGCGGCGATCCGCATCCGCACGGCGAGGCCTGCGCGGTCGCTGTCCCCGGCGTGCGCCTTGGCCACGATCTCGCCGCAGCGCACGACGGTCCCGTCCTCCCGCTCGGCGAGGAGTTCGTACGGGGCGTCCTGCTCCCCCGCGCCGGCGTACGCCGCGAGGGCGGCGGGCAGTGGCTCCTGGTTCATCGCGGCTCCACGGCTCCCGTCGCTGGCGTCTCGGGAGCAGGTTACGGAACTGCGGGACGGCATGAAAAAGGGTGCGGCCCGTCCGACTCCCCAGTCGGACGGGCCGCACCCTTCTCCTGCCGTCCGTCGCGCCCCCGTCCCCACGGGGTGCAACAGGCCGATGTCCCGGTCCGGGCCGCTCTCCCGGACCCGGGGCGCCGCTCAGCGCCCCAGCATCACGCCCACGGACGACGCCTGTACCGCCAGCTGGTCGAATCCTCCGAAGAGGAAGAGCAGGAGGGCGGCCAGGGGGAGCACCATGGCCGCGGCCACCAGTGGATGGCGCGTGCCGGACTCATGGCCGTTGAACGCGAATGCCTTGCGTCCGTGCCGTGCGATGTCCGCCATGGTCCTCTCCCTGTCGGTTGCAGCGGCGGGTTCGTGACCTCGGGGGACGAGTGCGCCACCCGCCGCTTGTCTTCAACACTAGGCGGGCGCACGGCCCCTGGCCTCCTGCCCTCGTACCCTTTGACAGGCCTCCAGGAGGATGACGGGGCCACCCCGCGTGTACTCCCCTGGGTGGAGACCGCTCCCCCGTACTGGGGGTCTTCCCGGAGGGGATGACCGGAGGGTAGTGACTTCGCTCACTTCCGTCACTCCCCGCGCATGCGTGTCCGCCGACGGGGTACGCACAAGATCCCCTTGTCCGCCGCCCCCGCGTACGCGCCCCCCGCCCCCCGTGCGCCCGGCGCACCACCCGTGCGGGTGCCTCAATCCCCTTGACGCCAGGGCCGTTTGGCCGAACCGGCAAGTGCCTTGCGGACAGGGGTCCGTGCGGGTGAGGAACCCTCAAGTGGGCTGTGCCGCACTGACAATCGAATCCCCGGGCGAGGGCGCGGCCTCTGAGCGCTCGTGGCGGATGGTCCGTAAGCTGTGGCACGTCAACAGGACGACCGGTCAGCGGGGTGGACATGGCGATGATGCGGCTCCGGCGCGAGGACCCGCGTGTCGTCGGCTCATTCAGACTGCACCGACGGCTCGGTGCCGGCGGTATGGGCGTGGTCTACCTGGGATCCGACCGGCGCGGCCAGCGTGTCGCGCTCAAGGTGATCCGGCCGGACCTGGCCGAGGACCAGGAGTTCCGCTCGCGCTTCGCGCGCGAGGTGTCCGCCGCCCGGCGGATCCGCGGCGGGTGCACCGCGCGCCTGGTGGCCGCGGACCTGGAGGCGGAGCGGCCGTGGTTCGCCACCCAGTACGTGCCCGGCCCGTCGCTGCACGACAAGGTGGCCGAGGAGGGTCCGCTCACGGCAGCGCAGATCGCCGCGATCGGCGCCGCGCTCTCCGAGGGACTGGTCGCCGTGCACGAGGCGGGGGTCGTCCACCGCGATCTCAAGCCTTCGAACATTCTTCTGTCCCCCAAGGGCCCCCGGATCATCGACTTCGGGATCGCCTGGGCCACCGGTGCGAGCACCCTCACCCATGTGGGCACGGCCGTCGGCTCTCCCGGCTTCCTCGCGCCCGAACAAGTACGCGGGGCGGCCGTCACCCCGGCCACCGACGTCTTCGCGCTGGGCGCCACCCTCGCCTACGCGTCGACCGCCGACTCGCCCTTCGGGCACGGCAGTTCCGAGGTCATGCTGTACCGCGTGGTACACGAGGAGCCGCATCTGGTCGGGGTCCCGGACGCGCTCGCGCCCCTCGTACAGGCCTGCCTGGCCAAGGATCCCGAGGAGCGGCCCAGCACGCTGCAGCTGTCGATGCGGCTGAAGGAGATCGCGGCCCGCGAGGCGCAGGGGCTGTCCGACGTGCGCCCGCCGGTGCAGCGCGCACGGACCGAGCGGCCCACCGGACGGACGGCGGAGCGGGCCGATGCGTACGCCGACCAGCGCACGGAGCGCCGTACGGGCGGCACGCCCGTGCCCCAGGCGCCGAACCAGGGCCAGGGACAGGGCCGGGGCCCGGACAGCGGCCCGCACTCCCGGCCCTCCGGCGCACGGCCTTCGTCCTCGCGGCCCTCGTCCTCACGGAACCCGGGCGGCCCGTCCTCCCGGCCGACGGCGGGGCGTACGGGCGGCCGACCGGCCCCGCGCACGACCGGCACGGGGCGGCGGCCGTCGCGGCCGGACCCCAGACTGATGCGCCAGCGGCTGATCGTGTTCGTCGTCGTGACGCTGATCGTCGCGCTGGGCATCGCCGCGGCCCAGAAGTTCTGACGTGCTGGAGTTCTGAGGTTCTAGAGCTCTAGAGCTCCGGCGGGGTGGGCGCGGGCGACTGGGGCGGGCGGGTCGCGTAGAAGGCGACCGCCGAGGCCGCGGCCACGTTCAGCGAGTCGATCCCCTCCGCCATCGGGATCCGGACCCACTCGTCGGCGGCGCGCAGCGCGTACGTGGACAGGCCGTGCCCCTCGGACCCGAGCATGATCGCGGAGCGCTCGAAGCGCTCCGGCGGGACCTGGTCCAGCGGCGTGGCCTTCGGGCTGGGCGTCATGGCCAGGATCCGGTAGCCCGCCTCGCGGACCTTCTCGAGGTCGGCGGGCCACTTGTCGAGGCGCCCGTACGGCACCGAGAACACGGACCCCATCGAGACCTTGATGGCGCGCCGGTAGAGCGGGTCCGCGCAGTCCGGGGAGAGCAGTATCGCGCTGATGCCGAGGGCGGCGGCGCTGCGGAACGCGGCTCCCAGGTTGGCGTGGTCGACGAAGCCCTCGAAGACGGCGATCCGGCTGCTCGCCCCCTCCCCCGCGAGCAGCTCGTCGGCGGTCGGGAGCGGCTTGCGCTGCATCGAGGCGAGGGCGCCGCGGTGCACGTGGTAGCCGGTGACGCGTTCGGCGAGCTCCGGGGTGACGGCGTAGACCGGCGCCGGGAGCTCGTCGATGACGTCGCGCATGACGTCGACCCACTTCGCGGAGAGCAGCATCGAGCGCATCTCGTACCCGGCGTCCTTGGCGCGTCTGATGACCTTCTCGCCCTCGGCGATGAACAGGCCTTCTTCGGGCTCGCGCCGGCGCCGCAGTTCGACGTCGGTCAGGCCCGTGTAGTCGCGCAGGCGCGGGTCGTCGGGGTCTTCGACGGTGATGAGATCAGCCACAGGGTGATACTGCCTTGTCCGGGGTGTGGTGCCAACGCCCTGCCGGGCGCCGGGGGGTTCGTCGAAGTACGTCGGCCGCCCGTGAGGGCGGGGCCGTGTGCCGGGCCCCGCCCGTCGGACGGGACTCGGCCGACAACCGCTAGGCGGTGGGCGTACCGACGTTGACGACCTCGCCGATCACGATGACCGCGGGCGGACGGATCCCCTCCGCCCGTACGGTCTCGCCGACGGTGGCGAGGGTGGCGTCGACGCGGCGCTGGGTGGCGGTGGTGCCCTCCTGGACGACCGCGACCGGGGTGTCGGCGGAGCGGCCGTGCCGGACCAGGGCCTCGGCGATGAGGCCGATCTTGTCGACGCCCATGAGGATCACCAGGGTGCCGGTGAGCTTGGCGAGGGAGGCCCAGTCCACCAGGGAACGCGGGTCGTCGGGGCCGACGTGGCCGCTGACCACGGTGAACTCGTGCGCCACGCCGCGGTGGGTGACCGGGATGCCGACGGCGCCCGGCACCGAGATGGAGCTGGAGATGCCGGGGACGACGGTGCAGGCGATGCCGGCCTCGGCGAGGGCCTGGAGCTCCTCCATGCCGCGGCCGAAGACGTACGGGTCGCCGCCCTTGAGCCGGACCACGGCCTTGCCGGCCCGGGCGTGCTCGATCAGGGCGTTGTTGATGGCCTCCTGGGCCATGTAGCGGCCGTACGGGATCTTCGCGGCGTCGATGACCTCGACGTGCGGCGGGAGTTCGTCGAGCAGGTCGCGGGGGCCGAGCCGGTCGGCGATGACCACGTCGGCCTCGGCGAGCAGGCGGCGCCCGCGCACGGTGATCAGGTCGGGGTCGCCGGGGCCGCCGCCGACGAGGGAGACGCCGGGGGTGCGGGTGCGGGCCGTGGCGAGGGAGCCGTCGCGCAGCCCCTCGACGACGGCGTCGCGGACGGCGGCGGAGCGGCGGGGGTCGTTGCCGCTCAGGACGGCGACGGTCACCCCCTCGACGCGGCCGGTGGCCGGGGTCCACGCGGTGGCCGCCTCGGCGTCGTCGGCGCGCACGCACCAGACCCGGCGGCGTTCGGCCTCGTCGGAGGCCGCGTCGTTGGCGGTGCGGTCCCGGGTCGCGATCAGCGCGTACCAGGCGCCGTCGAGGTCGCCGTCCTGGTAGCGGCGGCGCTCCCAACGGATCTCGCCGGTCTCCGCCATGGCGTCCACGGAGGGGGTGGCGGAGGGGGAGATCAGCAGGACGTCGGCGCCGGCCGCGACGAGCGCGGGCAGCCGGCGCTGCGCGACCTGTCCGCCGCCGATGACGACGACACGGCGGCCGGCGAGGCGGAGTCCTACGGGGTAGGCGGGGCTGTCGGCCATGGCGGGGGCTGCTCCTGAGGGCGACGGGGAGGCGAGCCGCTACGGCAGTGGAGCGGCGGATTGCTGAGCTGTGGTGCGGTACTGAGGGTCCAAGATACGTCCCCACCTGCGCGGCAGCACGCCCCGGGTCCGCAGCGGCCCCCGGCGGCCCGCCCCGCCTGCGGGGAGTCGACCTGGTCCGTCCGCGTCGGGGCGGCTCGAGGCCGGGTCGTCCGGGGCCTGCCGGCTACCGCGCGGTCGGCGGGCCGACGGCGACGCGTGCGTCCCGGGGGTCCTCCTGCGCCAGGCCGTAGTCCCCGTCCCCGTGGACGGATCCCCGGCCGGCGGGGTCCGGGGCCGGCAGGGGGCCGGCGTGTCGCAGCAGTCGGCGCAGGTCCCGGGGCGACCGGACGCTGCCCGGGGTTCGGCTGTCCCCTGCGACGGTCCGCAGGCCCCGGACATCCGGCGTGCGCGGCCGCGGGAGGGCTGCCACCCGTCGAAGGGCCGGGCTTGCCCCCGCACCGCACCGCGGGGGACAAACCCCGTACGAGCCGGTGCGGGACGGCGGGACTCTCCCGGTTACTTCTCGGTGACGCCCGCCGAGTCGAAGGTGGCCACCTCGTGCATCGCGCGGGCCGCGCTCTGGACCAGCGGGAGGGCCAGCAGGGCGCCCGTGCCCTCGCCGAGGCGGAGGTCCAGGTCCACCAGGGGGCGCAGGCCGAGCTTGTTCAGGGCCGCCACGTGCCCCGGCTCCGCGCTGCGGTGGCCCGCGATGCAGGCCGAGAGGGACTCGGGGGCGATGGCCCGGGCCACCAGGGCTGCCGCGCCCGCGCTCACGCCGTCCAGGATGACGGGAGTGCGCAGGGACGCCCCGCCGAGGAGCAGGCCGACGATCGCCGCGTGCTCCAGGCCGCCGATGGCCGCCAGGACGCCGATCGGGTCCGCCGGGTCCGGCTGGTGGAGTTCCAGTGCGCGGCGGACGACCTCGACCTTGCGGGCGTGCGTCTCGTCGTTGATGCCCGTGCCGCGGCCGGTGACCTCCGCCGGGTCGACGCCGGTGAAGACCGAGATCAGGGCCGCCGACACCGTCGTGTTCGCGATGCCCATCTCGCCCGTCAGCAGGGCCTTGTTGCCTGCGGCGACGAGGTCGCGGGCCGTCTCGATGCCCACCTCGATGGCCGCGACGGCCTCCTCGCGGGTCATCGCGGGGCCCGTGGAGAGGTCGGCCGTACCCGGGCGGACCTTGCGCGGGAGCAGGCCCGGGGTGGCGGGGAGGTCGCCCGCGACACCGACGTCGATGACGCAGACCTCGGCGCCCACCTGGTTCGCGAACGCGTTGCAGACCGCGCCGCCGCCCAGGAAGTTGGCGACCATCTGCGTGGTGACCTCCTGGGGCCACGGGGTGACGCCCTGGGCGTGGACCCCGTGGTCGCCCGCGAAGATCGCGACCGCGGCCGGCTCCGGGATCGGCGGCGGGCAGACCCGGGAAAGGCCGGACAGCTGGGCGGAGATGATCTCGAGCATGCCCAGGGCCCCGGCGGGCTTGGTCATGCGCTTCTGCCGCTCCCAGGCCTCGCCCAGCGCCTTCGCGTCGAGCGGGCGGATGCTGGCGACCGTCTCCGAGAGCAGGTCGTGCGGCTCCGCGCCGGGCAGCGCGCGGCGGCCGTACGTCTCCTCGTGCACGACCCAGGCCAGCGGCCGGCGCTGCGACCAGCCGGCCTGCGCCAGCTCGGGCTCCTCCGGGAACTCGTCGACGTAGCCGACGCACAGGTACGCGACGACCTCGAGGTGCTCCGGCAGGCCGAGTTCGCGGACCATTTCGCGCTCGTCGAAGAAGCTGACCCAGCCGACGCCGAGGCCCTCGGCGCGCGCGGCGAGCCAGAGGTTCTCGACGGCGAGGGCCGAGGAGTAGGGGGCCATCTGCGGCTGGGTGTGCCGGCCGAGGGTGTGGCGGCCGCCGCGGGTGGGGTCGGCGGTGACGACGATGTTCACGGGGGTGTCGAGGATGGCCTCGATCTTGAGTTGCTTGAACTGCTTCGCCCGGCCCTTGGGCAGCGACTTCGCGTAGGCCTCGCGCTGGCGCTGGGCGAGCTCGTGCATCGAGCGGCGGGTCTCGGCCGAGCGGATGACGACGAAGTCCCAGGGCTGGGAGTGGCCCACACTGGGCGCGTGGTGCGCGGCCTCCAGGACGCGCAGCAGCACCTCGTGCGGGATCGGGTCGGTGCGGAAGCCGTTGCGGATGTCGCGGCGTTCGCGCATGACGCGCAGGACGGCCTCGCGCTCGGCGTCGGTGTACGCGGGGGCCGCTTCGCCGGCGGACGGCTCCACGACGGGCTCGGGCTCGGCCTCGGCCACGGGCTCGGCGGCTGCCTCGGCCTCCGGCTCGGCGACCGGCTGGGGGGCCGGCTCGGGTGCGGCTTCGGGCTCCACCGGCGCGACGGCCTCGGGAGCGAGCTCCGGTACGGCTTCCGGCGCGACGGGGGCCGCAAGCGCCTCGGGAGCGGCCGGCTCCACGGCGACGGGCTCCTCGGCGGCGGGCTCCTCGGCGGCGGGCTCGACGGCCTCGGGTGCCTGAACCGTTTCTGCAGGCAGGGCCTCGGGCTCCGGCGCGGCGGCCGGCGGCTCGACCGCGGCTGCGTCCGCCACGGGTACGTCCACGGGCGCGGCCTCGGCCGCGACCGGCGCCGGCTCCGGCGCGGCGGCGGGCGCCACCGGGGCCTCGACGGGCTCCGCGCCGGCGGGCACCGGCGTCTCGGCGACGGGCTCCGGCGCGGCCTCGACGACCGGTGCGGGCTCCGGAACGGCGACCGGCTCCGGCTGAGGGGCTTCCGGGGCCTCGGGTACTTCGGCGGCCACGGGTGCCACGAGGGGCTCCGGCGCCACGACCGGCTCGGGCGCCACGACGGGCTCAGGGGCCACGACCGGCTCGGCGGCCACCACGGGCGCCGGCGCCACCGCGGGCTCGGCAGCCAGAACGGGCTCGGCGGCCAGAACAGGCTCCGGAGCCGCCACGGGCGCCGGCTCCGCCGTCCACGGCTCACCGGCCTGCGGCGGGGTCTCGCCCGGCTGCGGCGCGGCCGGTACGGCGGCGGCCTCGGGACGCGGGACGTCCAGGTACTCGGGGCCGATGGTCGGCGGACCGGCCACCTGCACCGGAATCGGCGCCGCGGGGGCACTCACGGCAGCGGCGACGGGCGCGACGGGCGCGACGGGCGCCGCGGCAGCCACGGGAGCCGCCGCGGGCCCCCGGTCGGCGAGCGAGCGTACGACTCCGCCGGTGGCCTCGGGCACGGGCGGACCCATGTGCAGCGGCCGACGGGCGGGCATGGCCTGGGCCACGGGCGCGGCAGGGGCCACCGGGGCGGCTGCCTGCGGCGGGACCACGAGGCCGCCGAGGTCGAGCGCGCCGGAGTCACGGCCGCCGGCCTCGTGCGCACCCGCGCTGTACGAGACCTCGCCGTACGAGGGGTCGCCGTAGGCGGGGTCCGGGAACGCGGGCTGTGCGGGGAAGGCGGGCTCCGCGTACGCGGCCGGCGCTTCGGGGTACTCGGCGTAGGGCGCGTCGCCGTACGAGGTTTCGACGGGGAAGGCCGGCGCCGGGGGGACGACCTGCGGGTCGCTCCACGCACCCTGGCCGCTCGGCATCAGCAGCAGTTCCTCGTCCTCCGGCTCGGCCGGGTTGTCCACGAGGTCCTGGAAGGCGTAGCCGCCCTGGACGGGAGCGGGGACGGGGCCCGGGTTCTGGACCGGAGCGGGAATGCCCTGCTGATCCACCATGCCCGCGTTGTCCGGGAGACCCTCGCCCGGTACCTGGCCGGTGTCAGTCATGCGTACCCCTCGCCCATCGATTGTGCCTCTTCGATCGCCCGGTCGCCCACGAGGCCGCCGGGCGGCGTTGCCGTGCGGGGTTGCCGTGCGATGCGTTCCGTCTCGCACGCCCTGCGCGACAACCAGTAAGCATTGTCGCGCCCGTTAGCCACCACGGCAGCCATAACTGCCATGGTCCGCTGTGGACTGCGCCACGTCGCGCATCGGGCGGTGCCGTCACCCCCGGACACAGCAGGGCGGTACGACGATCGGCCAGCCTACCGCGGGCAGTGGGCCAGGGGGTGTCCGGGGGATCGGGGCCGGGCCCGGCCGGGGTCCCCCGGACACCTCCTAACGGTTCGCGGGGCGTTCGGCTGCCAGGAGGAACACGACGGAACGGTCCTGTTCACCCCACGTACGCGTGTCCAGGCCCACGGACTGGAGGAGGGCGCACTCGACGGCGTAGCCGCCCTCGGTGAGCGCGCGGCCGATCGCCTCCGCCTCGTCGCGGGTGGAGGCGTGGCTGACGATCCGTTCGGGGCGGCGGTCGGCGACGGCCCGGGCGGCCTCGGCTCCCCCGCCGCCGATGCGGACGACGTCGGGTTCGGGGAGGTCTTCCAGTACGTGCGGCGCGCGGCCGGCGACGACGTGGAGCTGCACTCCCCGCTTGCGGGCGGCGGCAGTTGCGCGTTCGCAGGCGCGCGGGTCGGCGTCCACCGCGATGACTGCGGCGCCGAACGCGGCGGCCTCCACGGCGAAGGCGCCGGAGCCGGTGCCGATGTCCCAGACGAGGTCCCCGGTGCGCGGGCCGAGGCGGGCGAGCTGGGCGGCGCGCAGCTGGGCCGACTCGCCTTCCCCGGCGCCGGCCAGGGGGCGGGCCCAGCCCCGGGCGCCGGTCTGCGCGGCGCTCTGGCCGAGCAGCCATGCCGGTTCGGCGGTGGCGGAGGAGGAAGGGGAGGAGGCCTGTCCGCCGATGACGATGACGACGTTGGGGTCGCGCCAGCTGTGGTCGGCGGCCCGGTCGGAGGTCAGGACGGTCACCTGTTCCTTGGAGGTGCCGAGCTCCTCGCAGATGACGAAGGTGCGGTGGACCCCGCCGAGCAGGAGGGCGAGTTCGGCGGGACCTGCGCCGGGCGAGGTGAGGACGGCGACCTTGGCGTGGGCGCGGCAGACGTTGACGGCGCGGCGCAGGGTCCGCGGGTGGGCGACGACGACCTGGGCGTCGTCCCACGGCATGCCGGCGCGGGCGAAGGCGGCGGCGACGGAGGACACGGCGGGGACGACCTCGACCTCGAGGCCGTGCTCCGGGGCGCGCAGGGTGCGTACGGCACCGAAGAAGCCGGGGTCCCCGTCGGCGAAGACGACGGCGGTGCCGCGGTGGCCGGCGATGCGGCGGGCGGCGAGGCCGAGGCTGCCCAGGCGGATGCGTTCGGCGGTGGGCGGGACCTCGGGGAGTGCGAGGTGGTGCGCGGCGCCGGCCACGAGGGTGGCTGCGGAGAGCGCGGACCGGGCGGCCGCGGTCAGGGGCGAGCCGTCCCAGCCGATCACCGTGACCCGGTCGGCCATCGTCGTCAGTCTCCTGGGGTGGGGGCGGGGGAGGTTTCGCCGGCAGGGGCGGGCACGGTGAGACTACCCGGTCATCGGGTCAGCTCCAGTCGGCGCCGACGGAGTAGCCGCTCGCGCCCGCCTGTGCGCCGCGGCCGTATCCGTAGTCGTCGTGGCTGTTGTAGCCCTGGTAACCGTCCGGGTCCGCGATGTCCTCGATGTCCTCGGGGAGCAGGCTCCAGACGATGAGGTCGGTGCGGGTGTCGGCCCAGGAGCCGTCGGGGTTCTGGGTGCGCACTATCCATGCGTTGCGCAGGACGCCTTCGCTGATGCAGCCGATCTTCTGGGCGACCTGCTGCGAGGCGGTGTTGTCGGCGGCGGTGCGCAGTTCGAGGCGCTCGAAGCCCTGGTCGCGGAAGAGCCACTGGGCGACGGCGAGTACGGACTCGCTGGCGTAGCCCTCGCCGCGGGCCCAGGGGGCGGTGACGTAGCCGACCTCGGCGCTGCGGGTGCGCCAGTTGGTGTTCTGCAGGTGCACGATGCCGACGAGGCGCTGGGTGAGGAACTCGGCGACGGCGAAGACGATGCCCCTGCCCTCGGTGCGCTCCGCGTGGGACTCCCGGGTGGCCCAGGCGTCTGCATCGGCGTGGGTGTAGGGGTGCGGTACGGACGTCCAGGCGGTGACGTGCTCGTCGTTCATCATCTCGGCGAGCGCCGTGACGTCCTCCCCGTCGAAGGGGCGCAGCACCAGCCGGTCCGTGCTGATGGTGACGTCCGGGAAGGTGGTAGTCATGCGCAGCTCCATGCCGTTGCTGGACCGTTTGTGCGGGTCGTAGGCACAGCATGCAGCATCGACAGCGGGATGTGGCGGCCGGGTTGCCCGGAAACGGGCAGCGCTCGGCCCCGCACACCCACCGGGGGCGTACGGGGCCGGACGGCGGGGACGATCAGGCCTTCGGGGCGCCGAAGGCGGGGACGACCGAGCCCTGGTACTTGTCCTCGATGAACTTCTTGACCTCGTCGGAGTTGAGGAGCTTCGCGAGCTTCTCGATCCGCGGGTCCTTCTCGTTGCCGGCCTTCACCGCGAGGAAGTTGGCGTACGGGTTGCCCTCGGCCTTCTCCAGGACCAGCGCGTCCTTGGCGGGCGAGAGCTTGGCCTCGAGGGCGTAGTTGCCGTTGACGACCGCGGCGTCCACGTCGTTCAGGGCGCGCGGGACCGTGGCGGCCTCCAGCTCCTTGAACTCCAGGCCCTTCTTGTCGGTGATGTCGGACAGCTTGGCGCTGGTGCCGACGCCTTCCTTGAGGGTGATCAGGTTGTTCGCGGCGAGCAGCTGGAGCGCGCGGCCCTCGTTGGTGGTGTCGTTGGGGACGGCGATGGTCTGGCCGGCCTTGATGTCGGCGAGGGCCTTGACCTTCTTGGAGTAGAGGCCGAGGGGCTCCAGGTGCACGTTCACGACGGGCACGATGTGGGTGCCGTTCTTCTTGTTGAAGTCGTCGAGGTACGGCTTGTGCTGGAAGTAGTTGCCGTCGACCTGGCCCTGCTCGGTGGCGGTGTTGGGGAGCACGTAGTCCGTGAACTCCTTCACCTCCAGCTTGAGGCCCTCCTTCGCCGCGAGCTTGTCCTTGACGAAGTTCAGGATGTCGGCGTGCGGGCTCGGGGAGGCCGCGATGACGAGCGGCTTGCTCTCGTCGACCTTGCCGCCGTCGGCCTTGGTGGAGGACGGGTCCGAGGAGCTGCCGCAGGCGGTGAGGCCGAGGGCGAGCGCGGCGGAGGCGGCGGTGAGGGCGGTGACCTTGATGTTCTTACGCACGAAGAGTGCCTTTCATTGCGGTGCAAGTGCGCAGGTCGTGCGCGGTTCTTGCGGGTGGTGGCGGCCCGAGCACGACAAGTGCGGGCTTTCTGGGGTGGAGAAGTCTGTGGTGGCCCGCGCCGTTCAGGCCGTTCGGCCGCGGCGGGCGAGGAGGCGGACCGCGCCGTCGCCGATCAGCTGGATCACCGTGACGATGGCGACCAGGACCACGACGGTGGCGAGCATGAAGCCGGTCTCGAAGCGCTGGAAGCCGTAGGTGATGGCCTTGGAGCCGAGTCCTTCGCCGCCGACCGCGCCGGCCATGGCGGAGTAGCCGATCAGGGTGATCAGGGTGGTGGTGACGGCGGCCACCAGCGAGGGCAGGGCCTGCGGGAGGAGCACCTTGCCGACGAGGGTGGGGACGCCGCCGCCCATGGATTCGACGGCCTCGATCAGGCCGTGGTCCACCTCGCGGACGGCCGTCTCGACGAGGCGGGCGAAGAAGGGGATGGCGCCGATGGCGAGCGGGACGATCATGGCGGTGGGGCCGATGAAGGTGCCGACGACTGCGGTGGTGACCGGGATCAGGGCGATCAGCAGGATGATGAACGGCAGCGAGCGGCTTATGTTCACGATCACGCCGAGGACCTTGTTGAGCGGCCGGTTCTGCAGGAGGCCGCCCTTGTCGGTGAGGACGAGCAGGATGCCGACGGGCAGTCCGCCGAGGACGGTCACCAGGGTGGACCAGAGCACCATGTAGAGGGTGTCGTACGTGCCCTGGGTGAGCAGGGGCTGCATCTCGGACCAGGTCACTGGGCACCATCCTTGACGAGCTGGGCGAGCTCGGCGTCGGCGTCTTCTGTGTTTTCGACGTCGTCGGTGACGACCTCGACCTGCAGGCCCTGCTCGCGCAGGAAGCCGACGGGCACGACGTTGTCCTCGTAGCGGCCGGGCAGCTCGATGCGCATGCGGCCGATCTGGCGGCCCGCGACGGTGTCCATCGCGGCGCCGAGGATCGAGATGTCGATGTTGTACGTCCGCGCCAGCTGGGAGATGACCGGCTGGGTGGCGGCGTCGCCGTGGAAGGTGACGTCGACGACCGTGCGGTCGGGGCCGGTGGCGGCGCCGCTGACGGGGAAGAGTTCGCCGGCGAGCTCGGAGCCGGGGGTGGCGAGCAGTTCGGCGACGGTGCCGGACTCGATGATCCGGCCCCGCTTCATCAGGGCGGCCGAGTCGCAGACGGTCTTGACGACGTCCATCTCGTGCGTGATGAGCAGGACGGTCAGGCCGAGCTGCTGGTTGAGGTCGCGCAGCAGCTGGAGGATCGAGCGCGTGGTCTCGGGGTCCAGGGCGCTGGTGGCCTCGTCGGAGAGCAGCACCTTGGGGTCGCCGGCCAGGGCGCGGGCGATGCCGACGCGCTGCTTCTGGCCCCCGGAGAGCTGGCCGGGGTAGGCCTTGGCCTTGTCGGCGAGGCCGACGAGGTCGAGGAGTTCGAGGGCCTTGCGGGAGCGCTCGCGGCCGGAGACGCCGAGGATCTCCAGGGGCAGTTCGATGTTGCCCTGCACGGTGCGCGAGGACAGCAGGTTGAAGTGCTGGAAGACCATGCCGATGCGGCTGCGGGCCTCGCGGAGCTCCTTGCCGGCGCGGCGGCCGCGGCCGGCCAGGGCCGTGAGGTCGACGCCGTCGACGGTCACGGTTCCGGTGGTGGGGCGCTCGAGCAGGTTCACGCAGCGGATCAGGGAGGACTTGCCGGCGCCGCTCTGGCCGATGACTCCGTAGACCTCGCCCTCGCGGACGTGCAGATCGACGCCGTCCAGGGCGGTGACCTCGCGGCCACGGGACTGGTAGACCTTCGTGAGGCCCGATGTGGTGATCACAGGAATTCCGTCGCTGTCGAGTGCGCGGCGCAAGCGGGTGCCGGGCACGGGGCAAGAACTGGGGACGCGATACGGGTCAGATCATCGGAAAACGACGCTGACGACGCGTGCGCGGGGCAGGAGCGATCCGGTGCTGCAGCGAGGCAGTACGGAAGGGCTCGGCCGGTCTCGCTTCGGGGCGCGAGACTGCAAGGAGAGGGGCCCTCAGAAGGCGCACATTCGACACATACAACGAGCACCGGGCGTCATCGTCGCCTCGGTCGCAAGGGTGCGGCTGCTCGTCGTGGTCATGGGCCCCAGTAAAGCAGACCTCTCCCTTCACCGATCAACGGTGTCCGCATAGCGGACGCAATCCGGTCGCATTCCGGACGGCACCGGTCAGGGCCGGTCATCCGCGACGAAGGCCCTGTCGCTGGGCTGACCTGGGCGGACACGGCCCCGGGAGCCCACCCGCAGTGGCGCCCACTGGCCGGCCGGGAGCTTCCGCTGTGGCCAAGGCCACGACCCACGGGTTCCGCGCAGGCCCCCGCCCGCAGGGGTGCGCGCGGCCGGGCCGGCGGCCCGTAATACCCTCGCTGCATGCTCGACGCCCTGACCGTCGCCCTCGGCGCGGCCGCACTCGCCCTCGCCGCCTGGTGCGGATACGCCGCCTTGCGGGACCAGCCGACCAAGGACTGGCACTTCATCGGCATGGGCGTGGTGACCCTGCTGGCCCTGGCCCAGCTGGTGGTCGGCGTGGTCAAGCTGGTGCAGGGCGGCGAGCCCGACGAGGGCACGGTGATCTTCGTGGCCTACCTGGTGGGCGCCTTCGCCGCGGTCCCGGCCGCCGGGCTGCTCTCGCTGAGCGAGCGGACCAAGTGGGGTTCGGTGACGGTGGCCGCGGGCGCGCTCGTCCTCGCCGTGCTCGAAGTACGCCTCTATGACATTTGGGGAACCCCCGGTGCCTGACACGCAGATGGACGACACGGCCGCCACCCCCGCCGAGCGCGAGCGGCTGGTCTCCGGGCCCGGGCTGCTGCTGGTCTGGCTCTACGGGGTGATCACGGTCGGCGCGGTCTCGCGCTCCGTCTACCAGATCTCCACCGAGTTCGACCGGGCCCCGCTGCCCTACACGCTGACCGGCCTGGCCGCACTCGTCTACTGCTTCATCACGTACTCGCTGGTGCGCGGCGGGGAGACGGCCCGCAGGGCGGCGCGCGCGTGCTGCGCCGCCGAGCTGGCCGGGGTCCTCGTGGTGGGCACCTGGACCCTGGTGCGGCCCGAGTCCTTCCCCGACTCGACGGTGTGGTCGCAGTTCGGGATGGGCTACCTGTTCATCCCGGTGATCCTGCCGATCACCGGGATGCTCTGGCTGCGCGCCAAGCGCTGAGCACTGAGCTCGGGGCCGAGCGTCAGGCGCTGACCGCGAAGTCGGCCGCGTCGGTGGCCTCCTTCTCCAGGATCACCAGGCGTACGCCGTCGGAAGCCGTACGGCCGCCGACCTGTACGTAACCGGCCTTGCGGTAGAGGCGCAGGTTGGACTCGCTCTTGTGGCCGGTGTGCAGGCGGAAGCGGGTGGTGTCGCCGTGGCCCGCGAGGGCCTCCTCGACGGCGCGCAGCAGCCGGGCGCCGAGGCCGTGGCCCTGCAGGCGCGGGTGGACGCACAGCTTGGCGATCTTGCCGGTGCCGTCCTCGTCGACCTTGCCGCGCACCGTGCCGACCACTTCTTCGCCGAGCCGGGCCACCAGTACCGTGTCCGACTCCAGCTCCGCCTTGAGGGAGTCCAGGGTCTGGGTGAGCGGCTGGATGCGGTAGTTGCCGTACAGCTCGGCCTCGCGCTGGAACGCCAGGTACTGCAGTTTGAGGATCTGCTCAGTGTCCTCGGCAGCTGCCGCCGAAATGGTCACGCTCATGCCCATGTGCGCATGCCTCCCGCTCACCTGGTAGCCCGTTGGTCTACCGCTCCCTTCCCCGAAGGCGAGGGGCCGCAACCTCTGACGCGAGCATTCTGCGCAGACATCCCAGGCATCGGGAACGGACGGGTCCCAAACTTCCTTGTGAGATACCCAACTCTCCTGCGATTTCACGGTAGGTGAGGTCTCTGGGCGAAAGAAGTGCCCTCATGAGCTCCGGACACCGTCCGGGCAATCGGGCGACCGCCGATCGGAGGGCGCGGTTCTCCTCCCCGTGCAGCAGGGCGTCTTCGGGTTCGGCGCCCGCGCTCCCCGGCCGGCCGCCGTACGGGATCTCGCGGCGGGCGCGGCGCCGGGCGAGACGGGCTTCGGCGCGCACCGCCCGGCGCAGCCAGCGGGCCGGCTCGGCGGGGGCGGGGTCGTGTTCCAGCAGCCTGACCCAGACGGCTTGTTCCAGATCGGCCGCTTCCACGCCGGTGCCCGGGGCTTCCGCGGCCGCCTCGGCGGAGAGCAGCGGGCCCAGTTCCTTCAGGAGGTCGGAGTCCTTCAGCAGGTCCATGCCGGCCGGGACGCACGGGCCGTGCCCGGCGGTTTCCCCGCCCGGCACAGCCCACCCGTACGTGATGTTCCGCTTATCTGTTGACGCGCGGCGGCCCGGCGTTGTCCGAAAGCCGCCGGAAGGCGCCTCTAGGGGGTGTCGTCTAAGTAGCGTCGTCCGCCCGTGAGGGCGGGGCCGGCGGGGTCTGGTGCGTGTGATCGCAAGGCGGAGGAGGGAGGCGACGCTCGCGTCGTCGACCGACGACAACGCGGCGAGCGCGCGTGCCGGGCCCCGCCGGCCAGACGGGACTTTGACGACACCCCCTAGCGGCCGCGGCCCGGGCGGAAGGCCTCCGCCGCGAGCAGTCCGGTGTCCGCGTTGTCCGTGAAGATCCCGTCGATGCCCTGCTCGAAGTACGTCTTGAAGGCGCCGAAGGCATCCCCGTAGGCGGCCGGGTCGGTGCCCTTGCGGTACTCGGCCGGCAGGAAGCTGTTCTCGTTGCGCGCGGTGTAGGGGTGCAGCACCAGCCCGCGGGCGTGGGCGTCCTTGACCAGCGTGGTCGGGGTGCCCAGCTTCCCCGCGGCGTCGCGCGGGACGATCAGGTCCATGGTGGGGCCGATGCCCTGGGCGAATCCGGCGATCCACTGCAGGCCCTCGGGCTTGACCAGGTCCGTCACCGTCCGCGGGTCCTTGGCCTGCTCGAAGTCCCACGGCCGGGTTCCCGCAGCGGACAGCAGGACCACGCGCGGCGCGGAAACCAGCTTGGAGAGCCGCTGGATGCTGGAGGGCTCGAAGGACTGGAGGAAGAGGGGAGCGTTCCGGCCGTCGCGGCCGTATCGGCGCAGCAGCGTGGCGAGCGGCTCCTCGAGGCCCAGGCCCAGGGACCGGAAGTACGTGGGGTGCTTGGTTTCGACGTGCAGCCACACGCGCTTGCCGCGCCGCTTGCCCTCGCGGTCCGCCCAGCGCAGCACCTCTTCGAACGTGGGCACGTCCCACCGGCCGTCGTAGAGCGTGTTGCGCTGGCGGACGGCGGGGATACGTTCCTTCGCCCGCAGGGTCTTCAGCTCGGCGAGGGTGAAGTCCTCGGTGAACCAGCCCGTGACCGCGACCCCGTCGATCGACTTGGTCGTACGGCGGGATGCGAACTCGGGGTGGTCGGCGACATCGGTGGTGCCGTCGATCTCGTTCTCGTGGCGGCACACCAGGTGGCCGTCCTTGGTGGGCACCAGGTCCTGCTCGACGACGTCCGCGCCCAGGTCGAGGGCGAGCTGGTACGACCCGAGGGTGTGCTCGGGCCGGTAGCCGCAGGCGCCGCGGTGGCCGATGACCAGCGGGACGGGGAGGTCCCGGTAGCCGCCGCCGTGCCGCGCGTCGGCCGCGAGGGCCGTCTCGGCCGTGTCCGCCGCCTGAGCGCTCCGTGCCGTCCGTGCCGTCTGCGCCGCCGCGGCGGATCCCGCCGAGAGTCCGGCCATGCCGCCGCCCGCCGCCAGGACGGCCGCCCCCAGGACCGTGCGCCGTGCTGCCCCACCCTGCGTCATGTGTGCCACTCCCGTCGTATGGAAGGCCGGCGGCACCCGGGGTCTGCGGGTTCCTGCGGCCCGATTCGGCGTGGCGATCGTAGGCAGCTGCCGGTGGCGCGGGGGTGGGCCCGCGGGGAACATGGCGGAAACGTGCGTCAACACTGCGTATCCACCTCGTGAACCCGATGTGCACTCGGAGCTGACCCACGAGTATCGTCCTCACCTGCACTACCGCCGTGTGGTGCGAAACCGCTTTTCGATGCCGGAGGGCTCACGTTGTTCCGTACATCGCTCATCAAAGCCACTGTCGGACCGGTCATGCGCATGATGTTCCGCACCCGTGTGGAGGGCATCGAGAACATCCCGGGCACCGGGCCGGTGATCCTGGCGGGCAACCACCTCACCTTCATCGACTCCATGATCCTTCCGCTGTTGTGCGACCGTACGGTCCACTTCATCGGCAAGGACGAGTACGTGACGGGCAAGGGCATCAAGGGCCGCGCCATGGCCTGGTTCTTCACCGGCGCCGGCATGATCCCGGTCGACCGTGACGGTGCGAACGGCGGCGTCGCCGCCCTGATGACCGGCCGCCGGATCCTCGAGGAGGGCAAGATCTTCGGGATCTACCCGGAGGGCACCCGCTCCCCCGACGGCCGCCTCTACCGCGGCCGCACCGGCATCGCCCGCCTGACCCTGATGACCGGCGCCCCCGTGATCCCCTTCGCGATGATCGGCACCGACAAGCTCCAGCCGGGCGGCGCGGGCATGCCGCGCCCGGGCCGGGTCACCGTCCGCTTCGGCGAGCCGATGGAGTTCTCCCGCTACGAGGGCATGGACCGCGACCGCTACGTGCTGCGCGCCGTCACCGACTCGGTGATGGCGGAGGTCATGCGGCTCTCGGGCCAGGAGTACGTGGACATGTACGCCACCAAGGCGAAGGCGGCCTGACGGCCGTCCGGCTACTGCCGCTGCAGTGACCGGCTGACGCCCGCCGCGGTCGTCGTGGCGAGGACCCAGCCGGTCACGATCAGCACGTACGACAGCCACTGATACCAGCCGGCCGGCGCGTACGCGGACTCCTGGCCGAAGCCGATGATCGGCAGCATCAGGTCGATCGTGTAGAACACGGCGTTGAAGTCCGGCGCCTCCCCCGCCTTCAGCGGCCGGGGCGCGTGCAGGCTGTATGCGATCGAGCCCACAAGCAGCAGCGCCAGCAGCCAGCCCGCGGCGCGCAGCGGCCGGAAGCCGTAGCCGACGGTGGCGTCCTGGAGCAGCCCCCAGAGCCTGGCGTGCCGGGGCAGGGTGCGGCGGTGCCGGCGCAGCTTGGCGAGCTGTACGGTCCGGGCGGCGGCCTCGTCGCCGGCCGTGCGGTAGGCGGCGGCGAGCTGCTCGTACGCGTAAGGGAGGTACCCGGACTCCTCCCGCTCCAGCGCGGGCAGCCGCTCCTCAGCCGACAGGTGGGGGGCGAGGGTGCGGTAGGTCAGGCCGTCGATCGCGATCCGCTCGGGCCAGACGTCCGGATCGATGTGCAGGAGTTCGAAGGTGGAGCGCCGCAGGTTCACCTCGCCCTGGACCGGGGGGCACCTGCGCAGCCACATCTCGCCTATGGCGCAGCTGGAGGCGCGCAGGGCGGTCCTGCCGGGGTTGCCGAGGTCGGCACGGGTGAGGTTGGCCTGGCCGGGTATGCGGGAGCCGGTGAGGTTGACCATGCCGCGGGCGTGCAGCCGGTGCGCGCGCAGGTCGGTGCCCACGCTCAGCGTCTCGGCGTGCAGGGCGATGCCGCCGGGGGCGAGCAGGCGGGCGCCGTCGAGCTGGACCTGTCCGCCCACGGTGGCGCCGTTGAGCCGCAGTTGGCCGTGCACTGTCAGGTCGTTGGCGATGATGTCGGTGCCGATCTCGGCGTGGTTGAGCTGGAGCGCGGCTTCGCCCGCCTCCTCGTCGGGGACCGGCCCGATCACGGCTCCCTGGAGGAAGAGCCCGCCGGAGATCCGTGCGCCCTGGAGGCGTACGGGGCCGGTGATCCGGCAGCAGGAGAGCCGCAGGACCAAATCCACGCGCAAGTTGGCGGCGGTCATGCCGGGCAGCGTCGAGTAGCCGAGGACGAGCGCCTTCAGCTGGGCGCCGTACAGGAGGGGTTTGCGCTCGAACCAGCAGTCCCGCAGCCGGATGGCGTGGTCGACGACGGCGTACCTGAGGTCGAGTTTGCCGACGATCCTGGCCCCTTTGAGCTTGATCCCGGCGACGTGCCCTTCCTCCGCCCGGCCCGCGCCGAGCAGGAGGGCGCGGAGCACTTCGGCGCGGACGGTGCGCTCCGGTCCCCAGCCGGCCCCGTCGACGGAACTGTCGCCGGGCTCTTCCCGGAAATCGACGCCCTCGCCGTGCGGAAAGGCGTCCCATACGCGGCGTTCCGCCGGGGTCAGCTCGTTGATCTCCATCGCGGGGATGGTGTCCTGCGCGTCAACGGAGTGTCAACTCTGTGCAGGACACCAGCCCTTGGGGCGGTCAGTGCGCGATGCCGTCCTGGAGTTTCTGCCCCTTGAGCAGGAACCAGGCCGCCACCGCGGTGGCCAGCAGCACGGCCGCGCCCACGCCGGAGGCGAGCCGCAGGCCGTCCACGAAGGCCTCTTGGGCCGCGGTGACCATGGTCTGCGCGGTCGCGGGGTCCACGGCCTTGGCCGCCTCGACCGCGCCGCCCAGCGATTCGTGCGCGGCGTCGGCGACCGGTCCGGAGACCGAGGCCGGGGCGGTGAAGCCCTGGTAGACGCCCGTGACGATGGAGCCGAGCAGGGCGATGCCGAGGGCCGCGCCGAGTTCGTACGCGGTCTCGGAGACGGCGGAGGCCGAACCCGCCTGCTCCTTGGGGACGCTGGAGAGGATCACGTCGGCGGTGACGGTGAAGGAGAAGCCGGCGCCGAGGCCGACGACCAGCAGGGCCGCGCCGAGCAGCGGGTAGCCGCTCTCCTTGTGGACCAGCGTCAGCGCGCCGAGCGCGAGTCCGATGGCGGCGAGGCCGCCGGTCACGATCGACCGTACCGAGTAGCGGCGGGCATACCGGCCGGCGATCAGGCCGGTGACCACCGCGCCGATGGCGGCGGGCAGTTCGGCCAGGCCCGCCTCCAGGGGGTCGCGGCCCTGGACGAGCTGGAGGAACTGGGAGAGGAAGAAGACGAGGCCGGAGAGGCCGAAGACGGTCAGCAGGTCGGCCAGGACCGCACCGGAGAAGCCGCGGTGCCTGAAGAGCCGCATGTCGAGGAGCGGCGACGGCAGGCTGAACTGGCGGCGGACGAAGGCGTACAGGCATGCGGCGCCGATGGCGGCGGCGGCCCCGACGGCCCAGGTGACTCCGTGGGTGGCGACTTCCTTGACGGCGTAGACGACACCGATGACGCCGACCAGCGAGAGGGCGACGCTGACCAGGTCCCAGGGTCCGGCGACCGGGTTCTTGGACTCGGGCAGCAGCTTGATGCCGACGAGGACCAGGGCGATCATCACGGGCAGGTTGATGAGGAAGACCGAGCCCCACCAGAAGTGCTGGAGCAGGGCTCCGCCGACGACGGGCCCGATGGCCGCGCCGGCCGAGGCGGTGGCGCCCCAGATGCCGATGGCGAGGCTGCGCTCCTTGGGGTCGTGGAAGATGTTCCGGATCAGCGCGAGGGTGGACGGCATCAGCGTCGCGCCGGCCACGCCGAGCAGGGCCCGGGCGACGATCATCATCTCGGGGCTGGTGGCGTAGGCGTTGAGGACGGACACGGCGCCGAAGGCGGTCGCGCCGACCAGGAGCAGCTTCTTGCGGCCTATGCGGTCGCCGAGGGAGCCCATGGAGACGAGCAGGCCGGCGATGACGAACGAGTAGATGTCGCCGATCCACAGCAGCTGGGTGCCGGACGGCTTGAGGTCCTCGCTGAGGGAGGGCGTGGCGAGACCGAGTACGGTGGCGTCCACCGCGACCAGCAGAACGGCCAGGACGAGCACGGAGAGCGCCAGCCAGCGCCCCCTGCTCCCCCGGCCCGTGATCGCCTCCGTCCCCTTCTCCTGGGTCAGCTGTTCCATGCGGCTCATTTCTCCACACTCCGTCGTGCGCCACCGAGCAGCAGCTCGATGATCATGTACTGGAAGTCCTTCGCGGCGACCCGGCCGTCCATGACGGCCCAGGCGCAGGTGCCGATGAGGCCGTAGAGGGCCTCGGTGAGCCAGGCGGGGCTCAGGTCGATCCGGATGTCGCCCTCCTCCTGGCCGCGCCGGAAGAGCGCGCTGACGCGGGCGTCGAGCCGGGCCCATCCCTCGTTGACCTGGTCGCCCTCGAAGAGCTGGTTCTCGGTGACGAGGAAGGCCAGCAGCTGGGCGTCGCGCTCGGCCTCGGCGACCAGCCGGCGCAGCGCCTCGACCGCCGTGCCCTCGTTCAGGCGGGCGTTGTCGAAGGCCGTCTCGAACTGGCGGATGCCGAGTTCCTCGAGGGCCCGTACGAGGGCGTCGCGCCCGGCGAAGTGCCGGTGGAGGGTCGCGCGCCCGATGCCTGCGGCGCGGGCGACCTCGTCCATCGTGGCGGTCGATTTGCGGGAGAGCAGGGCTGCGGCGTCGCGGAGCACCTGGTCACGGTCCATGGCCATGAGACAAGCATACCCCGAATGAGACGTTCACGTCTCATTCATAAATGGGGTGCCCCGGGCCACCCCGACCGGAAGGCTGCCGGCATGACACCCAAGCCCTTGCTGCTGATCGACGTGGACGGCCCCCTGAACCCCTACGCGGCCCAGGCCCAGCGCCGCCCGGAGGGGTATTCCACCCACCGGATGCGCCCGACCGGCTGGACCGAGGCGGAGAGCCGCCGGCCCCTGCGGGTCTGGCTGAACCACGCCCACGGCGCGGAGCTGCTCGCGCTGGCGCGTTCGTACGAGCTGGTCTGGGCCACCACCTGGAAGGACGAGGCGAACGACTGGATAGGCCCGCCCCTGGGCCTGCCCCGACTCCCCTCCA
This sequence comes from Streptomyces sp. NPDC031132, assembly GCF_055570595.1. Classification (NCBI taxonomy): domain Bacteria; kingdom Bacillati; phylum Actinomycetota; class Actinomycetes; order Kitasatosporales; family Streptomycetaceae; genus Streptomyces; species Streptomyces sp. NPDC031132. Next base: position 43,725 of record NZ_JBVIGX010000010.1, read on the forward strand.
TCGACTGGCCGCAGATGCACGGCCGGGCTCCGCACGGCACCTTCTGGAAGACGCAGTACGTCCTGGAGTACGCGGGCGGGCGGGAGTTCGCGTGGATCGACGACGACATCACGGCCATGGACCGGGAGTTCGTGGAGCAGCGCCACCCGGCGCGGGCGCTGCTGATGCGCATCGACGAGCGGATCGGCCTGGTCCGGGGGGACTTCGAGCGGCTCGCCGAATGGGCGGCGTGAAGGGCCGGGGGCGGACCGGGGCCGGGCCGCGGTTTTGATCACGCTCACTCGCCCGATCTAGCATGCGCATGCCACCCCCCGCGATCTTGCCTTCCGACGAAAGCGACCCATGCGCATCAAGCGGATCCTCGCCACGACCGCCGCCCTCACCTGTCTCGCCGCCCTCCCCGCCTGCAAGGCGGACGGCCAGGCGTCCCCACCCGGCGCGCCCGCCTCCTCCGCGGCTGCCGGCGCCGCCGCCGCGGGCTCGCTCGCCGGGGCGCAGCAGTACATGCGCCAGTTCACCGGCTGCGAGGACCTGGGCACGGAGCCCGACGACCCGAGGCTGCCGAGCGGCGACTTCCCCAAGGTCGGGCAGTGGTCGGTCACCGAGGTCGGCGTCTGCCGCGACGGGCGCGAGCAGGGCAACATCGCCATCGCCGTCCCCAAGGACATGAAGGCGTTCCAGGCGGGCTACCAGCAGTACGTCATGGACAAGATCGCCGGGGGTGACGGGGCCTACGGGCTCTTCAGCAACGTCCTGATCGGCAAGGGCTTCGTCGCCTTCCCCACCAAGCCGAAGAGCGCCATGGCCCTGCTCAAGGGGAACATGCGCGTCCTGGTCTGCAACCCCGGCGGCCGCGCGCCCGAGGGGTACAAGCATGAGAAGCCCCTGGTGGAGGGCTGTGGCCTCACCGACTTCTTCGCCACCGAGGACGGCACGGGCAGCCCGAACTTCGAGACCCCCCAGGACCCGGCGGGCGGTGGCGGCGAGAAGCTCGGCCAGCCGAAGACCGGCAGCCTCGGGCTCGCCCGCGCCGGCAGCATCGCCGAACTGCGCAAGCTCGTGGGCAACAGCCTGGACTGCGAGAAGCACTTCTCCACGGACCCCGACGCGGTCGCCGTCCAGTCCATCGACTACCAGCCCGCGGTGAAGGGGAACGCGCTGGACTGGGGGATCACCGGCCGCGCGCTGTGCGGTCAGCCCGCGGGGGCGCAGCGCGCCGTCAACCTGAGCTGGCTCGACACCGTCGGGGACATGAAGAAGCTCCAGACCAAGGCGAAGGCCGCCCAGCAGGCCGATCTGAAGGACGACGGCGAGCTGAAGGCGACCGTGAGCATGCTGCTCGTCGGGGAGAACATCGCGGTCGAGACCAACAACCCGTCGTCCCGGTTCGGCCTGTACCAGCTGCAGTTCCTGTACTTGAACTGCGTGCCCGGCTTCTCCGCCCCTTCCGGGTACCGGTTGGAGAAGTCCCAGGTCGAGGGCTGTGTCCTGACCAACTACGAGCCGGAGCACCCGGTGCGCTGAAGGCGCGGGCGTGCGGCGTCGGACACGACGGAGGGGCGGTCGGGGCACAGGGCTCCGACCGCCCCTCCGGGCATCCCGCGGCGTGCGGACGTACAGGCCTTCGGGCCGGGGGCCTTCGGGCGTGCGGGCCGCATGGCCGCGGGGGCAAGGGGGCAGTGCCGTTCGGCTACTGCTTGTGGGTCGCCCAGGCGTGCTGGATGACCAGGTCGGCCTTCAGCTCCGCGAGCTGCTTGGCGACCGCCGAGGGGGCGGTGCCGCCGCGGCCGTTGCGGGAGGCGAGGGCGCCGGGCACGTTGAGGACCGTACGGACCTCCGGGGTCAGGTGCTCGGAGATCTTCGCGAACTGCTCGTCGGTGAGCTCGTCCAGCTCGATCCCGAGCGCCTCGCACTCCTTCACGCACTCGCCGGCCACCTCGTGCGCCACCCGGAACGGCACGCCCTGCTTGACCAGCCACTCCGCGATGTCCGTGGCGAGCGAGAACCCGGCCGGGGCGAGCTCCTCCATCCGCTCCCGGTTGACCGTGAGGGTGGCCATCATCCCGGTGAAGGCCGGGAGCAGGACCTCGAGGGTGTCGCAGGAGTCGAAGACCGGCTCCTTGTCCTCCTGGAGGTCGCGGTTGTACGCGAGCGGCAGCGCCTTGAGGGTGGCCAGCAGGCCCGTCAGGTTGCCGATGAGCCGGCCCGACTTGCCGCGCGCCAGCTCCGCGATGTCGGGGTTCTTCTTCTGCGGCATGATCGACGACCCGGTCGAGAAGGCGTCGTGCAGGGTCACGAAGGAGAACTCCTTCGTGTTCCAGATGATGATCTCCTCCGCGATCCGGGACAGGTTGATCCCGATCATCGCGGTGATGAAGGCGAACTCGGCGACGAAGTCGCGGGAGGCCGTGCCGTCGATCGAGTTGCCGACCGAGCCGCGCTCGAAGCCCAGGTCGGCGGCGACCGCCTCCGGGTCCAGCCCCAGCGAGGAGCCGGCCAGGGCGCCCGAGCCGTACGGGGAGACCGCGGTCCGGGTGTCCCACTGCCGCAGCCGCTCCGCGTCCCGGGACAGCGACTGCACGTGGGCCAGTACGTGGTGCGCGAAGAGCACCGGCTGCGCGTGCTGGAGGTGGGTCCGGCCGGGCATGGCCACGTCGTGGTGCGTCTCGGCGAGGCCGACCAGCGCGTCCTGGAGGTCCGCGATCAGGCCGCCGACGATCCGGGCGTGGTCGCGCAGGTACATCCGGAAGAGGGTGGCCACCTGGTCGTTGCGGGACCGGCCGGCGCGGAGCTTGCCGCCGAGGTCGGCGCCGAGCCGCTCCAGCAGGCCCCGCTCCAGGGCGGTGTGCACGTCCTCGTCGGCGATGGTGCCGGTGAAGGAGCCGTCGGCGACGTCGGCTTCGAGATCGTCGAGGCCCGCGATCATGCGGTCGAGCTCGTCCGCCGTGAGCAGGCCCGCCTTGGCTAGGACCCGGGCGTGGGCGCGGGATCCGGCGATGTCGTACGGCGCGAGGCGCCAGTCGAAGTGGACCGACGCGGACAGCTTGGCGAGGGCCTCGGCCGGGCCGTCGGCGAACCGGCCGCCCCAGAGCCGGACGTCACCACCGTTGTTGCTGCTCACAGCTACTGCTCCTCAAGACTGCATTTGCATGGCTTTGGATGCGCACATGGCTTCGGATGTGAAACTGCCTCCCCGCCGCGGAGGAAACGGGGAGGCAGCCGGGTACTGCTCGTGCTGCTGTGCCGTCAGGCGAGGTCGCGGCGCGCCGCGATCTTCGACGAGAGGCCGAAGATCTCGATGAACCCCTGCGCCTTGGACTGGTCGAAGGTGTCGCCCGAGTCGTAGGTCGCGAGGTTGAAGTCGTACAGCGACTCGTCCGACTTGCGGCCGGTGACGACGGCTCGGCCGCCGTGCAGGGTCATCCGGATGTCACCGGTGACGTGCTGGTTGGCCTCGTCGATGAAGCCGTCCAGGGCCCGCTTGAGCGGAGAGAACCACAGGCCGTCGTAGACCAGCTCGCCCCAGCGCTGCTCGACCTGCCGCTTGTAGCGGGCCAGTTCGCGCTCGACGGTGACGTTCTCCAGCTCCTGGTGCGCCGTGATCAGCGCGATCGCGCCGGGAGCCTCGTACACCTCACGGGACTTGATGCCCACGAGGCGGTCCTCGACGATGTCGATCCGGCCGATGCCCTGGGCGCCGGCCCGCTCGTTGAGCTGCCGGATCGCCTGGAGCACGGTGACGGGCCTGCCGTCGACGGCGACCGGGACGCCCGCCTCGAAGGAGATGACGACCTCGTCGGCTTCGCGCGGCTCGGCCGGGTCGGCCGTGTACGCGTAGACGTCCTCGATCGGTGCGTTCCAGATGTCCTCGAGGAAGCCGGTCTCGACGGCGCGCCCGAAGACGTTCTGGTCGATGGAGTACGGGGACTTCCGGGTGGTCGCGATCGGGAGGTCCTTCGCCTCGCAGAAGGCGATGGCCCTGTCCCGCGTCATGGCGTAGTCACGGACCGGGGCCATGCACGTCAGGTCCGGGCCCAGGGCGGCGATGCCGGCTTCGAAGCGGACCTGGTCGTTGCCCTTGCCGGTGCAGCCGTGGGCGACGGTCGAGGCGCCGTGCTTGCGGGCGGCGGCGACCAGGTGCTTGACGATGGCCGGCCGGGAGAGCGCCGAGACCAGCGGGTAGCGGTCCATGTAGAGGGCGTTGGCCTTGATCGCCGGGAGGCAGTACTCCTCGGCGAATTCGTCCTTGGCGTCCGCGACCTCGGCCTCGACGGCACCGCAGGCGAGCGCGCGCTTGCGGATGACGTCCAGGTCCTCGCCGCCCTGGCCGACGTCCACGGCGACGGCGATGACCTCTGCGCCCGTCTCCTCGGCGATCCAGCCGATGGCGACGGAGGTGTCCAGACCGCCTGAGTAGGCGAGTACGACGCGCTCGGTCACGGGTTTCTCCTTACACGGTGCATCCTCGTAGGCATAACTATGCAGTACTCCGTATGTTTCGTCAATCGAGTCCGTCGTCGCACCCCTGACCAGCCCGGATATCAGGCGCGGGATCCGTGGACGGCCCCCTACGATCAGCGGGCACGTCGATTCGGGGGAGGGCACATGCGGCTCATACGGCAGGACGTCGCACAGGGGCACGACGCGGCGCTCGCGCTGCTGCGGCGGCCGGACGCCGACGGTTCCGACGCGGCGCGGGTGCTGCTGCGGCGCCCGGTCACCTACGTGTCCACCGACAGGCTCCTCTGGCACCGGCCGGACGCCTGGATCGCCTTCGACGAGGAGGCGCGGCGGCTGGCCTCCCGCCCGTACGAGCCCCTGCGCAGCAACGGGCTGGAGGCACGGCTGTGCGACCCCGACGGGCGGATCCGCGCGTCCGCGCTCGCAGCGTGGCGGAACCCGCCGCTCCTGCTCGTCCTGATCCGGTGCGCCGACTGGGCCCCGGCCGTACGGGAGCGCGCCCGGCGGGTGCTCGGCAGGATCGTGGCCGTAGACCCCGAGAACATGCTCATCACCCTCGTGCCGCTCGCCCTGCGACTGGGTCGGCGCGAGCACGGCGCCTGGGCGGTGGAGCAGCTGGAGGCGGCCCTGAGCGGCCGGTACTCCCTCCTCGCCGCGTGGTGGCGCCCCGGGCGGCCCTCCACCACGTGGAGCTGGAGCTCGCTTACCGCAGAGCAGCGCGCCCGCATCCTGGACCACCTGGGCAGGACGGCGGACCTGCCGACCCGGCGGTTCGCCGCCCGCCTCACCGTCGCCGACGGGCGGCTCGGCGTACGCGAGCTCGCCCGGCGGGCCGCCTCGGAGCACGACGCGCCGACGTGCCGGACGTGGACCGACGCCGCCCTGGCGGCGATGGCCGCCGACGGGCCGGACGGCGAGGCGGTCGACGAGGCGGTCGACGAGGCGGTCGACACCCTGCTCGGCGGGCGCGTCCCGATGGTCCGGGCCGCCGGGGTCACCGCCCTACGCCGGGCCGGCCGGGCGGCGGAGGCCTCCCGGCACCTCGCCGACCGCTCCGCTCTCGTACGGGCCTGCGCGCGCTGGCTGCTGCGCCAGGACGGCGGCGACCCTTACGCGCACCACCTCGAGCTCCTCGTGGAGCCGGAGCAGGTGAGCCGTCATGCGGTCACCGGCTTCTCCGAGTGCGCGCCGCGCGCCGACGCCCCGCTGCTGAGCGAGCTGCTGGACCATCCCGTCGGTACGGTACGGGCCGCAGCCCTGGCCGGGCTGCGCCGGATGGACGCCACCCCCGACGCCGCGGCACTGCTCCCTCTGCTGGACGACGGGTCGGCGTCGGTGGCCCGCGAGGCCGCGCTCTGCCTGCGTCCCGCGGCCCGGCAGCTGGACGCCGAAGCACTGACCGCCCGGACCGCCCCCGACCGGCGTCTGCACATCCGGCGCGCCGCGTTCCGCCTGTTGCACGCGCAGGGGGGAATCGCCGCACTGCGCGCCGCGGTGGCCCTGTCGGCGGACCCCGACCCCGGCCTGCGCCGGCTCGCGGCGGACGCGGTGGAAGGGTGGAACTGGCTCCACGCCCTGCAGGAGAGACAGGCGGAGCGCGCGGAGCTCGGCGCGCTGCTGGCGGCGTCGGCGCCTGTGCTCCCCGTCCACCGGCTGCGGTGGTGGCGCACCCGCCTGGGTCTGCAGGAGAACGACTGCGCAGCACTGGACGCGCTGCTCACGCGGTCGTCGCACGACGAGGGCCGGCGGCTGTGGCGCGCCCGCCGAACGCTGTGGGACTGAAATTCCCCGACCTGAACCGGCCATCCCGACCGATAATCGGATCATGGGAAAACTCCACGAACGCATCGACGGCCGGCTGCGCAAGTTCATCGAGGACCAGCCGGTCTTCTTCACGGCCACCGCACCGCTCGCCGGTGACGGCCACGTCAACCTGTCCCCCAAGGGTCGTGCGGGAACGCTCGTCGTCATCGACGAGCAGACCCTCGCCTACCTCGACTTCGGCGGCAGCGGCGCCGAGACCATCGCCCACGTCCGCGAGAACGGCCGGATCACGCTGATGTGGTGCGCGTTCAGCGGCCCGCCCAACATCGTGCGCATCCACGGCGAGGGCGAGGCGGTCTTCCGCGACGACCCCCGCTGGGGCGAGCTGATCGGCCTGTTCGGGGAGGCCGACGGGCCCTCCGCACGGGCGGTCATCGTCGTGCACGCCCGCCGGATCGCCGATGTGTGCGGGTACGCCGTCCCCTTCATGGAGTACCAGGGCGAGCGCACGCTCCACGCGGAGTACTTCGGCCGCAAGACGGACGAGGAGTTCGGCGAGTACTGCGAAAAGAAGGTCGCAGTGAGTCTCGACGGCCTGCCTGCACTGCCTGTGCCCCTTCCGCCCCGTACCGTCTGACGTGTGCTGCGTACCGCTCTCGTCACCGGCTCACTGATCGTCACCAGCCTGCTCACGCAGGGCCCCTACGGGCCCGCGCCACTGCCGGCCCGTCTCGCCCGTACGGGCGGCGGCAGCCAGCTGATCACCGCCGTCGCGCCCGCGCCCGGATCCACGACCGGCCGTCTGACCTGGTGGGACCGGCGGGCGGGGCGCTGGTACGAGGCGGGCAGCGCCGAGGCCCGCTTCGGCGCGAACGGCCTGACGGAGGGTGAGACCCGCGCCCAGGGCACGAACACCACGCCGACGGGCCTGTACGAGCTCCCGTACGCGTTCGGGATCCGGCACGCGCCCGCCGGGACGGAGTTCCGCTACCGGAAGGTGACCGCGGACTCCTGGTGGTGCCAGGACAACGCCTCGGGCAGCTACAACCGCTGGGTGGAGCCGCTGCCCGCGGACTGCGCGCCGGGCGAGGCGGAGCACCTGGTCACGTACGAGAAGCAGTACGCGCACGCGCTGGTCATCGCCTTCAACTACGACCGGCCGGTGCACGGCCGGGGCGCGGGCATCTTCCTGCACGTCAACGGCAAGGGGGCGACGGCCGGTTGCGTCTCCGTGCCGGAGCGGGCGATGCGCGCGATCCTGCGCTGGGCCGATCCCCGCCGCCGCCCGCACATCGCCATCGGCACGCAGGAAGGGCGGCTGGCCGTCACCCGCTACTAGGGGGTGTCTTGCCGATCAGGCCGGATCAGGGAGCGGCGTCCGGTGCGTGCGATCGCAAGGCCGAGGAGGGAGTCGACGCGGAGCGTCGGCGAGTGACGAGAACGCGGCGAGCGCGCGTTGCCGGACGCCGCGAGCCCGGCCTGATCGGCAAGACGCCCCCTAGGGGGTGCTGCACCGCCGTCGGGCTCGTCCTCGTCCTCGTCGGCGGCCCGGTACTCGTACGCGTCCTCCCACCAGACCTTGTCGTCCAGCCACTCGTCGTCCTCGGCGTCCTCGACGTCCTCGTCCTCGACGACGACCGCGTCGGCGCCGCGCCACCTGTCGCGGTCAGCGATGCTCCGCAGGAGGTGGAAGCGCTGCTGTTCGTCCAGCGCCGCGAAGGCCGGATGCGGCTCGGCGCGGGCCAGGTCCCCCAGCGGGTCGCCGCACTCCGTCCGGGTCCGGACCTCCCTGCCGGCTCTTTCGGCGAACGCCAGCGCCACCAGGCCGAGCGCGGCCACCGCGGCGCAGGCCCATTCCCGCAGCCCGTGCGGCCGCTCGGCCAGCAGCAGCACGCCCGCCAGGACCCAGAAGAACATCACCAGGACGATGCCGACGCAGCCGCAGCAGGCCAGCAGCCGGTTCCCCTCGCCGTCCGGCATGCGCGGGAGATCGGGCAGCCGGGCGGCCCGTTCGTTCCCGTACGCGCCGCGCCGCACCACGTACCCCTCGTCGTACCGGTCGATCCAGCCGATCGAAACGGGCTCGGGATCGTGCCGGCGTACGGCCTCCAGCAGGGCGGCGGGCAGCGGGTGGGCGGGCGTCCGGGCGGGGTCGCGGCCCTCCTCGGTCAAGAACGCGGCGCCTTCCCCGTCGATGCGGAGACATCCGTCGAGGACGAGTTCGGCGGCCGCCGCCCCGGTCGCCTCGTTCCGGAGCAGGGCGGCGTGGTACGGCTCGAGTTCGAGGGCGGCGACGAGCCGGAGGATCTCGCCCCGGATCCGCGCCCGGCGCCGCCACCGCAGGCCGAGGGGCCCGTACACGGCGGCGGTCACGAGGGACACCGACAGGGCGAGGACGAGTCGAAGCACGCCCCGAGGCTATGTCGGCGCAGCCGGGTCCGGCACCGGATTTCCGGCGCCCCGGGCGTCCCGGCTCAGCCCTCCTTCTGGGCCAGCCTCAGCAGGTGGTCCGCGAGGGCCTGGCCGCCGGCGGGGTCGCGGCTGATCAGCATCAACGTGTCGTCGCCGGCGATCGTGCCCAGGATCTCGCGGAGTTCGGCCTGGTCGATCGCGGAGGCGAGGAACTGGGCCGCACCCGGCGGGGTGCGCAGGACCACGAGGTTCGCGGAGGCCTCCGCCGAGATCAGCAGCTCCCCGGAGAGGCGCCGCATGCGCTCCTCCTTCGCCGACTCGCCGAGCGGGGCCTGCGGGGTGCGGAAGCCGCCCTCGCTGGGTACCGCGTAGATCAGCTCGCCGCCGGTGTTGCGGATCTTCACCGCGCCCAGCTCGTCGAGGTCGCGGGAGAGCGTCGCCTGGGTGACGCTCAGCCCGTCGTCGGCGAGCAGCTTGGCCAGTTGGCTCTGGGAGCGGACCGGCTGCCGGTTGAGGATGTCCACGATCCGGCGGTGGCGGGCGGTGCGGGTCTGCGGGACGGACGGGCCGTTCTGCTCGTGTTCCTGCGCCTGGCTCATCGTCGTCTCATTCCCCGGTGTGTCCGTCCCCGTTGGCTGCGTCGAGGATGCCGGGCAGGGCCCGGACGAACGCGTCCGCCTCGGCCTCGGAGAGTACGTACGGCGGCATGAGCCGTACGACGTCGGGGGCGGGCGCGTTGACCAGGAAGCCGGCATCTTGGGCCGCCTGCTGCACCTGCGGTGCGAGCGGTCCGGTCAGCACGATACCCAGGAGAAGGCCCTCACCACGGACATGGGAGACCAGCGGGTGCCCGGCAGCCTCGATTCCGGAGCGCAGCCGCTCCCCGCGCGCCTTGACCCGGTCGAGCAGGCCGTCGGCGGCGATGGTGTCGATGACGGCGAGGCCGGCGGCGCACGCGACGGGGTTCCCGCCGAAGGTGGTGCCGTGCTGGCCGGGCTGGAGCAGGTCCGCTGCGGGCCCGAACGCGGCGACGGCGCCGATCGGCAGACCGCCGCCGAGCCCCTTCGCGAGCGTGACGAGATCGGGCTCGACGCCCTCGTGGGCCTGGTGCTCGAACCAGTGCCCGCAGCGCCCGATGCCGGTCTGCACCTCGTCGAGGACGAGCAGCGTGCCGGTGGCCCGGGTGATCTCCCGGGCGGCCGTCAGGTAGCCGGCCGGGGGCACGACGACGCCGTTCTCGCCCTGGATCGGCTCGATGACGACGAACGCCGTCTCCTCGGTGACGGCGGCCCGCAGGGCCTCCACGTCGCCGTACGGGACGTGGGTGACGTCACCGGGCAGCGGCAGGAAGGGCTCCTGCTTCTTCGGCTGGCCGGTGAGCGCGAGGGCGCCCATGGTCCGGCCGTGGAAGCCGCCGTCGGTGGCGACCATGTGGGTCCGCCCGGTCAGCCGGCCGATCTTGAACGCGGCCTCGACGGCCTCGGCTCCGGAGTTGCAGAAGAAAATCCGGCCCGGACGCCCGAACAGCTGGAGCAGCCGCTCGCCGAGCGCGAGGACCGGCTCGGAGGCGTAGAGGTTGGAGACGTGGCCGAGGGTCGAGATCTGCCGGGTCACGGCTTCGACGATCGCCGGGTGGGCGTGGCCGAGGGCGTTGACCGCGATTCCGCCGACGAAGTCGGTGTACTGCCTGCCGTCCGCGTCCCAGACCTGGGCGCCGTCGCCGCGTACGAGGGCCAGCGCGGGGGTGCCGTAGTTGTTGGTCAGCGTGTCCTGCCAGCGGGCGCCGTAGCGCTCGTTGCCGGTCTCCTGATGGCCCGTCATGTGCGCAGCCCTCCCTGTGCGTCGGGCACGACCATCGTGCCGATTCCCTCGTCGGTGAAGATCTCGAGCAGGATCGAGTGGGGCACCCGCCCGTCGATGACCCGGGCCGTGCTCACGCCGCCGCGGACGGCGTGCAGGCAGCCCTCCATCTTGGGCACCATGCCGCTGGACAGCTCGGGCAGCAGCTTCTCCAACTCGCTGACCGTGAGCCGGCTGATGACCTCGTCGCTGTTGGGCCAGTCCGCGTAGAGGCCCTCGACGTCGGTGAGCACCATCAGCGTCTCGGCGCCCAGCGCGGCGGCGAGCGCCGCGGCCGCCGTGTCGGCGTTCACGTTGTACACGTGGTGGTCGTCGGCGCTGCGCGCGATGGAGGAGATGACCGGGATCCGGCCGTCCGCCAGCAGCGCCTCGATCGCGCCCGTGTCGATGGCGGTGATCTCGCCGACCCGGCCGATGTCGACGAGCTCGCCACCGATCTCCGGGGTGTGCCGGGTCGCGGTGATGGTGTGGGCGTCCTCGCCGGTCATGCCGACGGCGAGCGGCCCGTGCTCGTTGAGCAGCCCGACCAGCTCGCGCTGGACCTGCCCCGCCAGGACCATCCGTACGACGTCCATGGCCTCGGGGGTCGTCACGCGCAGGCCGGCCTTGAACTCGCTGACCAGGCCCTGCTTGTCGAGCTGGGCGTTGATCTGGGGGCCGCCGCCGTGCACGACGACCGGCTTGAGGCCGGCCTGGCGCAGGAAGACCACGTCCTGGGCGAAGGCGGCCTTGAGGTCCTCGTCGATCATGGCGTTGCCGCCGAACTTGATGACGACGACCTTGCCGTTGTGGCGGGTGAGCCAGGGCAGGGCTTCGATGAGGATCTGCGCCTTGGGCAGAGCGGTGTGCTTGCGCGCGGTTCCGGCGCCGGGCTGGCCGGCCTTCTCGTTGCTCATGAGGAGTAGGCGCTGTTCTCGTGGACGTACTCGGCGGTCAGGTCGTTGGCCCAGATCACCGCGGACTCGGAGCCGGTGGCCAGGTCGGCGGTGATGCGGACCTCGCGGTCCTTCATGGAGACCAGGTCGCGGTCCTCGCCGACCGAGCCGTTCTTGCAGACCCAGACGCCGTTGATGGCCACGTTCAGCCGGTCCGGGTCGAAGGCGGCCCGGGTGGTGCCGATGGCGGAGAGCACCCGGCCCCAGTTGGGGTCCTCGCCGTGGATGGCGCACTTGAGCAGGTTGTTGCGGGCGATGGACCGGCCGACCTCGACCGCGTCGCCCTCGGTGAGCGCGCCGACGACCTCGATGCGGATGTCCTTGCTGGCGCCCTCGGCGTCGCCGATCAGCTGGCGGGCGAGGTCGTCGCAGACGGTCCGTACGGCCTCCGTGAAGGCCTCGTACGCCGGCACCTGGCCGGATGCCCCGGAGGCGAGCAGCAGCACCGTGTCGTTGGTGGACATGCAGCCGTCGGAGTCGACCCGGTCGAAGGTGGTGCGGGTGGCCGAGCGCAGCGCCTTGTCGAGGGTGGCGCTGTCCAGGTCGGCGTCGGTGGTGAGGACGACGAGCATGGTGGCCAGGCCCGGGGCGAGCATGCCCGCGCCCTTGGCCATGCCGCCGACGGTCCAGCCGTCCTGCGTGACGGCGGCCGTCTTGTGCACGGTGTCGGTGGTCTTGATGGCGATGGCGGCGGCCTCGCCGCCGTCCTCGGAGAGCGCCGCGACGGCGGTGTCGATGCCGGGGAGCAGCTTGTCCATGGGGAGCAGGACGCCGATCAGGCCGGTGGACGCGACGGCGACCTCGCCGGCGTTGTGCTCGCCGCCCAGCGCCTCGGCCACCTTCTCGGCGGTGGCGTGGGTGTCCTGGAAGCCCTTGGGGCCGGTGCAGGCGTTGGCGCCGCCGGAGTTGAGGACGACCGCGCTGACGGAGGCGCCGCGCAGGACCTGCTCGGACCAGAGCACGGGCGCGGCCTTGACGCGGTTGGAGGTGAACACGCCCGCTGCGGCCAGCCGCGGCCCGTGGTTGACCACGAGGGCCAGGTCCGGGTTGCCGTTCGCCTTGATCCCGGCCGCGATGCCCGCGGCCGTGAACCCCTGTGCTGCCGTAACGCTCACGGCGCGACTCCGATCGTGGAAAGCCCGAGCCCTTCGGGGAGCCCGAGGGCGATGTTCATGCTCTGCACCGCGCCACCGGCGGTGCCCTTGGTGAGGTTGTCGATGGCGCTGATCGCGATGATCCGCTGTGCGGACTCGTCGTACGCGACCTGGATCTGAACGGCGTTGGAACCGTAGACGGACGAGGTCGCCGGCCACTGCCCCGCGGGCAGCAGGTGGACGAACGGCTCGTCCGCGTACGCCTTCTCGTACGCGGCGCGCACCGCCTCGGCGGTGGTGCCGGGGAGGGCCTTGGCGGAGCAGGTGGCCAGGATGCCGCGCGGCATCGGCACGAGGGTCGGCGTGAAGGAGACGGAGACCTTCTGCCCGGCGATCGGGCTGAGGTTCTGCACCATCTCGGGGGTGTGCCGGTGCCCGCCGCCCACCCCGTACGGGCTCACGGAGCCCATGACCTCGGAGCCGAGCAGGTGCGGCTTGAGCGCCTTGCCGGCGCCCGAGGTTCCGGTGGCGGCGACGATCACCGCCTCCGGCTCGGCCAGCTGCGCGGCGTAGGCCGGGAACAGGGCGAGGGAGACGGCGGTCGGGAAGCACCCGGGAACCGCGATGCGCTTGGACCCCTCCAGCGCCGCGCGGCCACCGGGCAGCTCGGGGAGCCCGTAGGGCCAGGTGCCGGCGTGCGGGGCGCCGTAGAACGCGTCCCAGTCGGCGGAGTCCTTGAGCCGGTGGTCGGCGCCCATGTCCACGACGAGGACGTCCCCGCCGAGCTGGGCGGCGACGGCGGCGGACTGCCCGTGGGGCAGCGCGAGGAAGACGACGTCGTGTCCGGCGAGGACCTCGGGCGTGGTCGCCTCAAGGGTCCGGCCCGCGAGCGGCACGAGGTGCGGCTGGAGGGTCCCGAAGAGCTGTCCGGCGTTGGAGTTGCCGGTCAGCGCGCCGATCTCCACCTCGGGGTGAGAGAGGAGCAGGCGCAGGACCTCTCCGCCCGCGTACCCGCTCGCTCCGGCCACCGCTACACGTACCACCATCGGACCCTCCTCCTCGATGGCATGACTATACGTACCGCCGCACGTTTATGCAAAGCGCTGCCGCGCGGGCCGCGGAGGGGTGCGACTGAGCGGGGCGGGCCCCGGCCGCCCGCTGCTCGCTCTGCACGGGCACATGTCCGAGGGCCTGTCGTACGCCGGGCTCGCCGCCACCCTCGCCCCGGAGTGGCGGGTCATAGCCCCCGATCAGCGTGGCCACGGCGAGTCCGACCGGGCGGCCGACTACAGCCGGGAGGGCTACCTCGCCGACCTGCAACGCCTACCAGTAGGGCCGCCTCTGGCTGAGCGCTCCAGTGGGCGGATCCCGCCAACTGGAGCGAGCGCTCCGTCACAGGGGGGTGAGACGGAGCCGCCTACGCCGGGCGGTCCAGGGCGTGGCGGACCCAGACGTTCGGCTCCACGTACACCGCGTAGCCCTGTTCGAGCTCGCAGCGGACCGGGGCCAGGGCTCCCGGCACCAGGACCGGGCCCGTCGCGTCGAAGGGCAGCCCGGTCCACTCCCGCCACTGCGCGAGCGAGCCGGTGATCGTCATCGACAGCGGCGCCACCGAGTCGATCACCGCCCCCGCGCGGGCGTGGACCCGCAGCCACGGGTCGTACGGCAGACCGTCCTCGCGCGTGCGGTACGCGTACTCCTCGATCGGCGTCTCCGGCTCGGCCGGCTTGCCGCTGGGCCGGACCGGGGCCACCACCTCGGCGAACCCGCGGGCGCGGGCGTTGTCCCGCATCGCGGCCAGCATCCGCCCGGACAGGCCCTCGGCGAGCCGGTCGGTGGCGATGGTGATCTCGATGGCGCTCACCGTGTCGGGCGCGATCCCGCGCCGCAGGTCGGAGAAGGCCCACATGAGGACCCGGTCCCAGCCCTGCGCGGGCAGCGCCCCGTCCCGGCCCGGCGCGTGCTGCGCGAAGGGCACGCTGAACCCGCGGGCGATCACCGCATCCCCGTCGGTGGCCACCAGGACGTAGTCGGCCAGCTCCTTGACCATCCGCGGGTAGAGGAGCCAGGCGACCGAGTCGTGCTGGGCGAACTGCGGCCAGGTGTCCTTCATGTCCCAGAGCCGTTCGGCCAGTTCGGGTCGCTGCGCGAGGGTGGTGATCTGTATGCCGGTCATGACCGCAGGCTAGGGCGGTGGACGGGCCCGGCTCCACCCTTTTAGGCGGGCGCCTGGAGGGAGAGGTGCCAATGGCCCGAGCGGCCCGTCAGGGTGATCGTGGAGAGCGGGCGGACGTCCACGTTCCAGTACGTCAGCGGGGCCGCCCGCAGTGCGTACACCAGGGCCGCCCGGACCACCGACGGCTCCGCCACCGCCACGATCGCGCCCCCGTCGTCGGCGGGCCGGGTGTCCAGCCAGCCGCCGATGCGGGAGATGAACGCGAGCAGGGATTCGCCGCCGTGCGGGGCGGCGACGGGGTCGGTGAGCCAGAGGTCCACCGCCCCGGGCTCGCGCTCCGCCACCTCGGCCAGGGTCAGCCCCCGCCAGCGGCCCATGTCGCATTCGCGCAGCGCCGGCTGGGCGAGCGGCGCGTACCCGAGGGCCTGCCCGGTGGCCCGGCTGCGCGGGCTGGGCGAGCAGTAGCGGAGCTCGGCCGCGCCCAGGGGCACGAGCCCGCGCGCCGCGGATTCGACCGCCCGCCAGCCCGCCCCGTCCAGCGGGCGGTCGTCGTCGAAGCGCTCGGCGAGCAGCGAGGAACCACGGGCTGCGGCGACGAGCGAAACCCGAACATTCATGCGGCGATGGTGAGCCGCATGCCGCACGGGGTCAAGCGCCTGGACCGACGGCGTCGCCGGCCCCGCTGCGCAGCCGGCGGACGGCCTCGTTCAGCTCCCCCGCGCCGGACACCCCGGCGAAGCTGAGCCGTACGTACGGTCCCGGCGGCTCGGCACAGAAGTACGGGCGGCCCGCGGCGACCGCGACCCCGGCGCGCAGGGCCGCCGCCGCGAAGGCCGTGTCGTCGCTGCCCTCGGCCATCCTCGCCCACAACTGGTATCCGCCCGAGGGCAGATGGGGCAGGGTCAGCCCCGGCAGTTCCCGGCGCAGCGCGCCCGCGAGCACGTCCCGCCGGTGGCGCAGCTCGGCGGCGACGGCGCGCAGGTGGCGGGGCCAGGCGGGCGCGCCGACGAGCTCCAGGGCGGCCTCCTGCAGCGGCCGGGACACGAAGAAGCTGTCCACGATCTGGATGGCCCGCAGCCGGTCCAGCACCGGGCCGCGCGCGGCGAGCGCGCCCACCCGCAGGCTGGGCGAGGTGGCCTTGGTCAGGGACCGGACGTGCACGACCACCCCGTCGTGGTCCTCGGCGGCCAGCGTCGGGGGCAGCGGACCGGCGTCGTCGTGGCCCAGCGCCCGGGCGTAGTCGTCCTCCACGACGAAGGCCCCGGCGGCCCGCGCGATCCGCAGCACCTCGGCCCGCCGCGCGGGAGCCAGCACCGCCCCGGTCGGGTTCTGGAACAGAGGCTGGCATACGAACACCCGCGCCCCGGTCGCTGCGAAGGCGGCGGCGAGCAGCTCCGGCCGGACCCCCTCGGCATCCACCGGGACGGGCACCGGCCGGCATCCGGAGGCGCGGGCGATGGCCAGCAACCCGGGGTAGGTCGGGGACTCCACGAGGACGGGCGCCCCGGGCGGGGCCAGTGCCCGCAGGGCGGTGGTCAGCGCGCTCTGCCCGGCCGCGGTGACCAGTACGTCGGCAGCCGATACGGCTCCGCCGATCTCCCGGGCGAACCAGTCGCGCAGCTCGGGCAGCCCCTCCATGGGCGGCCGCTCCCAGGCCCCGGGGCGCCGCCCGGCCCGGGCGAGCGCGGCGGCCATGGCCCGCTCGGGCTGGATGGAGGGGTGCAGGTAGCCGCTGTTGAGCCCGATCACCCCGGACGGCGGTGCGGCCAGACAGGCCAGCACCCCGGAGGCGTCCACCGAGCGCGGCACGATCTCGCCCTCGCCCTCCGCGCTGAGGGCGACCTCCTGCCAGGAGGTGTCCCCGGGCGCGGGCTCCGCCGTCCGGGGCCGTGCCCGGAACACCCCGGCGCCGGGCCGGGTGACGACCAGCCCCTCGGCGGCCAGCTGCGCGAGGGCGCGGGAGACCGTGACGGGGCTGACCCGGAAGCGCTCCACCAAGGCGCGGCTGGACGGGAGCTTTCCACCCACGGAGTAGCGGTCGAGTTCCGACCGCAGGGATTCCGCCAGTTCGGCCACGCTGCTACGCTCGTACATGACAGCAAAGAATAGCGCTACTCTCCCGAGCTCGATAGCGGTTGACCACCCGACCCACTCGGGCCGCCCGGCCCGCCGGGCCACCGGAGGCACCGCGCTCGCCGCGCTCGGCGTCGTCGCCTTCTCGCTGACCTTCCCCGCCACCGCCTGGGGCCTGGAGAGCTTCGGCCCCTGGTCCTTCGTCGCCGTGCGCAGCGTCCTCGCGGCCCTGATCGCGGGCGCCTTCCTGCTGGCAGGCCGCGTGCCGCTGCCCGCCCGCGCGCACTGGGCGGGCCTTGCCGTCGTCGCCGCCGGGGTCGTCATCGGCTTCCCGCTGCTCACCACGCTGGCGCTGACCACCTCCACCACCTCGCACGCCGCCGTCGTGGTCGGCCTGCTCCCGCTCACCACGGCCGCCCTGTCCGCGCTGCGCACCGGCGCCCGCCCCTCGGGCCGGTTCTGGGGGGCGGCCGTCGCCGGAGCCGCGGTCGTGCTCGGCTTCACGCTGGCCCAGAGCGGCGGCGCCCTCTCGACCGGCGACGGCTACCTCTTCGGGGCCCTGCTGGTCTGCGCGGCCGGGTACACCGAGGGCGGGCGTCTCGCCCGCGTCCTGCCCGGCTGGCAGGTCGTCGGGTGGGCGCTGGTGCTGTGCCTGCCGCTGGGCGTGGCCGGTGCCGCGCTGGGGCTCGCGTACGAGCCGGTGCACCTGACCGGCCACGGACTGGCCGGTCTGGTGTGGGCGGCCGCCGGCTCCACCTTCCTCGGCCTGTACGTCTGGTACCGCGGCATGGCGGAGATCGGCGCCCCGCGGGCCAGCCAGCTCCAGCTCGCCCAGCCGCTGCTGACCCTGGTCTGGTCGGTGGCGCTGCTGGGCGAGCACCTCTCCCCCGCCGCCCCGGCCGCCGCCTGCGCGGTTCTGGTCTGCATCGCCGTGACCCAACGGGCTTAAACCGCACAATCCGCCGTAAACTGCTGTCACCGGATCCAGACCGCCTCCGAGGAGGTCAGTATGCGCGCGACCGAGGGCGACCAGCTGGTGCAGCACGGCAGGATCGTGGGGCAGCACGACAAGGTCGGTGAAATCACTCAGGTACTCGGCGAGAACGGCACCCCGCCCTACCGGGTCCGTTTCTCGGACGGTCACGAGGCAGTCATGTCCCCGGGCCCCGACTGCGTCGTCAAGCACCCGACGGAGCCCACGCACTGACGCGACGCGGCTGACGCGGCCGACACGGCCGACGCGGCCTCAGCGCGGCGGCACGGCCGTCGGGTAATGGTCGGCAACGACCCTGGCCATCGCTCCATTGGGGTCCGCGACCACCTGCTTCGCCGAGAAGTAGACGTGGCCGCGGACCTCGGGGTACTGGCGGGCGAACGTCAGGTGCTTCGACAGCTCCGCCGGATCGCGCCACGCGGCGGTGGAGCTGTTGCGGTCGCAGCGGTACAGCGCCTCTCCCACGTACAGCGACACGTCGGTGCCGGCGACGGTGTCCGCCCACCAGGGCACGATCTTCGCGTAGTCGGCGGTCGGATGGCCGATCTGCCAGTACGCCTGCGGCACGATGTAGTCGATCCAGCCCTCCCGGACCCACTTGCGGGTGTCCGCGTACAGGTCGTCGTACGTTTCGACGCCCGCCTGCGTGGGCGAGCCGAGCGGGTCCCGGTCGCTGTTGCGCCAGACCGCGAAGGGGCTGATGCCGAAGCGCGCCTCCGGCCGGACCGACCGCAGCCGCTCCGACATCTCGCGGACCAGCCTGTCGGTGTTGTCGCGGCGCCAGTCCGCGCGGGAGGCGAAGGCGCCGCCGTGGCGCGCGTACGCGTCGTCGTCGTCGAAGTACTGCCCCTCTGCGGGGTACGGGTAGAAGTAGTCGTCCCAGTGCACCCCGTCCACCGCATAGCGGGAGACGGCGTCGAGCATGGCCTCCTGCACGAAGGTGCGCACCTCGGGCAGCCCGGGGTTGTAGTACAGCTTCCCGTTGTACGGGATCGCCCAGCCGGGGTTGCGCCGGGCCGGATGGTCCTCGGCCAGGCGCCCGGGGTCGGTGTGGTTGGCCACCCGGTACGGGTTGAACCAGGCGTGCAGTTCCAGCCCCCGGGCGTGGGCTTCGGCGACCGCCGTACCGAGCGGGTCCCAGCCGGGGTCCTCGCCCTGCTCCCCGGTCAGCCACTGCGACCAGGGCTCCCGGGCGGCGGGCCACATGGCGTCGGCGGTCGGCCGGACCTGGAGGATCACCGCGTTCAGGCGGCGGGCGACCGCGGTGTCCAGGAGGCCGGTCAGCTCGCCCTTCTGCTCCTCGGCGTCCAGCCCGCTCTCGGAGGGCCAGTCGACGTTCTCCACAGAGGCGATCCACATCGCGCGGAACTCGGCGGCCGCCTCCCTGCGCCGGCCGTGCCCCCTCGCCTCCTCGACCGCCCGCGCCGGGCCCCTCGCACCCGCCGCCCGCGCCGGGCCCGCCCCGCCCGTCGCACCCGCCGCGGCCAGCAGCCCGGCAGCCCCCGCCAGCAGCCCCCGCCGTCCGATGTACGCCATGTGACGACTCCGTTCCTTTGCGTGACATTGCCTTGCGTCTGACAGCATGCCCGCCCCGGCGCCCCGGCACGGACAAGGTCGGGGGTAACGTCGTGGGGCGTGGCGGGCGCCGGAAAGCAGTTACCACTGCGGTACACGGGGGACCCGCCGACGGATGAGCAGCGAAAGGCACGAAGTGACTGACCTCCCTTCCGACATCACTCGAGTCGGCGTAGTGGGCTGTGGCCAGATGGGCGCGGGCATCGCCGAGGTGTGCGCGCGCAGCGGCCTCGAGGTGAAGGTCGCCGAGACCACCGGCGAGGCCCTGGAGATCGGGCGCACCCGGCTGCACAACTCCCTGACCAAGGCCGCCGAACGCGGCAAGATCAGCGAGGAGGAGCGGGACGCCACCCTGGCCCGCCTCACCTTCACCACCGATCTCGGCGAGTTCGCCGACCGTGACCTCGTCATCGAGGCCGTCGTCGAGAACGAGCAGGTCAAGACGGAGATCTTCCAGGTCCTCGACCAGGTGATCACCCGCCCGGACGCGATCATCGCCTCCAACACCTCCTCGATCCCGCTGGTCAAGCTGGCCGTCACCACCTCGCGGCCCGACCAGGTCATCGGCATCCACTTCTTCAACCCGGCCCCGGTGCAGCAGCTCGTCGAGCTGATCCCGGCGCTGACCACGAGCGACGAGACCGTCAGGCGGGCCGAGGCCCTGGTGGGGAAGGTCCTGGGCAAGCACGCGATCCGCGCCCAGGACCGGTCCGGCTTCGTCGTCAACGCGCTCCTGGTCCCGTACCTGCTGTCGGCCATCCGGATGTTCGAGTCCGGCATCGCCAGCCGCGAGGACATCGACAACGGCATGGAGCTGGGCTGCGCCCACCCGATGGGTCCGCTCAAACTCTCCGACCTCATCGGCCTGGACACGATCGCCTCGATCGCCGACTCGATGTACGCGGAGTACAAGGAGCCCCTGTACGCCGCTCCCCCGCTGCTCCAGCGGATGGTCGACGCGGGTCGCCTCGGCCGCAAGACCGGCTCGGGCTTCTACCCGTACGGCTGACCCCCGCGCCCTGCGGCCCGCGCTAGCCGAGCCGCAGATGGTGCAGGAGCAGCAGCCCGGCCGCCATGTTGGCGGCCGGGATCTCGCCGCGCGCGATCATGTCCGGCACCAGTTTGAGCGGCACCCACTCGCGGCGCGAGGACTCGAAGTCGTCCTCCGGGTGCCCGATGTACGTCGCGCCGTCCGCCCAGTAGAGGTGGTGGCGGGCGTCGGTCAGCCCGTTGGCCGGCTCGACGGTCATCAGGTGGTGGAGGGGCCCCGGCCGCCAGCCCGACTCCTCCTCCATCTCCCGGGCGGCGGCTTCCGCGATGTCCTCGCCGTCCTCGACCACGCCCGCGGGCAGTTCCCAGCCCCAGCTGTCGGTGATGAACCGGTGCCGCCACAGCAGCAGCACCTCGTTGGCCCCGTTGACGGCCGTGGCGACGGCGACCGGCCGCAGCCGGATCACGAAGTGGTCCAGGTGCCGGCCGTCGGGAAGTTCCACATCGGCGAGGTTCACGTCGAACCAGCGGTTCTTGTACACGGTCTGCTCACTCAGGTTCGTCCACTGCACGGTTGTGCCACCTTCCGTTCGAGTAGGTGGCAACATGGCAGCAGTTCACGCCGTCACAGGGGAACGCGCAGCGCCCCGTCGATGAGCTGCGCGGTCTCCTCCGCGCCGGAACAACCGCTGGTCAGCAGCTGTTCGCGGACCGCCCGCAGCCGGTCGCGCAGCCGCAGCGACTCCATCCCCTTGGCCCGCTCGGCCATCTCGGCGGCGGCCGCCACCGCCCGGTCCGCCTCGCCCTGGCGCAGCTGGATCTCGCACAGCATCGCCAGCCGGTGGACCCGCCCCCGGTCGTGCGCGGGCGTCCCGACGGCCGCGGCCGCCTGCTCGTGGGCGGCATCGAGATCGCCGAGGCTGAGCAGCGCCTCGGCCACCTGTACGTTGACCAGCCCGGGCTGGACGTACCCCGTCTCGTCGGGCTCCGTGCCGGGCCGGATCCGCTCGGCGGCCGCCTCGGCGTTCCGGATGCAGCCCAATGCGGCGGCGGTGTCGCCGAGTTGGGCGTACGCCTTGGCCTGCATGGCGTACAGGTCGGCGGTCAGGGCCGGGGTGGTGTCCCGGCCGGCGGCGCGCAGCGCGGCCTCGGCGAAGGCGACGGCCTGGCGGTACTCCCGCAGGTGCAGCGACTGGTTGACGATCAGCGCGATGACGTAGGCGCCCAGCCCCCGGTCCCCGCTCGCCTTCGCGAGCCTCAGCGCCTGGTGGAAGTACCGCTGGGCGAGCCCGTGGGCGTCGGAGTCGTACGCACAGATCCCGGCCACCGCCACGAGGGACCCGGTGGCCCGGTGCAGCTGGCGGCCGAGGCCGTCGGGGTAGCTCCCGCGCAGCATGGGCGCGGTCTCGCTGCCGAGGAAGCGGACGATCCGGGCCCGGGTGGCCACACCGCCGGCCCGGCGGTACATCAGCTCGTAGTGCGCGCGGGCGGCCCGCAGGATCTCGATGTGCTCCGGCCCGATCCGGTTCGGCCCGTCGCGGGAGACGTCGGCGTCCTCCGGCGGGTTCTCCCACTCCCAGACCGGGATCACGGCGGGCGTCCCGGTGACGGCCTCGGCGGTGAGCAGCTGGAACCGGCCCTGCTCGTCGGAACGCCACAGGGCGGCGGCCCGGTCGACGAAGCCGCTGAGCGGGGACCCGTGCGCGGACACGGGCTGGCCGGGCACGCCGAGCCCGACGTCGTCCAGCGACACCGGGCGCCGGAGCCGGCCGCCGAGCACCTCGCAGATCAGGTCGGGCACCTGGCCGCGCGGCCGCTGCCCCTTCAACCACCGGGTGACGGCGGTGTGTTCGTAGCGCAGGGCCAGTCCGCGGGACCGGCCTGCCTGGTTGACGTGCGCCGCGAGTCCGGCGTGGGACATGCCCGCCTCGGCGAGGAGGGCGTCGAGCAGGGCATTGGGCTGCATGGGCCCCTCCAAGGGCTCTTCGGTCTCAGGCTAGTGGGTGCGCGGTTCACACGGGGTGTGAACCTGGTACGCGCATAAATGCGATACGCACCCTGCCGCAAGGAGCCCTGGGAGCGGTTCACTTAAGAGCCTCGCCAAAGAGGCAGCCCGGGTCGTCGGCTCCCCCTCGTACAGTGCGACGACCCGCACCGCGCCGCCCGCTCTGCTGTCTGCCCGACACTCCATGGCAGGCGGGCGGCGCGCTCCGGCTCCGCCGGCGCCCGGTTGGTCGCCGGGCCCCGGCAGGGGCCGCGGAACGCGCGCCGGGCCCTCCCACCGGGCCCGGTGTGCGGTTCCCTCCGGATCAGCAGCTGCGGTCGCTGCGCAGCACCAGCAGGGCGACGTCGTCGGTGAGTTGTCCACCGGTGTGGTGCAGCAGTGCGGCGTGCACGCCCGCGACCAGCCGCGCGGGCGTGTCCGCAGGTTGCTCTGCGAGCACGCTGCGCAGGGGGGAAGAAGCGCCCTGCGGGGTCCCGTGCGTCTTCGGCGCCGTCGGTGTGCAGGAACAGCACGTCGCCGGGCCACAGTTGCCCGCAGTCCTGCGACTGCAGGTCCGGCTGCACGGGCACCACCCCGAGCGGCGGCAGCACCTCACCCCCGTCGAAGCTGCGCACGTCGGTGCCCCGCTGCGCGGAGCCTTTCCCCACCCCGCCCCTTCCCGAACCGGGGCTCCGCCCCAGACCCCGCGCCTCGAACGCCGGAGGGGCTGGAGGGTGCCGCGCAGCGGCAATTCCAGCCCCGCCGGCGTTCGAGGCGCGGGGGTCCGGGGGTCGGCCCCCGGCAACGGCGCCGCACGGCTCCGGCGGCAGCGGCTCGCGCAAGAGGTACGGCCACGGGTGGCCGCAGTTCAGGGCCAGCACGGAGCCGTCCTCCGCGATCTGGAGCAGCAGCACCGTCACGAACTCCTCCACCGCGTCCTGGGCCCGGACGTGCCGGGCCAGGGCCCGTTCCATCCGGACGAGTACGCCGCCCAGCGCGGGCTCGTCGTACGCCGCCTCCCGAAAGGCGCCGAGCACCGCCGCCGCCGCGCCGAGCGCCGGCAGCCCGTGCCCCCGTACGTCCCCGATGACCACCCGGACCCCGTACGTCGTCGGCACGGCCTCGTACAGGTCGCCGCCCACCGCCGCGCCCCGGCTCGCCGACAGCTGCGCCGCCGACAGCGTCAGGCCGTCGATCCGCCCGGGCAGCGGCCGCAGCAGCGCCCGTTGCGCCGCGCCCGCGATCTCCTGCGAGCGCCGCAGCTCCGCCATCAGCCTCTGCCGGATGTGCAGTGCACACCCGGTGGCCAGTAACAGGAACGCCGCGCAGCTGGCCAGGCTCGCCCCGAGCCGCCCGGGGGTGGACAGCTCCCAGGACACCGCGGCGCCGCCCCATGCGAGGACGCACACCCGACGCACCTGGGGCATCTCCCCGCGTGATCATCGTTCCGGCCTCCCCCAGGGGGCGTCTTGCCGATCAGGCCGCAACGATTGTGTCGACCGCCCGGAGCAGCGGACACGGCCCACCGGCGTTCTCACCCGAACGAGTGAGGGGCGCACCCGGACCACCGGATACGCCCCTCAGGCCCTCAGGCTCTCAGCAGCAACAGCTGCGGCAGCGGTTACGCGCCGCGCAGCACCGCGCCCGTACGCTCGCCGGCCAGCGCCACCGCCGCGTCGCGCGCGGCCGTGGACTCCTCGGCCGTCAGCGTGCGGTCGGCCGCGCGGAAGCGCAGCGCGTACGCCAGGGACTTCTTGCCCGCGCCGACCTGCTCACCGGTGAACACGTCGAACAGCCGCAGGGACTCCAGCAGTTCGCCGGCGCCCTTGCGCAGCGCGGCCTCCACCGAGGCGGCCGGGACCGACGCGTCCACGATCAGCGCGACGTCCTGGGTCGCCACCGGGAAGGTGGAGATCCGGGGCGCCTGCACGGCGCCGCCGCCGGCCGCCGCGAGGCGGTCCAGGTCGAGCTCCATGGCGCTGGTGCGGGCCGGCAGGCCCATGGCCTTGACGACGCGCGGGTGCAGCTCGCCGGCGTGGCCGATGACCGTCTCCACCCCGTCCAGGGTGACGAGCAGTTCGGCGCACCGGCCCGGGTGCCACGGCCCGTACTGGCCCTGGCGCACGACCATCTCCACACCGGCCTCGACGGCCAGCGAGCGCGCGGCCTCGACCGCGTCCGCCCAGTCGGCCGGGCGGCCCTTGCCCCACCAGCCGGCCTGCTCGCGCGCACCGGCCAGCACGACCGCGGCGTACCGCGGCTGGGCCGGCAGGGCGGCGTTCAGCGTGGCGATCTCCTCGGCCGTGGGACGCCGGTCGACGGGCAGCCGTACGGCGACACCCGGCTGCGGGCCGGCCCGGAAGACCGAGCCCGTCTCGAAGAGGGCGAGGTCGTGGCTGCCCCGGCTGTCGTTGCGGCGCAGGGCGCCCAGCAGGCCCGGCAGCAGCGTGGTGCGCAGCGCCGGCTCCTCGTCGGAGATCGGGTTGACCAGCTTGACGACCTGGCGGGCCGCGTCGTGCGCGGGCAGCTGGAGCTGGTCGAAGACGCCCTCGCCGACGAACGGGTAGCTGAGCGCCTCGACGTAGCCCGCACCGGCCAGCGCGCGGCCGACCCGGCGGTGCAGCTGCTGCCGGGCGGTCAGACCGCGGCCGGAGGGCAGCTGCGGCAGGGTCGACGGGAGGTTCCCGTAGCCCTCGAGCCGGATGACCTCTTCGGCGAGGTCGTTGGGCTCGGCGAGGTCGGGGCGCCACGACGGGACGGTCACGACGAGCTCGTCCTGGCCGTAGACGTCGCAGCCGACCTCCTGGAGGCGGCGCACGACGGTCTCGCGGCCGTAGTCCATGCCCGCGACCCGGTCCGGGTGGTCCGCACGCATCGCGATGGTGCGCGGGGCGCCCGGGGCGGTGAGCTCGGTGACGCCGGCCTCGGCGGTGCCGCCCGCGAGCAGCACGAGCAGGTCGACGGTCCGCTGCGCGGCCGCGGAGGCCGCCTGCGGGTCGACGCCGCGCTCGAAGCGCTTGGAGGCCTCGGAGGCGAGCTTGTGGCGGCGGGCGCTGCGCGAGATCGTCAGGGCGTCGAAGTGCGCCGCCTCGATGACGACGTCCGTGGTGCCCGAGACCGCGCCGGTCTCGGGGTCGGTCACGGAGTCGGCGATCTCGGTGTCGGCGCCGCCCATGACGCCGGCGAGGCCGATCGGCCCGCTGTTGTCGGTGATCACCAGGTCCTCGGAGTCGAGCGTGCGCTTGACCCCGTCGAGGGTGGTGAACTTCTCGCCCTGCTCGGCCCGGCGCACGCCGATGGCACCGTCCAGGCGGGAGCGGTCGTAGGCGTGCAGCGGCTGGCCGAGCTCGAGCATCACGTAGTTGGTGACGTCGACGGCGAGCGAGATCGGGCGCATGCCGGCCTTCTGCAGGCGCCGCGTGAGCCAGATCGGGGACTTCGCCTCGGGGTCGAGGCCGGTCACCGTACGGGCGGTGAAGCGGTCGCAGCCGGCCGGGTCGTCGATCTTGACCAGGTAGCCGTACGAGTTCGGCGCGGGCACGTCGAGCAGCGCCGGGTCGCGCAGCGGCAGGCCGTACGCGGTGGCGGTTTCACGGGCCACGCCGCGCATCGACAGGCAGTAGCCGCGGTCCGGGGTGACGGCGATGTCGAGGACCTCGTCGACGAGCTGGAGCAGCTCGATCGCGTCGGTGCCGACCTCGTGCTCCGGGGGGAGCACGATGATGCCGTGGGTGCCGTCGTCGCCCATGCCCAGCTCGTCGCCGGAGCAGATCATGCCGTGCGAGGTGCGGCCGTACGTCTTGCGCGAGGCGATCGCGAAGTCGCCGGGCAGGACGGCGCCGGGCAGGACCACGACGACCTTGTCGCCGACGGAGAAGTTCCGGGCGCCGCAGACGATCTCCTGCGGCTCGCCGGTGCCGTTGGCCTGGCCGACGTCGACCGTGCAGAAACGGATCGGCTTGCGGAAGCCCTCGAGCTCCTCGATGGTCAGCACCTGGCCGACGACGAGGGGGCCCTTGAGGCCGGCGCCGAGCTGCTCGACCCTCTCGACCTCGAGGCCGGCGTCTACGAGCTTGGCCTGTACGTCACGACCGGTCGTGCCCGCGGGCAGGTCGACGTACTCCCGCAGCCAAGAAAGCGGGACCCGCATCAGATCTCCATCCCGAACGGCCGGGTGAACCGGACGTCACCCTCGACCATGTCTCGCATGTCTTCGACGTTGTGGCGGAACATCAGCATCCGCTCGATGCCGAACCCGAAGGCGAACCCGCTGTACTTCTCGGGGTCCACACCGCAGGCGATGAGCACCTTGGGGTTGACCATTCCGCAGCCGCCGAGCTCGATCCAGCCCTCGCTGGAGCAGGTGCGGCACGGGCGGTCGGGGTTGCCCACCGACTCGCCGCGGCACACGTAGCACTGCATGTCCATCTCGGCGGACGGCTCGGTGAACGGGAAGAAGTTCGGGCGCAGCCGGGTGGTCATGTCCTTGCCGAAGAGCGCCTGGACCATGTGGTCCAGGGTGCCCTTGAGGTCGGCCATGGTCAGGCCCTCGTCGACGGCGAGCAGCTCGACCTGGTGGAAGACCGGGGTGTGCGTCGCGTCGAGCTCGTCGGTGCGGAACACCCGGCCCGGGCACACCACGTACACGGGCGGCTCCCGGTCGAGCAGCGAGCGCGCCTGCACCGGGGAGGTGTGGGTGCGCAGCACGACGCCGGACTCGTCGCCCTCGGTGCCCTCGGGCCCCTGGACGAAGAAGGTGTCCTGCATCTGGCGCGCCGGGTGGTCGGGCGTGAAGTTGAGGGCGTCGAAGTTGAACCACTCAGCCTCGACCTCGGGGCCCTCGGCCACCTCGTAGCCCATGGCCGTGAAGACGTCCGCGATGCGGTCCATCAGCGTGGTCAGGGGGTGCCGGGCGCCGGCCGGGACGCGGTCGTACGGCAGCGTGACGTCCACCGCCTCCTCGACCAGCACCCGCTCGTCGCGCTCCGCTTCGAGCTCGACCGTGCGGGCCCCGAAGGCCTTGTTCACGGCGCCGCGGGCCTGGCCCACGCGCTTGCCCGCCTCGGCCTTGGCCTGCGGCGGCAGGGCGCCGATCTCGCGGTTGGCGAGCGCCAGGGGCGAGCGGTCGCCCATGTGCGCGGTCTTCGCCTCACGCAGCGCGTCGAGGTCGCCGGCGGACGCGAAGGCGGCGAGCGCCTCGTCCCGCATGCGCTCGATCTCTTCCGGTTTCAGTGCCTCGACCTCGACAGGGTCGTACGACTTGTTCGGTGCCGACATCTCTTCCCGTACTTCCGATGGCTGGCTGGTGGAGCCCCGCGCGATTGCTCGACAGTTCGATCGACCGATTCGGACACGGGCCCAAAGGTGCCAAAGGACGAGTCTAAAGGTCGCTGGGGGTGAAGGAGCCCGTGGGCCGCCTGGCGAGACGCTCCGCAGGGTTACTGCGTGAGGTAGGCCGGCGCGCCCACGGGCAGGATAAATCGGAACTCGGCGCCGCCGCCGGGGCCGCGGCCGACCGTGATGGTGCCGCCGTGTGCCTCCACGATGCCCTTGACGATGTACAGGCCCAGGCCGGTGCCGCCGCGCTTGCTCCCCCGCCAGAAGCGGGTGAAGACGCGGCCCATCGATTCCTCGGGGATCCCGGGGCCCTCGTCGGTCACGGTGACGGCGGTTCCCTTCTCGGTCTTGCCCGCAGCGTTCGTCATGCTGGTCGGCGATACGTCGATGGTGACCGTTCCCTCGCCGTGCCGCACCGCATTTTCGAGGAGGTTGCCGAGGATCTGGTCGATCTTGTCCGGATCGGCCCACAGATCGGGGAGCGAGCGGCAGACCCGTACGAGGAACCGGTCGGGAGCCTGGCCGTTCGCGGTGAGCGCCTGGACGTGGCGGCCGACGGCGGTGGCGATGTCCACCGGCTGGCGGCGCACCTCCAGGCGGCCCGAGTCGATGCGGGAGATGTCGAGGAGCTCGGCGATCAGCCGGGTGACGCGGTTGGCGTCGGCGTCGACGGTCTCCAGCATCAGGCGCTTCTGGTCGTCGGTGAACCGCTCCCACTTGGCGAGCAGGGTCGCGGTGAACCCCTTGACGGAGGTCAGCGGCGAGCGCAGCTCGTGCGCGACGGTGGCGATCAGCTCGGCGTGGCTGCGCTCGGTGCGGCGGCGGGCCTCGGTGCCGCGCAGGGTGACGACGAGGCGGCGCAGCGGGCCGGTGGGGTGGGTGCGGATGTAGCTGGCCGAGACCAGCACCTCGCGGCCGCCGGGCAGCAGGAGGTTGCGCTCGGGCTGGCCGCGCCGGGTGGCGAGGCCCCCGTACGGATCGGTCAGCGTCCACCAGCGGCGGCCGTCGAGGTCCTCCAGCGGCAGCGCCCGGTCGATGCGTACGCCGAGCGCCTCGCCGGGGGCCAGCGCGGTGATCCGGGCGGCGGCGGAGTTGAAGCAGATCACCCGGCCGGTGTGGTCGGCGACGACGAGCCCGTCGGGCAGGTCGTCGGGGTCGACCCCGAGCTGGGAGAACTCGCAGGGGTCGCAGGGTTCGGGTTCGGCTGCGGCCGGTCCGGCGCGGCCGGCGCCCTGCGGGGGCACGGCCGCCAGGGACGGCGTCCCGGACGCCTTGACGGCCCCGGGCGAGCTGTTCGTACCGACGGTCATGTCCCCGTACCCCACATCTCCGAGTAGCGCAGTGGGCCCCCGGGCCGCCACATTACTAGCTGGGGGTCACGGAGCGGCACCCTCCGGGAGCCCGCTGTGCACGCGCGGATGCGTAGAGGCACACCGCGGCGGCCGTCGCGAGGTTCAGGCTCTCGGCCTTTCCGTGGATCGGGACGCGTACGACGGCGTCCGCGAGCGCCCGGGTCTCCTCCGGCAGGCCCCACGCCTCGTTGCCGAAGACCCAGGCCGAGGGGCCGCCCATGGTGCCCGCGTCGAGCTCGGCGTCCAGGTCGTCCTCGCCGGCCCCGTCGGCGGCGAGGATCCGCACGCCGGCCGCCCGCAGCCCCTCGACGGCCTGCTCCACGGGGACGCCGACCGCCACCGGCAGGTGGAAGAGGGAGCCCACGGAGGCCCGTACGGACTTCGGGTTGTACAGGTCCACGGAGGCGTCGGTCAGGACGACCGCGTCCGCTCCGGCGGCGTCCGCGCAGCGCAGCACCGTGCCGGCGTTCCCGGGGTCGCGGACGTGGGCGAGGACGGCGACCAGCTTGGGCTCGGCCTTGAGGATGTCCTCGAACGGCGAGTCGAGGAAGTGGCAGACGCCGACGAGCCCCTGCGGGGTGACGGTCTGCGAGACCTCGGCGAGCACCTCGTCGGAGGCGTAGTGGACGCGCGCGCCGGAGGCCAGTGCGGCATCGACGATCTCGGCGTAGCGCTCGGCGGCCTCGACGGTCGCGAACAGCTCGATCAGGGTCGACGCGCCGCCGGCGCCCCGGTGCTCGACGGCCTCGCGGACGGCCTGCGGGCCCTCGGCGATGAACCGGCGCTCCTTGGTGCGGAAGTTGCGCCGCGCCAGTCGCCTGGCGGCGGCCACCCGCGGGGATCGGGGGGAGATCAGCTCGGCGGGGGCGGGGGTACCCATGGCGGTCGGCTCGCTTCCGTACGTACTGCGGGTCGAAACAGGTGGATCGGCTACAACGCACCGGACCCGCAGGCACGGGGCCTGCGGGTCCGGGCTGAAGCCTGTGAAGGGCTCGCTGCGCGCGTGGTGCTTAGGCGGCGGCGGGGGCCTTCGGGGCGTTCACGTCGGCCGGAAGCGCCTTCTGCGCAACCTCGACGAGCGCGGCGAAAGCGTTGGCGTCGTTGACGGCCAGCTCCGCGAGGATCTTGCGGTCCACCTCGATGTTGGCGGCCTTCAGACCCTGGATGAGGCGGTTGTACGTCATGCCGTTCTGGCGGGCAGCGGCATTGATGCGCTGGATCCACAGCTGACGGAAGTCGCCCTTGCGCTTCTTGCGGTCGTTGAAGTTGTAGACCAGCGAGTGGGTGACCTGCTCCTTGGCCTTGCGGTACAGGCGCGAACGCTGACCGCGGTAGCCGGAGGCCGCCTCGAGGATTGCCCGGCGCTTCTTGTGGGCGTTTACTGCCCGCTTGACGCGTGCCACTTTTTAACTCCTTGTAGCGGGGCCGTGGGTGTCTTCACACGGCCCGAATTCGATGGGGTCCCGGTCTTGACGTCCGCTCCCGGCAGGGGGAGCGGAGAACGTCACTTGCCGAGAAGCTTCTTGATCTTCGCGGCGTCGCCGGGGGCCATCTCCGCGTTGCCGGTGAGGCGGCGGGTCAGACGGGACGACTTGTGCTCGAGCAGGTGGCGCTTACCGGCGCGCTCACGAAGCACCTTGCCGGAGCCGGTGATCTTGAAGCGCTTCTTGGTACCGCTGTGCGTCTTGTTCTTCGGCATAGCGCCGTTATCTCCTCGTCGGTGGCGCCCCCGCCGGTCCGGCTAGGGACCGGCGCCCGGGAGCGTCATGTTGTGTCGGTGATCCGAGGCAGGCTGCCTCGGAATCAGGCCTCGGCCGGTGCCTCGGGGGAGGCATCCTCGGTGACCTCGGCAGAGGCGACCTCGGTGCCTTCCTCGACGGGGGCTTCCTCGGAAGGAGCCTCGTCGGCGGCGACACCCTGGCGCTCGGCCTTACGGGCGGCCTGCGCCTCGCGGGCTTCGGCCATCGCCTCGGTCTTCTTCTTGTGCGGACCGAGGACCATGATCATGTTTCGGCCGTCCTGCTTCGGGTTCGACTCGATGAACCCGAGGTCCTCGACGTCCGAAGCGAGACGCTGGAGCAGTCGGTAGCCGAGTTCCGGCCTGGACTGCTCGCGACCACGGAACATGATCGTGATCTTGACCTTGTCGCCCTGCTTGAGGAACCGAACGACGTGACCCTTCTTGGTGTCATAGTCGTGCGGGTCGATCTTCGGCCGGAGCTTCATTTCCTTGATGACCGTGTGCGCCTGGTTCTTGCGCGCCTCACGGGCCTTCATGGCCGACTCGTACTTGAACTTGCCGTAGTCCATGAGCTTGCAGACCGGCGGGCGTGCAGACGCCGCGACCTCGACCAGGTCCAGGTCGTACTCCTGCGCGAGCTCAAGCGCCTTCGCAAGCGGGACGATGCCCACCTGTTCGCCGCTGGGACCGACGAGTCGCACCTCAGGGACACGAATCCGATCGTTGATGCGGGGCTCGGTGCTGATGGATCCTCCTCGGTAGCACCACACGGCTGCCTGGCAGACAGCCGCTGACGTCTAATGTCGTCAGACCAACCGCGGCGGAGAACAAAAAATGCCCCGCCGGGCACAGGCAGGGGCTCCAAAACAACCGGAGCACCGCCGCGTGCGATCGCGGGGCGCAGACTCGGGCAGCTTTCCATCGTCCGTACGGAACGATGGATGCCACCTGACCGGTGACCCGCCGCCCCGGAGGGTGGTCGGGTGGGAGAGCGGAGCCTCCACTTGTGGGCCGGGGACATGCGTCTCCGGCCGGTCGTCAGCTCAATATAGCATTCCGCGCCGGGTCCGCTCACCCGGAGGCCGCCCGTCCGGTGTCCCCCGGGTGTCCCCACGGTGTCCGCCCGGGGCCCGGTCGGCGGGGCACGGGTCCCGGCTTATCGTGTGAGGCATGACTGACGCGACCCCCACCCCCGCCACCGAGGCCGACCAGGCCCCCGACTACGACGCCATGACCCGCGACATCGCGGACGTGCCCGCCGTCGAGGTGATCACCACGGTGGCCGTGCACCTGCTGAGCGCCGCGGCGGTCAACCTGGGCCTGGACAAGCCGGACTCCGAGCACAAGGACCTCGACGAGGCCCGCAAGCTGATCACGGCCCTGGCCGGCCTGGTCACGGCGAGCGCCACCGAGATCAGCTCCTTCCACGCGGCTCCGCTGCGCGACGGCCTGAAGTCGCTGCAGCTCGCCTTCCGCGAGGCCTCGATCGTGCCGGACGAGCCGGGCCAGGGCCCGGGCGAGAAGTTCACGGGCCCGGTCTTCGGCTGAGCCGCCCGCACGTGCACGAAGGGCCGGGGCATCGCCCCGGCCCTTCGTGCATGTCGCGTCGTACGTCGCGGCTCAGCGGGTGAAGAGCGGCTCGCCGGCCGGGGCCGGGGCCTCCTCCGGGAGCAGGGCCAGGTCCAGCCCGCGCACCAGGCGGGCCCGCAGCGTCTCGTCGGCGGCCAGGGCCTCGGCGACCCGGCGGGCCGCGGCGTGGGCCTGCGCACCGGGGGCCAGGACGATCGCCAGGGTGCCGTCGGAGTCCGCTCCGCCCGGGCCCAGGTGGGCGCGGAGTACGGCCTGCTCGGCGGAGACTGCGGCCCGTACGGCCTCCCGCACCGCGGGGTCGGCCAGCGGGCCGGCGTCGGTGCGGCCCTCGGCGAGCGCGAGCAGCGCGGAGCCGGTGAGCTGGTAGGTGACGGGGCCGGCCAGATCCAGGACCACGGTGTCGGCCTTCTCGTGCGCGGCGGCCGCCAGCGCCTGGTGCAGCGGGACGGCCACCGGCCGGGCCGCCGGGTCCCAGAGCGCCAGCGAGGCGATCGAGGTGAACGCGGGCAGCGCCCGCCGGTCCCCCGCCCGCAGGGTCGGGACGGCCATGTCGCTGGTCTTCTCCCGCTTGAGCCCGGTCTCCGGGTCGGTCTCCACCTCGCCGAGCACGGCGACGACCGGGACCAGCAGACGGGCCCCCTTGAGGGCGGCCAGCACCTCCGGCTCCTTCGCCCGGTCCGTGGACCAGGCGGCCAGGGCGGCGCTCAGCCGGGGATCGGCGGAGCCGTCGTCGTCGGAGAAGCCGGGGTCGGGAATGCTTTTGTTCGCCACAGTTACCCGACCCTATCCCGATCCCGCCGTGCGCCCCGCGGGCGCCTGGCCAGTACGGCGGCCAGGACGAGCAGCGCCAGCCCGGCGGCCGCGGCGGCCGGGGCGCCGAGGCGGGCACCGCGCTCGGCCGCGCGGACGGGCTCGGGGCCGGGGCCGAAGTACGGCTGCCCGGCCGCGACGGGCACGGGGACCGGCGGCTCGGCGCGCACCGTGTCGGCGACCTGGAGGGCGGCGACGGGATCCACCAGTCCGTGGCCGCGGGAGTCGTCCCGGCCGCCGGGCGGGGCGTCGGAGGCGGTGTCCTCCAGGAGCTTCTTGATCTGCGCCGGCGACAGGTCCGGGTGCCCGGCCTTGACGAGGGCCACGACGCCGGAGACGAAGGCCGCGGCGGCGCTGGTGCCCCAGCCCTCGTAGTACGAGCGGTCGGGGTCGGCGATGACGACGTCGACGCCGGGGGCGCTGACGGTGGCGTACCAGTTGCGGGTGGAGAAGGCGGCCTTCTTCCCGCCGCGGTCGACGGCGGTGACGGCGATGACCCCGGGATAGGCGGCCGGGTAGGAGGCGTGGTCCCCTTGCCGGCCGCCGTTGCCTGCGGACGCAACGACGACGACGCCCTTGGCGAGGGCGTACTGGACGGCCTCGTCCTCGGCGGCCTCGTGGTGCGCGGAGTCGCTGTCGTCGCCGAGGGAGAGGTTGATCACGTTCGCGCCGTGGTCGGCGGCCCAGCGGATGCCCTCGGCGAGGGCGCCGCCCTTGTTCTCGCGGGCCTTGGCCCGGCCGGGGTCGCCCTCTTCGAGGATCACGCGGATCGGGAGGACCTTCGCCTGCGGGGCGATGCCGAGGACGCCCTGGCGGCGGTTGGCGCCGTGGCCGTGCCCGGCGATGATCCCGGCCATGGCGGTGCCGTGCCGGGCCCAGGCGCGGTCGCCGCGGCCGGCGCCCATGCCGATCAGGTCGGCGCCGTCGAGGACTTGGCCGGCCAGGTCGGGGTGGGTGGCGTCGACCCCGGTGTCGAGGACGGCGACGGTGACCCCGCTGCCCCGGGTGGTGCCCCAGGCTTCCTCGGCGCGCAGGGCCGTGAGGCCCCACTGGCGGTCGCGGATGGCGTCGGCGGCCGCGGGGGGCGCGGTGGCGCCGACGAGGAGGGCGCCGAGTACGAGGACTGCTGCGGCCCTCGGCCGGCTCATCGGCCGGCCCCGGACGGGGCGGGCTGCGCGGCGAGGGCGTGTACGGCTCGTTCTGTCCGGTCGGCGACGGCCTTGGCCGCGTGGCCGAGGCCGGCCTGGGCGACGGCTCCGGTGGCGTCCTTGCGCATCACGTCCTCGGCGGGGCGGGGGGCGTCCAGCGTGCGGCCGTCGGTGAACGCGGAGACGGTGTAGACGACCACGGGGGCCCCGGACGCCACGGACGCCGTCCACGCGGCGCGCTGGCTGTCGGCGAATCCGTAGCCGGGCGGGGCGGGAAGGCGTCCCCGCAGGGCCGCCATCGCCGGGGCGTCGGCGGGGGTGAAGACCATGCCGACGGTGACGAGGGAGCTGCGGGTGGCGTCGGTGTAGGTGGCGCGCAGGACCCGGGTACAGCCGGTGGCGGCGAGGGCCGCCTGCCAGTCGGGGGCGAGCGCGGGCCCGCAGTCGGCGTCGGGGGCGAGGGCGACCCGGGTCCACGTACGGTCTGCCCCGCCGGGGCCGCTCTCCGCCCCGTCCAGGACGGGCGGGAACAGGGTGTCCACGGGGGTGGCGCGCCAGAGCGAGCCGGCCTTGCGGTAGGCGGCGTCGGCGGCCAGGGGGCGTTGGGCGGCGCGCTGTTCGGCCCAGCCGCTGATGCCTGCCCCGCCGACCAGGCCCACCCCCACCAGGGCGCACACGACGGCGGCGACGCCCCGCGCGGACCCGCGGCGGCCCGGCCCGGATTCGGCCGCGGGCTCGGCAAGGACCGCGGTCTGCGGTGTGGACGCACTCATCCGGCGGCTCCGCCCCCCGTTCCGTACGGCTGCCTCCCCGTACTCTACGCGGCCCCGTCCCCCCGACCCCGGCCCCGGCCCCGACGCCCCGTCACCCACCGGGGCCCGAGCCCGGCGGGTCAGGCAGGGACCGCCGCAGCGCGGGTGGCGGCTTCGATCAGGGCGGACATCACGCGGGTGTCCTTGTCGCGTTCCGGGTGCCACTGGACGCCGAGGACCCAGTGCGCGGGGCCGGGGAGCTCGATGGCCTCCACCGTGCCGTCGACCGCGTGCGCCGAGGCGACCAGGCCGCGGCCCAGGCGGTCGACGGCCTGGTGGTGGTAGGTCGGGACCTCCGCCTCCTCCGGGACCAGCGCCGCGTACCGCGTGTCCGGGACCGGGCGGACCGGGTGCCAGGACATGACACCCGGAGCCACCGCATGGCCGTCGATGTGCTGGACCAGCGTGCCGCCCAGTGCCACGTTCAGCGCCTGCATGCCCCGGCAGATGCCCAGCACCGGCATGCCCGCCGTCAGGGCCGCCTCGATCAGGGCGAGTTCCCACTCGTCCCGCTGCGTCGCGGGGGCCCCCGTACGCGGGTGGCGTTCGGCCCCGTAGCGGACCGGGTCCACATCGGGGCCGCCCGCGACGACCAGGCCGTCCAGCCGGCTCAGCACCTCCGCCGCCGATCCGGGTTCGTCCGGCGGGAGCAGCACGGCCGCGCCGCCCGCCGCCTGGACGAGTTCGTAGTACCCGGTGGGTACGAGGGACGTCGGGACGTCCCACACCCCGTAGCGGGTGGATTCCTCCACGTAGGTCGTGATGCCGATGAGCGGCCTGGGCACGGTTGCTCCCTCCAAGGGACGGACGATGAACGACGGTCAGTCTCGGGTGAGTTCGGCCTCGGCCTCCGCCAGCGCCGCGAACTCCTCCTCGGGCGCGGAGGCCACCAGGTGGTGCCGACTGTAGAGCGCGAAGTACGCGAGGGCGACGGCGTACACACCCAGTGCGATGAACGCCGCGTCCTTGTCCACCAGGAAGGTGGCGACGAGCGCCGACAGGGCGAGGACGAAGGCAACGGAGGAGGTGGCGATGCCGCCCGGCGTGCGGTACGGGCGCTCCAGGCCCGGCTCCCGCTTGCGGAGCACGATGTGGGAGAGGGCCATCAGCGCGTACGAGATGGTCGCGCCGAACACCGCGATGTTGAGCATGCGCGGGCCGTTCCCGGTGGCCGCGGCGAGCGCGAAGCCGATCGCGCCGGGGATGAGCAGGCCGAGGTACGGGGCCTTGCGCTTCGAGGTGAGCGAGAGGAAGCGCGGCAGGTAGCCGGCGCGGGAGAGGGCGAACAGCTGGCGCGAGCCGGCGTAGATGAGGGAGAAGAACGAGGCGACGAGCCCGGCCAGGCCCGCGTAGTTGACGAAGGTCTTCAGCCAGGAAAGGCCCGGGTTGCCTTCGAGGGCGACGACCAACGGGTTCCCGGCGTCCTTGAGGGCGTCGGCGCCGCGCGCGCCGGTCGAGGCCAGGAAGGTGATCAGCGCGAGCAGGACGAGGATGCCCATGGAGATCGACAGGGCCCGCGGCATGGAGCGCACCGGGTCCTTGGCCTCCTCGGCTGCCAGCGGTACGCCCTCGACGCCGAGGAAGAACCACATGCCGAAGGGGAACGCGGCCCAGATGCCGAGGACGCCCAGCGGCAGCCACGAGCTGGATCCGGCGGCGGTGGTGTCCACGGCGATGTCGTCGAGGTGGGAGGGATCGAACTCGGTGAAGGCGCCCAGCGCGAAGACGATCAGTGCGAGCACGGCGATCGCGGTGACGACGAGGGAGAAGCGCAGCGCCTCGCCGACGCCCCACAGGTGGATGCCGATGAAGATCGCGAAGCAGGCGAGGTAGACGGGCCAGCCCGACGTGAGGCCGAAGAGGTCGAGGGATTCGACGTAGTCGCCGATGAAGATGGCGATGGCGGCCGGGGCCAGGATGTACTCGATCAGGATCGCGGTGCCGGTGAGGAAGCCGCCCCAGGTGCCGAGCGCCCGGCGGGCGAAGCCGTAGCCGCCGCCGGCCGTCGGCAGGATCGCGGACAGTTCCGCGAGGGAGAAGACGAGGCAGGCGTACATCGCGCCCATCAGGGCGGTGGCGATGGCGAGTCCGCCGAAGCCGCCCTGGGCGAGGCCGACGTTCCAGCCGGAGAAGTCGCCGGAGACGACGTACGCGACGCCGAGGCCGGTCAGCAGGAGCCAGCCGGCGCTGCCGCGGCGGAGCGTACGGCGTTCCAGGTAACCGTCGCCGCCCTCGGGGGACGTGGTGGGTTCGGGTACGGCTGCGAGCCGTGCCTCGGTGTCGTCGGCCATGTGCGCTCCTGCCTAGGGCAATGGTTGTGGGGCGTACCTTTGCCGTAGCGGAGTGGAGAGCGCAAGACCCCTGCGTTAAACAAGGGTTACGAAAGCCTCACGGGCACCCCCTGCACCAGTCCCCTAGGCCAGAAACCCCCGCAGCAGCGCGGCCGTTCCGCAGCAGTGCTCGCGCATCACCTCGCGCGCCGCGTCCGCGTTCCGCTCCAGCACCGCCTCCACGAGCGCGGAGTGCTGCTGCTGCGAGTGCTCCAGGTTGCGCACCAGCAGCGGGATGCAGTCCAGCAGGTCGTTCACGGTGGCCCGGACGGCGGCGTACTGGGCCGTGAGGGTGGCGGATCCGGCGAGCTCGCACAGGGTGAGGTGGAAGAGGGTGTCCTGGCGGCGGTAGTCGGGCAGCGGTGCGTCATGGGTGGCGGTCAGCGCGCCGAGCAGCCGCTCGGCGCCCTCCTCGGCCAGCCCCTGGGAGGCGCACAGCCCGGCCGCGCCCACCTCCAGGACCTCGCGGAACCGCAGGACGTCCTCGATGTCCACGCCCACCACGCGCCGGCGCAGCTCGTCCTCGGTGCCGCCGACGGGGGTGTCGGGGCGGGGGAGCACAAAGGTTCCGCCGTACCGCCCCCGCCGGGCCTCCACCAGGCCCTGGTCCTGGAGCACCTTCAGCACCTCGCGCAGGGTGACCCGGCTGATCCCCATCCGCTCCGCCAGCTCCCGCTCGGGCGGCAGCCGCTCCCCGCCCGGCACCAGCCCCAGCCGGACCACCTGGAGGATCTGCTCCAGCGCCTCCTCGAAACCGTTGCCCGCCCGCACCTGCCGCAGCACCGGATTCAGCCGCGCGATCGCG
Organism: Streptomyces sp. NPDC031132; assembly: GCF_055570595.1. Taxonomy (NCBI): domain Bacteria; kingdom Bacillati; phylum Actinomycetota; class Actinomycetes; order Kitasatosporales; family Streptomycetaceae; genus Streptomyces; species Streptomyces sp. NPDC031132. The sequence continues at coordinate 81,968 of NZ_JBVIGX010000010.1, forward strand.
CCGCCTTCGCTCGCCGTGTCGGTCATCTCGGCTCCTCCCCTTCCCAAGCAATGGTTCTATTCAATACCTTAGGCCTCCTCGGCTCACCGAAGGAGAGATTCCAGTGGTAGACCGCAAGCCGCCGCTCGCGCCCGAGGAGCTCCGCGCTCTCGTGGCCGGCGGCGAGATCGACACCGTGGTCCTGGCCTTCCCCGACATGCAGGGGCGGCTCCAGGGCAAGCGGTTCGCCGCACAGTTCTTCCTCGACGAGGTCCTCGCGCACGGCACCGAGGGCTGCAACTACCTCCTCGCCGTCGACACGGACATGAACACCGTCGACGGATACGAGATGTCCTCCTGGGACCGGGGCTACGGCGACTTCGCCATGCACCCCGACCTCGCGACCCTGCGCCGGATCCCCTGGAACCCGGGCAGCGCCTTCCTCCTCGCCGACCTCGCCTGGAACGACGGCTCGCCCGTGGTCGCCGCGCCCCGGCAGATCCTGCGCCGCCAGCTCGAGCGCCTCGCCGGGCACGGGTACACGGCCATGGTCGGCACCGAGCTGGAGTTCATGGTCTTCCAGGACACCTACGAGCAGGCCTGGAACGCCAATTACCGCGGCCTGACCCCCGCCAACCAGTACAACATCGACTACTCCGTCCTCGGGACCGGCCGCATCGAGCCCCTGCTGCGCCGGATCCGCAACGAGATGCAGGCCGCGGGCCTGACCGTCGAGTCCGCGAAGGGCGAGTGCAACCTCGGCCAGCACGAGATCGCCTTCCGCTACGACGAGGCGCTGACCACCTGCGACCAGCACGCCGTCTACAAGACCGGGGCGAAGGAGATCGCCTCCCAGGAAGGCGTCTCGCTCACCTTCATGGCCAAGTTCGACGAGCGCGAGGGCAACTCCTGCCATATCCACCTCTCGCTGGGCGACGCCGACGGGCACAACGCGATGGCCGGTGACGGCCCGGGCGGAATGTCACCGGTGATGCGGCACTTCCTGGCCGGACAGCTGGCCGCGCTGCGCGACTTCTCCCTTCTCTACGCCCCGAACGTCAATTCGTACAAGCGTTTCCGGCCGGGATCCTTCGCGCCGACCGCCGTCGCCTGGGGCGTGGACAACCGGACCTGTGCGCTCCGGGTCGTCGGACACGGCCGCTCCATGCGCTTCGAGAACCGCCTCCCCGGCGGGGACGTCAACCCGTACCTCGCCGTCGCCGGCCTGGTCGCGGCCGGGCTCTACGGCGTCGAGAACCGCCTCGAGCTGCCGGAGGCCTGCGCGGGCAACGCGTACACCGGCGACTTCGCGCACGTTCCCACCACCCTGCGCGAGGCCGCGGAGCTCTGGGAGAACAGCGAGATCGCCAAGGCCGCCTTCGGCCCCGAGGTGGTCGCCCACTACCGCAACATGGCGCGCGTCGAACTGGACGCGTACGACTCCGCGGTCACCGACTGGGAACTGCGCCGCTCCTTCGAGCGCCTGTAGCCACCCGCGCGACGCAGGCCACGGCGCGCCAAGCACGCCACCGAACCGAGAATCTGTGAGGCACCACGTGTCCGATGTGCTGGCCCCCGACAATCTGACAGTGTTGAATCCGGCCACCGAGGAAATCGTCGCCATCGTCCCGGCCGCCACACGGGACGATGTCGACGCCGCCGTCGCCCGGGCTGCCGCGGCCCAGCGCGGCTGGGCGGCGGCCGCCCCCGCCGACCGGGCCCGGCTGCTGCGCCGCTTCGCCGCGGTCGTCGACGGGCACATCGAGGAACTGGCCCAGCTGGAGGTCCGCGAGGCCGGGCACACCGTCGGCAACGCCCGCTGGGAAGCCGGCAACGTCCGTGACCTGCTCGAATTCGCCGCCGGCGGAGTGGAACGGCTCTCCGGCCGCCAGATCCCCGTCGCCGGCGGCATCGACGTCACCTTCCTCGAACCCCTCGGCGTCATCGGCGTGATCGCCCCGTGGAACTTCCCCATGCCCATCGCCGCCTGGGGCCTGGCCCCGGCCCTGGCCGCGGGCAACGCCGTCCTCCTCAAGCCCGCCGAGACCACCCCGCTCACCGCGCTGCGCCTCGCCGAACTCGCCCTCGAAGCCGGGATCCCCGAACACCTCTTCCAGGTGCTCCCCGGCCGCGGGACGGTCGCCGGAGACGCGCTCGTCGAGCACCCGGGCGTCGCGAAGATCGTCTTCACGGGATCCACCCCGGTCGGCAAGCAGATCATGGCCAAGTGCGCCGACCGGGTGAAGCGGGTCACCCTCGAGCTCGGCGGCAAGAGCCCCAACATTGTCTTCGCCGACGCGGACCTGGAGGCGGCCGCCGCCGCAGCGCCGATGGCCTTCCTCGACAACACCGGCCAGGACTGTTGCGCCCGCACGCGGATCCTCGTCCAGCGCTCCGCCTACGACCGGTTCCTGGAGCTGCTCGCCCCCGGGATCGAGGGCGTCCGCGTCGGCGACCCCGCCGACGAGAAGACCCAGATGGGGCCGCTGATCTCCCGCGTGCAGCTGGACCGCGTCCGGTCGTACGTCACCGACGACCTCACCGCGATCCGCGGCACCGCCCCCGAGGGCCCCGGCTTCTGGTACCCGCCGACCCTCGTCACGGACGTCGCCCCCACCGCGCCCGTGGCGGCGGACGAGGTCTTCGGCCCGGTCGCCGTCGTCCTCCCCTTCGAGGACGAGGAGGACGCCGTACGGCTGGCCAACGCGACCGAGTTCGGGCTCTCCGGCTCCCTCTGGACCCGCGACATCGGCCGCGCGCTGCGCGTCTCGCGCGCGGTCGCCGCGGGCAACCTGTCCGTCAACTCCCACAGCAGCGTCCGCTACTGGACCCCTTTCGGCGGCTACAAGCAGTCCGGACTCGGCCGCGAGCTCGGACCCGACGCCCTCACCGCATTCACCGAGACCAAGAACGTCTTCATCAGCACGGAGGCCTGAGCACACCATGACCACTTCTGACACCGAGATCGTCTGCCGCCGCCTGGTCGGCCGTACCGCCGTCGTCACCGGAGCAGGCAGCGGCATCGGCCTCGCCACCGCCCGCCGCCTAGCCTCCGAGGGCGCCCACGTGGTCTGCGCCGACATCGACGAGACGGCCGGCAAGGCCGCCGCCGAGGAGGTGAACGGCCTGTTCGTGAAGGTCGACGTCACCAGCCCCGAGGAGGTCGAGGCCCTCTTCAAGACCGCCTTCGAAACCTACGGCTCCGTCGACATCGCCTTCAACAACGCGGGCATCTCGCCCCCGGACGACGACTCGATCCTCACCACCGGCCTCGAGGCCTGGAAGCGCGTCCAGGACGTCAACCTCACCTCCGTGTACCTGTGCTGCAAGGCCGCCCTGCCCTACATGCAGCGCCAGGGCCGCGGCTCGATCATCAACACCGCGTCCTTCGTCGCCATCATGGGCGCCGCGACCTCGCAGATCTCGTACACCGCCTCCAAGGGCGGCGTACTCGCCATGTCCCGCGAGCTCGGCGTGCAGTTCGCCCGCGAGGGCATCCGCGTCAACGCCCTGTGTCCGGGGCCGGTCAACACCCCGCTGCTGCAGGAGCTGTTCGCCAAGGACCCGGAGCGGGCGGCCCGCCGTCTCGTGCACATCCCGCTGGGCCGGTTCGCCGAGCCCACCGAGATCGCCGCCGCCGTGGCCTTCCTCGCCAGCGACGACTCCTCGTTCATCAACGCCACCGACTTCCTGGTCGACGGCGGCATCTCGGGCGCGTACGTGACGCCGCTGTAGGCAAGCCGAAGCGAACCGCATCCCCCGACAGCCGGGCGTCGTACGACGCCCGGCTGTTCCACGCTCCGATGACCTCGCACGATTCCGGAAAGAAGGAGTGTTCACCCCAGTGACCCCACGTAGCACGGCACGACGGCTCCAGGCCGTCGGCGCCGCCGTAGCGATCGCCGCCGGCACCCTCGTCGCCACCGCCCCCGCCGCCCAGGCGGCCCACTGCACCACCCCGCAGCTCGCGGCCGGCTGGTACGGGGACAACCGGGCCCGGCTCCAGCAGCTGATCGACGCGTACGGGAAGTGCAACCCGTACCGGCCGAGCCGCACCAAGCCCGTCGCCGTCTTCGACTGGGACAACACCGTCGTCAAGAACGACGTCGGCGACGCCACCATGTACTGGCTGCTGCGGAACGGCAAGATCCGCCGGCCGGCCGCCGGGGACTGGACCGCCACCAGCCGCTACCTCACCCCGGCCGCCGCCCGGGCCCTCGCCGACGCGTGCGGCGCCCTCGCCCGCCCCGGCGCCCCGCTGCCCACCGGCACCCCCGAGGGTGCCGGCTGCGCCGACGAACTCGCCGCCGTCTACGGCACCGCCGCGACCCGCTCGGGCGCCGCCGCCTTCGCCGGCTGGGACCACCGCACCATCGAGCCCGCGTACGCCTGGCTGCCCCAGCTGATGCAGGGCTGGACCGCACGCGAGGTCCGCGGCTTCGCGGCCGCCGCGCAGGCCGAGAACCTGGCCGCGCCGGTCGGCGCCGAGCAGCAGGTCGGCACCGGTACCGCCACCGGCTGGGTCCGCTACTACGACCAGCAGAAGGACCTCATAGCCGGCCTGCAGGAGGCCGGCTTCGACGTCTGGATCAGCTCGGCCTCGCCGCAGCCGGTCGTCGAGGTGTGGGCCGGGGGCGTCGGGGTCGACGCGGACCACGTCATCGGCATCCGCAACACGACCGCGTCCGGGGGGAAGTTCACCGCGCACCTGCAGGGCTGCGGATCGGTGAAGGACGGCGCCGACACGATGATCACGTACATCGACGGCAAGCGCTGCTGGATCAACAAGGAGGTCTTCGGCGTCCGCGGCGCGGCCGCCGAGAAGGTCCAGCCGGCCGCGCGCCGCCAGGTGTTCGCCGCGGGCGACTCCGACACCGACGTCTCGTTCCTGCGGGACGCGACCGCGCTGCGGCTGGTCGTGAACCGGAACAAGAACGAGCTGATGTGCCGTGCGTACGACAACAGCGACGGCAAGTGGATCGTGAACCCGATGTTCATCGGGCCGAAGAAGCAGAAGAGCGCGCCGTACCCGTGCTCGACCTCCGGCTACGTCGACCACGACGGCACGGCGGGCCCCGTCCGCCGGGGTGACACGAGCGTCATCCCGGACCAGACGGACTCCGTCTTCTCGTTCCGGTAGTCCCGGCCGGCTAGGGGGTGTCGTCAAAGTAGCGCCGGCCAGACGGGACTTCGACGACACCCCCTAGAGGAAGGTGCGCCCCTCGCCCCGGTACGTCGGGACGGTGGCGGTCACCCGGTCGCCCTCGATCAGGTGCAACGCGTCGAAGCGCTCGCACAGTTCCCCGGCCTTCGCGTGCCGGAACCAGACCCGGTCGCCGATCAGCAGATCGTCGGCCGGGCTGCCGAGCAGCGGGGTCTGCACCTCGCCTGCCCCCTCCTGGGGGTCGTAGCGCAGGCCCTGCGGCAGGTACGGCTCCGGGAGCCGGTCCGCGCCGGCCGCGCCGGAGGCGGGGTAGCCGCCGCCGAGTACGGTGACCACGCCGACGCCGGGCCTGCGGACCACCGGCTGGGCGAAGAGCGCGGCGGGGCGACCGCGGAAGGACGTGTAGTTGTCGAAGAGCCGCGGTACGTAGAGCCCCGAGCCGGCGGCGATCTCCGTGACGGCGTCCTCGGCGGCGGTCTGCTGGACGCTGCCGGTGCCGCCGCCGTTGACGAACTCCAGGTCCGGGACGACCGCGCGGACGGCCCGTACGGCTTCGGCGCGACGGGCCGCGAGCTCCTTGCGGGCGGCGGCCTGCATGAGCCGGATGGCCCGGGAGCGCAGCGGGCGCCCCGCAAGGACGTCGCCGACGCCGGCGACGTGGCCCTCGTAGCCCATGATCCCGACGACGCGGAAGCCGGGCCGGGCGCAGACCGTACGGGCGAGGTCCGCGAGCGCGGCGGGATCGCGGAGCGGGGAGCGCCGGGCGCCGACGCGGACCCGACCGCCGAACAGGTGGAGCGCGGTGTCGAGTTCGAGGCAGACGCGGATCTCGTGCGTGCCGGCGCCGTCCCGGGAGTGGTCGATCAGCTCCAACTGGGCAGGGTCGTCGACCATGACGGTGACGGCCGCGGCCAGCTTGGGGTCGCCCGCGAGCTCGGCGAACCCGGCGCGGTCGGCGGACGGATAGGCCAGCAGCACGTCCTCGAACCCCGACCGGGCCAGCCAGATCGACTCGGCGAGGGTGTACGACATGATCCCGGCGAACCCGGGCCGGGCGAGGACCCGTTCGAGGAGCGCGCGGCAGCGGACGGACTTGCTGGCGACGCGGATCGGCTTGCCGCCGGCGCGGCGGACGAGATCGTCCGCGTTGGCGTCGAACGCGGCGAGATCGACGATGGCCAGGGGCGCGTCGAGATGCGCGGTGGCCCGGTCGTACCGGGCCCTGTCTCCACCGGCGGGAAGATTCATGGCGGCAGCCTGCCAGATGGTTTTACCGGTGGGTAGGGGTGTGCGTCCGAGGCCTGCGGCGCGCTCCCGGGCCCGGGCGCCCGGGCCCCATGCTCGCGGGGCCGAGTCCCCGGGCCCCGCAGCCCCTCCGGACCCGCCGGCCCCATCCCGCCCCGCCGGCGCTTGAGGCGCGGGGGTCCGGGCCGGCCCGCACAACGGCGCCGCACGCGCGCTCCTGGGCCGCTGCGCGGGGCCGTCCCCTGTCCGCCCCTTCCACCGTTCCCCGGGCTCCGCCCGGACCCGCGCCTCAATCGCCGGCGAGACTCAAAGACGTCGGACCCGCCCGGGCCTCGGGCCGCGGGTCTCGGCGGAGCCGGGCGGTGGCGTGGGCGGGACGCAGTCGTCAGCGGCCGGGGGGCGCGGGGGTGGCGCGGGTCAGGGACAGGAGGTCGCGGGCCGGGCCCGCCGGTCTGGCTCCCACCGGCCAGACCGCCCGCAGCGCCCGCCCCAGCGCCGCCCCCGACACCGGGACCTCGACCAGCCGCCGCGCGGCCAGCTCGTCCCCCAGCGCCAGTTCCGACAGCACGCACGGTCCCGCCCCGCTCACCGCCGCCGCCTTCACCGCCGTCGTCGACGCCAGCTCCAGCAGTGGTTCCGCCAGCCCCCCGCTCCCGGCCAGCGCAGCGTCCAGCACCTGCCGCGTCCCCGACCCCCACTCCCGCAGGATCAGCGGGGTCGCCGCCAGCTCCACCGCCTCGACCCCCCGCGTGCGGCGCGCCCACGGGTGCCCCGGGGCCACCGCCACCACCAGCCGGTCCTGCGCGATCACCGCCGAGTCCAGCCCCTCCGGCACCGACAGCCCCTCCACGAAGCCCAGGTCCGCCTCGTGCGCGAGGACCCGTTCCGCGACCACCGCCGAGTTCCCCGCGTGCAGCGACACCGCGGTCCCCGGCCGCTGCCCCCGCAGCGCGATCAGCCACCCCGGCAGCAGGTACTCCGCGATCGTCATGCTGGCGGCCACCCGCAGCCGCGAGTCGCGCCGCCCGCGCAGCGCCTGCGCCCCGGCGTCGAACGCCTCCGCCGCCTCCACCACCCGCCGGGCCCAGTCCGTGACGAGCGCCCCCTCCGCCGTCAGGGTCGACCCCCGCGGCGAACGGTCCACCAGCGCCACGCCCAGCCGGGTCTCCATCGCCCGGATCCGGCTGCTCGCGGCGGGCTGGGTGATGCCCATGCGCTTGGCCGCGCCGCTCAGGCTGCCGACCCGCGCCACCGCGAGCAGCAGTTCCAGCGCTCCCAGGTCCGGTACCCGGTGTGCCAGCGGAACCCACTCCTCGTTACCCATAAAGTCAGTTTATGACCTCATAGAGAGATGCCCTCTGCCGTCCGGCGGGCCCCGCGACGACGCTGGGGCCATGGCCACCACCCTCGTGCGACCCCACGAACACCCTTCCCGGACCTCCCAGGCCCACAAGGCCTTCCCGGCGCTCCGTCACCTCGGCCCCAACTGGTACGCGTCCGTCATGGGCACGGCGATCGTCGCCAACGCCGGCGCGACCCTCCCGTACCAGGTGCCCGGCCAGCGCGTGGCCTGCCAGATCATCTGGGCGCTGTCCGCCGCGGCCCTCGCCCTCCTGCTCACCGCCCGGGCCGGCCACTGGCTCCACCACCGCGACCAGGCCCGCGCCCATCTCCTCGACCCCGCCGTGGCCCCGTTCTACGGCTGCCTCGCGATGGCCCTGCTGGCCGTCGGCGGCGGCACCCTGATCGTCGGCAAGGACCTCGTCGGAGAGCCCGCCGCCGTGGCCGTCGACGCCGTGCTGTTCACCGCTGGTACCGCGATCGGCCTGCTCATGGCGGTGGCGGTGCCCTACCTGATGGTGGTCCGCCACAAGGTCGAGGCCGCACAGGCCACCCCCGTATGGCTGCTGCCCCTCGTCGCCCCCATGGTCTCCGCCGCCGTGGGCCCCCTGCTGATACCCCACCTGCCGGCCGGCCAGCCCCGCGAGGCGCTCCTGCTGGCCTGCTACGCCATGTTCGGCATCAGCCTGCTGGCCACGCTGCTGATGCTGCCCCTGGTCTTCGGCCGGCTGATCACGAGCGGCCCGCTGCCCCTGTTGCTGACCCCCACCCTGTTCCTGGTGCTGGGCCCCCTCGGCCAGTCCACCACCGCGGTCAACCAGCTCGCCGACATGGCCCCCCGGGCGATCGGCGCCCCCTACGCCGGTGCGCTCGGCGCCTTCGCGGTCGTCTACGGGGTGCCCGTGATGGGGTTCGCCCTGCTGTGGCTGGCCCTCGCCGCCGCGATGCTGGTCCGGGCCGCCCGTAACGGCATGGGCTTCGCGATGAACTGGTGGGCGCTGACCTTCCCCGTCGGCACCTGCGTCACCGGCGCCGCCGGCCTGGCCCGCCACACCGGCCTGACCGCGTTCGCCTGGCTCGCGGCCGCCCTGTTCCTGGCCCTGGTGACCGCCTGGCTCCTGGCCGGCGCCCACACCCTGCGCGGCCTGTTCACGGGCACCCTGCTGCCCCGCCAGGGGGTGTCGTCGAAGTAGCGTCGCCCCCCGTGAGGCCGACCCGGGGGCACCTCCCGGCGGTAGCCGGGAGAGGGACTTCGACGACACCCCCGCGACACCCCCTACAAGGCGCCCCGCAGCGCCTCCGCCAGCAGGGCCGGGGCCTCGGCCAGCGAGGGGCCGTACCAGGTGAGGTGGCGGCCGCTGACCAGGGCGGACGGGCGGGCCGGGAAGGCTTCCGGGCCGTCCTCGCGCGTGAAGCGGTACGGCTCGTCGGGGAGCACCACCAGATCGCAGTCGGCGGCCGCCAGCTCCTCCACCGGCACCCGCGGATACCGCTCGCCGTGGCCCGCGTAGATGTTGCGCACGCCGAGGCGCGCCAGCAGATCGCCCGCGAAGGTGTCCCGGCCGAGCACCATCCAGGGCCGCCGCCACACCGGTACGAAGGCCCTGAGCGGGCCGGCCGGCTCCACCCGCGCCCATGCCGCCTCGGCCTCGTCCAGCCACTGCGGCCTCGCCAGTCCCAGGGCCCCCACCAGCACCCGGTCCAGCTCGGACAGCGCCTGCGGCAGCTCCCGTACCTCGGTGACGAGCACCTCCACCCCGGCCGCGCGCAGCGCCGCCAGGTCGGGGGCCCGGTTCTCCTCCTCGTTGGCGATCACCAGGTCCGGGCGCAGCGCCGTGATCCGCTCCACGTCGGGGTTCTTGGTACCCCCGACGCGCACCGCGCCCCGCTCCGCGAGGTCCGCGGGGTGGGTGCACCAGTCGGTGACCCCGACGAGCAGCCCGGGAGCGCTCACCGCGACCGCCTCGGTCAGCGAGGGCACCAGCGAGACGACCCGCATCCGGATCAGCGCCCGGGCGAGGGCGGCTCGGAGGTCGCGTGGATGTGCTCCCCGACCGCCACCACCAGGAGCCGGGTGTCCTCGGAGACGGCCCGCCAGCGGTGGCGTACCCCGCCGGACAGGAACAGCGCGTCCCCGCTCTCCAGCCGGTACGCCCGCCCCTCGGCCTCCACCTGGCAGGCGCCCGAGACCACGTACATCAGCTCGTCGTTGCGGTGCTGGTACTCGCGGCCGGCGTCCTGGTCCCCGGTGAACTCCAGCGCGTGCAGCTGGTGGTGTCCGCGTACGAGGGGACGCACGCCCGGGACCGGGGTGAGCCCGGAGTCGTCGCCGGCCCGTACGAGGTCGACCGTGCGCGCGGTGTCGGACGCGGCCAGCAGCTCGACGGCCGTGGTCTCCAGCGCGTCCGCGACCCGCTCGAGGGACCGCATGCTGGGCCGGGCCCGCTCGTTCTCTATCTGGCTCAGGAAGGGCACCGACAGGCCGCTGCGCGCCGATACGGCGGCGAGGGTGAGGTTCAGCGCCCGGCGCCGCTTGCGCACGGCCACTCCCACCCGGAGCGGTTCCTTGGCGTCCTTGTCCCGTTCCTTGTCGTCCGAGCCGTCCCTGTCGTCCATGGCGGGGCTGCCCTCCCCTAGTCTGGTCCGTCGGCGTACATCGGCGTCCGTCGCACATCGGTGTGCTGTAAGCACCTTACGCAGCAACCGCCCCCGGTTTCGCGTGCAAGAGCCCACCAAGGTACGCCCCGGGTGAAACTCCCGTGCCACGTCCGATCGCTCTTTCGGCCACTTTCCGTCCTCCCGGCCGTAACCGTCCGCCGCGGGCGCGCGGGAGGGTTGCGGCATCATCGTCACCGTGACGACGACTCGACGCCTGATGCTGCTGGACACCGCCTCCCTCTACTTCCGCGCGTACTTCGGCGTGCCGGACTCCGTGAAGGCCCCGGACGGCACCCCGGTCAACGCGGTGCGCGGGCTGCTCGACTTCATCGGGCGCCTGGTCCAGGACCACCGCCCGGACGATCTCGTGGCGTGCATGGACGCCGACTGGCGCCCGCACTGGCGGGTGGAGCTGATCCCCTCCTACAAGGCCCACCGGGTCGCAGAGGAGACCGAGTCCGGACCGGACGTGGAGGAGACCCCGGACACCCTGGCCCCGCAGGTGCCGATCATCGAGGCGGCGCTGGACGCGTTCGGGATCGCCCGGGTGGGCGTCGCCGGGTACGAGGCCGACGACGTGATCGGAACGCTCACGGCGCGCGCCACCGGCCCGGTGGACATCGTCACCGGCGACCGGGACCTGTACCAGCTGGTGGACGACGCCCGGCAGCGGCGCGTGCTGTACCCGCTCAAGGGGGTGGGCACGCTGCAGGTGACGGACGAGGCGTGGCTGCGCGAGAAGTACGGGGTGGACGGCCCCGGGTACGCCGACCTGGCCCTGCTGCGCGGGGACCCGAGCGACGGGCTGCCCGGGGTCCCGGGGATCGGCGAGAAGACGGCGGCGAAGCTGCTCGACGCGTACGGCACGCTGGCCGGGATCATCGCCGCGATCGACGACCCGAAGTCGAAGCTGACCCCCGCCCAGCGCAAGCGGCTTGACGAATCCCGGCCCTATCTGGCGGTGGCTCCGAAGGTGGTCCAGGTGGCCTCTGACGTCCCCCTTCCTGTGTTCGACCCGGCTCTGCCGGCAGTGCCCGCGCAGCCGGAACTCGTCGACGCGTTGGCGCGCAGGTGGGGTCTAGGCGGAGCGGTGTCGCGCCTCAGCAGCGCGCTGCGCCCTTGAGGTGATAACTTAGGTAATCCTAAGTTTCAGGGGAGCAAGGGGATACGCCGTGGCAGAAGGACGCGCCCGCAAGATCGGCACTGCAGTCGTCGTGCGTACGGAGCGGCTGACGCCGCACATGGTGCGCGTGGTGCTGGGCGGTGCCGGACTGGTCCGATTCAGTGCGGGCGAGTTCACCGACCATTACATCAAGCTGCTGTTCGCGCCCGAGGGTGTCACCTACCCCTCGCCGTGGGACCTGGACCGGATCCGCGCGGAGTACGCGCGGGAGGCGTGGCCGCGCCAGCGTGCGTACACGATCCGGTCCTGGGACCCTGCGCACCTGGAGCTGACGCTCGACTTCGTCGTCCACGGCGACGAGGGCCTGGCCGGCCCCTGGGCGGCGCGCGCCCAACCGGGCGAGCTGGTCCGTTTCCTCGGCCCGGGCGGCGCCTACGCCCCCGACCCGGCGGCCGACTGGCACCTGCTGGTGGGCGACGAGAGCGCGCTGCCGGCGATCGGGGCCGCGATGGATCGGATGCCGGTGGGCGCGCGGGTGCACGCGCTCGTGGAGGTCGAGGGCCCGGGGGACGAACAGAAGATCGCCACCCCCGACGGCATCGTCCCGGTCTGGCTCCACCGGGGGACCCGTCCGATCGGCGAGGCCCTGGTCGAGGCGGTCAGGGCCCTCGAGTTCCCCTCCCGCGACGTCCACGCCTTCGTCCACGGCGAGGCCGGTTTCGTGAAGGACCTGCGCCGCCACCTCCGGCTGGAGCGGGGCGTGCCGAAGGAACGCCTGTCGATCTCCGGCTACTGGCGGCTCGGCGAGACGGACGAGGGCTGGCGCGCGATCAAGGGCGACTGGAACGCGAAGGTCCTGGCCGAACAGGAGTCGGCGGCCTGACCGAACGGCAAAGTGGCCTGGCCGGACGGCAAAGCGGCCTGGCCGAACGGCAAAGCGGCCTGGCGGGACGGCGAAGAGGCGGGGTCACCCGTTCGGCGGGACAATGACGCCATGCATACGCTCCGCGTGCTCGGCGCAGCAGGAGCCGCCGTCGTGTTCGCCGCGACCGGCGTGACCGGCGCTGCCGCCGCCCCCAGCCCGCCGCCCGCGCCGAAGCCCCAGATCACGGACGCGGAAGTGGACGCCGCGCTCAAGCGCCTGCCCGGGTTCGTCACCAGCGCCATGCGCAGCACCGGGGTCCCCGGTGCCGCCGTCGCCGTCGTCCACGACGACAAGGTCGTCTATCTCAAGGGCTTCGGCGTCCGCCGCACCGACGCGCCCGGCGCCATCGGCCCCGACACCGTCTTCCAGATCGCCTCCCTCTCCAAGCCGATCTCGTCCACCGTCGTGGCCGGCACCCTCAAGAACCCCGCCGACTGGGACCGCCGCACCGAGCTCCCCGGCTTCGCGCTGAAGGACCCCTGGGTCACCGACCACGTCACCACCGCCGACCTCTTCTCCCACCGCAGCGGCCTCCCCGACCACGCCGGGGACCTCCTCGAAGACCTCGGCTACGACCAGGCGTACATCCTCGACCACCTCCGCATGGAGCCCCTCTCCCCCTTCCGCGCGAGCTACGCCTACACCAACTTCGGCCTCACCGCGGCCGCCGAGGCCGTCGCCCGGCAGCACGGCACCAGCTGGCAGAAGCTGGCCGACGACACCCTCTTCAAGCCCGCCGGGATGACGCACACCAGCACCGAGTTCTCGGCCTTCATCAACGCCCCCGACCGCGCCGCCACCCACGTCAAGAACCCTGACGGCACCTGGTCGCCCCGCTTCGTACGCGACCCGGACGCCCAGGCCCCGGCCGGCGGCGTGAGCTCCACCGCCACCGACATGGCCCGCTGGCTGCGGCTCCAGCTGGCCGGCGGCACCCTCGACGGGAAGCGGATCGTCCCCGCCGACACCCTCGCCACCACCCACCTGCCGCAGATCCTGTCGCAGGCGCCGACCCCGCCCCTGGACCACACCGGCTTCTACGGCCTCGGCTGGAACGTCTCGTACGACGACGCCGGCCGGCTGCGCCTCAGCCACACCGGCGCCTTCGAGCTCGGCGCCAACACCAACGTCACGATGCTCCCGTTGGAGAAGCTCGGCATCATCGTCCTCACCAACGGCGCCCCGGTCGGCGTCGCCGACGCCATCGCCGAGGACTTCTTCGACACCGCCGAGCACGGCGGGCCGACCACCGACTGGCTCCCCCTCTTCGCCGAGCTGTACGCCCAGGCCCTCGACACCGGCCGCTCCACCACCGACTACGCGCATCCGCCCGCGGGCGCGAAGCCGGCTCGCGCCGACAGCGCGTACACCGGGACCTACGACAACCCGTACTACGGCAAGCTGACCGTGACGGCTGACGGCAGCGGCGGTCTCACCCTCGCCCTCGGCCCGAAGCCGATGCGCTTCCCGCTCACCCACTACGACGGAGACACCTTCAGCTACGTGACCGCCGGCGAGAACGCCGTCGGCCGCACCGGGGTGGTCTTCAAGGACGGCACGGTCCGCATCGAGTACCTCGACGCCACCCACCTGGGCACCTTCACCAAGCAGTAGCCCGTCCGCATAGCCTGGAGCCGATGAGACGCAGAGCCCAGGCACCCCCCTCGCCCCTCCCCCAGGTCGCCGGCATCGACCCGGTCCGGCTGCGGCTGCCCGCCGACCCCGACGGGCGGTGGCCCGACCTCGGCGGCTACCTGGCCGCGCGCTACGCCGGCACCCGCGGCGCCGAGTCCATCGCGCACCTGCTGCGCGCCGGACGGGTGTTCGGCCCCGGCGGGCGCGTGCTGCGACCGGAGGACCCGTACGAGCCCGGCGCCTACGTCTGGTTCCACCGGGACATGCAACCGGAGCCGCCCGTCCCGTTCCCGATCCGCGTCGTCCACCGGGACGCGCACCTGCTGGTCGTGGACAAGCCGCACTTCCTGGCGACCACCCCGCGCGGCAGCCACGTCACGCAGACCGCACTGGCCCGGCTCCGCGCCGAGCTCGACCTGCCCGAGCTCAGCCCTGCGCACCGGCTGGACCGGCTGACCGCCGGACTGGTGATGTTCAGCATCCGCCCCGAGGACCGCGGCGCGTACCAGCTGCTGTTCCAGGAACGGCAGGTCCACAAGGAGTACGAGGCCCTCGCCCGCCACGATCCGGCGGTCGTCCTCCCGCGCACGGTCCGCAGCCACATCGAGAAGATCCGCGGGGTCATGGCCGCGGCCGAGATCGCGGGCGCCGAACCGAACGCCGAGAGCCTGGTCGAACTCCTCGGCACCAAAGGGGAACTGGGCCGCTACCGGCTGACCCCGCACACCGGCCGCACCCACCAGCTGCGGGTGCACATGAACGGCCTGGGCCTGCCGATCCTCGGCGACCCGGTCTACCCGCAGGTCACCGACCCGGCGCCGGACGACTACCGTCGGCCCCTGCAACTCCTGGCCCGCACCGTGTCGTTCACCGACCCGGTGACCGGCACCCCGCGCCGCTTCGAGAGCGGGCTGTCCCTACGGGCCTGGGAAGACCTCTTGGGCTGGGAAACCGGAACCTAGGGGACGGTGAACAGCTCGGCCGCCGCGCACAGGAGTTCCTCGCGCGGCGACCGGCCGCCCGCCGGCCGCGGCCGTACGACACGCGGCCGGCCGACCCGTCTCGGCCCTTCGGCCGTTCCCCCGGTCATGGGCGATCGTCGCACAGGACACCGCCGAAGCGATCATGGCAAGAGATGAGATCCGACCATGACCGCGTTCGGAGGAAGCTCCAAAAGCGCCTAGCCGACCGAGCTGTACGCCACTACACCCCGAAGCAGCGCGTCCACGGCCTTGCGGGCATTGCGCGCGACCGTGCTCCCGCCCTGCGAGGAGGGGGGAGCGGACGACGCCGGAGCCGCGGCCGCGATCTGCCCCAGCACGTCGATGACCTGCTTGCACCAGCGCACGAAGTCACCGGCCGGCATCTCCGCCTCGCGCAGCACCTCGTCCAGGCTCTTGTCGGAGGCCCACTGGTACGCCGCCCACGCGAAGCCCAGGTCCGGCTCGCGCTGGCCCACGCCCTCCGCCTGGTTGATGCGGTGCTCCTCCTCCAGCGCGTCGAGCCGGCCCCAGATCCGGACCATCTCGCCCAGCGCGGCCTTCGCCGCGCCGCCCGGCACCTTCGGCGCCACGGCGTCGTCGGACTGCCGCGCCTCGAACACCAACGCCGATACACAGGCGGCCAGTTCGGCCGGGCTCAGGCCTTCCCAGACCCCGGCGCGCAGGCACTCGGACGCCAGCAGGTCGAGCTCCCCGTACAGGCGGGCGAGCCGCTTGCCGTGCACGGTGACCTCGTCCTCGCGCAGGTAGTCCAGCTCGGTGAGCAGCGCGTGGATCCGGTCGAAGGTGCGGGCAATGGTGTTCGTCCGGCCCTCGATACGGCGTTCCAGCTGCTGGGTGTCCCGCTTGAGCCGGTGGTAGCGCTCCGCCCAGCGGGCGTGGTCCTCGCGCTCGTCGCAGCCGTGGCAGGGGTGCGCCCGCAGCTCGGCGCGCAGCCGGGTGATCTCGCGGTCGTCGGCGGCGGCGGCCCGGCCGCGGCCCCGGCGCTCCGGCGCGATGTGCCCGGCCTTGGCCCGCAGTTGGGACGCCAGGTCCCGGCGGGACTGCGGAGAGCGCGCATTGAACGTCTTGGGGATCCGCATCCGCTCGACGGCCTCGACCGGGACCGGGAAGTCGATCGCGGCGAGCCGCTTGACCTGCCGCTCCGCGGTCAGCACCAGCGGCCGCGGGCCCTCTGCGTACTCGTACCCGCGGTGCCCGTTGACCCGCCCGGCCGGCACGCCCGGGTCCAGGACCAGCGCGAGCCCGGCGAACTTGCCCGTCGGCACGTGGATGATGTCGCCCGGCTTGAGCTTCTCCAGCGAACTCGCCGCCTGCACCCGGCGCTGGGCCGCGCCCTGCTTGGCCAGGTCCGTCTCGCGGTCCTTGAGGTCGCGGCGCAGCTGCGCGTACTCCTCGAAGTTCCCGAGGTGGCAGGTCATGCCCTCCCGGTAGCCGTCCAGGCCCTCCTCGTTGCGCTGCACCTGCCGGGAGATCCCGACGACCGAGCGGTCGGCTTGGAACTGCGCGAACGAGGTCTCCAGCAGCTCGCGCGAACGGTGCCGCCCGAACTGGCTGACCAGGTTCACGGCCATGTTGTACGAGGGCTTGAAGCTGGAGCGCAGCGGATACGTACGGGTACCGGCGAGCCCGGCGAGCCCCGCCGGGTCCATGCCCCGCTGCCACAGCACCACCGCGTGGCCCTCGACGTCGATGCCGCGCCGCCCGGCCCGACCGGTGAGCTGCGTGTACTCGCCGGGGGTGATGTCGGCGTGCTGCTCGCCGTTCCACTTGACCAGCTTCTCCAGGATCACCGTGCGCGCGGGCATGTTGATGCCCAGCGCCAGGGTCTCGGTGGCGAAGACGGCCTTGACCAGGCCGCGGACGAACAGCTCCTCCACGACCTCCTTGAACGTGGGCAGCATGCCGGCGTGGTGCGCGGCGATGCCCCGCTCCAGGCCTTCCAGCCACTCGTAGTACCCCAGGACGTGCAGGTCCTCGGTGGGGATGGACGCGGTCCGCTCCTCGACGATCTCGCGCACCTTCAGGCGGGCCGTGTCGTCGTTGAGCCGCAGGCCCGCGAACAGGCACTGCTGGACGGCGGCCTCGCAGCCGGCCCGGCTGAAGATGAAGTTGATGGCGGGCAGCAGCCCGTCGCCGTCGAGGCGGGCGATGACCTCCGGGCGGCTCGGGGTCCAGATCCGGCCGCGGGAACGCCGCTCGCGCTCGCGGTCGGCCTCGCGGACCATCTTGCCGCGCCGCCGGTCCTTCGGGCTGTACGTGCGGGTGTTCTCCTCGCGCGCCATGCGCAGCAGGTCGGGGTTGACCTCGCGGCGCGCGGAGCCGCGGCCTCCGTGGTCGGACTCCTCCTCGAAGAGGTCGTAGATCCGGCGGCCGGCCATGACGTGCTGCCACAGCGGGACGGGCCGCTCCTCGGAGACGATCACCTCGGTGTCGCCGCGCACGGTGTCGAGCCAGTCGCCGAACTCCTCGGCGTTGGACACGGTGGCCGAGAGGGACACCAAGGTCACCGACTCGGGGAGGTGGATGATCACTTCCTCCCAGACGGCTCCGCGGAACCGGTCGGAGAGGTAGTGCACCTCGTCCATCACGACGTACCCGAGGCCGAGCAGCGACTGCGAGCCCGCGTAGAGCATGTTGCGGAGCACCTCGGTGGTCATCACGACCACGGGCGCCTCGGAGTTGACGCTGTTGTCGCCGGTCAGCAGGCCCACCTTGGCGGCGCCGTAGCGCTTGACGAGGTCGGCGTACTTCTGGTTCGACAGGGCCTTGATGGGCGTCGTGTAGAAGCACTTGCGGCCCTGTTGCAGGGCCAGGTGCACGGCGAACTCGCCGACGATCGTCTTGCCCGAGCCGGTGGGGGCTGCGACCAGCACGCCCTTGCCGGCCTCCAGTGCCTTGCAGGCGTCGACCTGGTACGGGTCCAGGTCGAATTCGTACATCTCGCGGAAGGGGGCCAGGGCAGAGGCCTCTTCGGCGGCGCGGATCCGGGCAGCGGCGTACCGCTCGGCGGGTGAGAGTTCTTCGGTCATCTTGTTCTCGAGCCTACCCGCCGCCCCTGACAACAGTCGCGATCATTTATACGGACCGCACAGCCGCCGCTACGACAGCAGCCGCAGGGCCCCCGGGACGCAGTCGGCGCTCACCGGCAGCGGTCCCAGCGGCTCGCCGTCGGCGTACCCGGTGATCCCGGCGGCCTCCAGCGTGACCTTCGCGGCCCGGTGGACGGTCACCTTCGGGTGGCCGAGGTGCGTCCCCTTGTAGACCTGCGGGAACACCTTCAGCAGGGTGGCCCGGCTGCAGTCGCCGACGACCACGACGTCGAAGAGCCCGTCGTCCGGTACGGCGTCCGCACAGATGCGCATGCCGCCGCCGTACGAGGAGCTGTTCCCGACGGCCACCAGCGTGGCCTCGGTCTCGATCACCGGACCGTCGTCGAGGGTGATCCGGTACGGGAAGGGCCGGAAGGCGGCCAGCTCCGCGAGGATCGCCAGGTCGTACTTGAACCGGCCCGCCGGGAGCCGCATCCGGTTGCCGCGGTCGTTGACCCGCGAATCGAAGCCGGAGCACAGCACGGTCCCGTACCAGGTCTCCCGCCGGCCCGGGGTCCCCGCCACCCGCCCGAGGTCGACCTCGCGGATCCGGCCCTCCTTGAGCGCCTCGGCGGCCAGCCGCCCCGCCTGCGCGGGCTCCCGTACGGGCAGTCCCATGGCCCGCGCGAAGTCGTTCCCGGTCCCCACCGCGACCACCCCGAGCGGTACCAGCGTCCCGGCCAGCGCCTGCAGGGCCAGCGAGACCACGCCGTCGCCGCCGACGGCGATCACCGCTCCGGTGCCCTCGCGCACGGCGGTGCGCAGCCGGGCCAGGGCGTCCCGGGCATCGGCGCCGAGGACCGTCCGTACGGAGAATCCGGCGGCCCGGAGCGCAGAAGCGGCCGGCTGCGCGGCGTGCGCGCCCCGGCCGCGTCCCGCGGTGGGATTGACGAGGAGGGTGATCTCAGCGCTCACCCGGGGCAATGTACCTGTCAGGTCGCGTCGTCGTAACCGTTGATCTGCCTGCGGCCGCCGTCGGCCTGCTCGGGCAGCGCGGTCGGGGCCTGGACGGACTCCAGCTCACCGATCGGCGCGGGCGTGAGGTCGAGCTCGGCCGCCTCGTCGTCGTCGAGGAGCGCGTCGGGGTTGTTGCGGCCCCGCCTGCGGTCGTTGAGCAGGCAGATCGCGAGGGCGACGAAATAGAGGGCGACGATCGGCGCGGCCAGCGACAGCATGGTCAGCGGGTCGCCGGTGGGCGTGGCGAACGCGGCGAAGATCGTGATGCCCAGCACCATGGCCCGCCACCAGCTCGCCAGCCGCTTCGCGGTGAGGACCCCGGTGAAGTTCAGCAGGATCAGGAGCAGCGGCAGCTCGAAGGCGAGGCCGAAGACGACGACCATGCGCGTGACCAGGTCGAGGTAGTCGTCGACCGGGAGCAGGTTGCGCGCGTTGTCGGGGGTGAACTCGAGGAGGATCTGCGCGGTCTTCGGCAGGAGCTTGTACGCGAGTACCGCACCGGCGCCGAACAGCGGAGCGCCGACGGCGACGAAGGCCGTCGCGTAGCGCTTCTCGTGCCGGTGCAGGCCGGGGGCGACGAAGGACCAGAGCTGGTAGAGCCACACCGGCGCCGAAAGCACCACACCGGCGGTGAGCGAGACCTTGAGGGCGATCGAGAACGGGGCGATGAGGCCGTTCACGGTCATGTCGGCGCAGGGCCGGCCGTTGCGCTGCGAGACCACCCCGCCGGTGCAGCCGACGGAGTCCAGCATCGGCTTCAGCATGAAGTCGATGAGGTTCTTGTAGTAGAAAGCCGCCACGGCGGTGATCACGAGGATCGCCAGGACCGACTTCAGCAGGCGGTTTCTCAGCTCACGCAGGTGCTCGACAAGAGGCATCCGCCCTTCGGCGTCCTTCTCCTGCTTGCTTTGCTTCTCCTGCTTGCGGGCAGACTTGAGCAACCCACGTCCCTTGTCTCGTTGCAGATGACCGGCGTGATCGCGGCCGCGGACCGGCAGCCCGGCGGCCGGACGGTCAGCCCTGGGTGGTGTGGTTCGGCTCGCTGACGGGCCGCGAGCCGGTCACGTCGCCGGGAGCGGCCTTGATGGTACGCGGGGCGGTCGCCTGCTGCGGGGTCTGGTCGGCGACCGTCGCGGCGGTGCCGGAGTCGTCGCCGGCGCCGTCGTTCTTCATGGCCTTGGCCTCGCTCTTGAGGATGCGGGCCGACTTGCCGAGGGAGCGGGCCATCTCGGGGAGCTTCTTCGCACCGAACAGAAGCACGATGACAGCGATGATCAGAAGGATCTCGAGGGGCTTCATATTGCCGATCATGTGTGTCTTCCTTCTCACCGAAACGGCTGGTTGTGGTGTCGGCGGCCGCGGATCGTGGTCCGTGACCGCTCAGGCAAGGATCGTAACCCCCGGGGGTTAACGCCCGGCAATCCCCGGGGGTACCACGCCTTGCGTGCGGCTGCGACCGACGGTACGGGGCCCGTGCAGCACTTTCCAGAGACCTGCGGGACGCGATCCTGCGGTTCGTGCCGGTTTCACGGCCGGGCGGCGCCACCGGCACGTGCCAGGTCGCTCGCCGCCCGCTCCAGGTCCCCCGAGGCGTCCGTGATCCGCCGGCTGGCCAGCTCGACCTGGCCGGCCAGCCGCCGCACCTCCACGAAGACCCGTACGGCGAGGACGGCGAGAACGGCGAGCCCGAGGAAACCCAGGGCGATTGCGAGCATCGGCCACAGCATGGGGTCGAGCCTAGGCCACCGGCCGCCTCAGATGCTGCGCAGGGTGCTCACGCCGCCACCGGTCAGCAGTTCCACGATGCGCTCGCCGGCCGGCTTCCTCACGGAGGCCCCGCACTCGGGACAGGTGAACGAGTAGAACGTGGTCCGCCGACTGCCGCCGATCACCAGTCGCAGGGACCCCGCGTCCAGCTCGAAGCGGGCGCGGCAGTCGGAACAGGCCGCCTTGAAGGAGACCGGTCCGACCGTGACCGACCGCCCCGGCGATCCTGCGGCAGCTCGCACACCCCGTGGCCCAGACATTGGCGACATCGCTCGGCGCTCCCCTCAGACCATTCGTTCCAGACGGCACAGCTTGCAGACGGCACAGCTCCCGTACGGCACGGCCCCGCACCCGCGGGGCCCCGCCGCCTCCCCTTGCTCAGCCCTGTTCCCCGTACCCGGCCAGGGCTTCCCGGGCCGCCTGCCGCGCGCTGTCCGCCAGCTCCAGGGGCGCCACGATCCGGCCCTCGCGGCCCAGCCGCAGCGCGAGGCGGCGCAGCGATGCCGGGTCCGGGCTGCGCAGCGTGATCCGCAGGCCGCCCTCGGGCAGCTCCTCGGCGCTGTCGTGCGGGTAGTACTCGGCGACCCAGCGGCCGCCCGGCCCGACCTCGACCACGACCTCCGGGTCCTCGGCGGCCGGCTGGACGAGCCCCTCGGACAGGTCCCGCGGCTCGATGGCGGGCGGCTCGGCCCGCTCGTCCAGCAGCCGGATCTCGGCGACCCGGTCCAGGCGGAAGGTGCGCCGGGCCTCGGAGAGGTGGCACCAGCCCTCCATGTACGTGTGGCCCACCGCGAAGAGCCGGATCGGGTCGACCTTGCGCTCGGTCAGCTCGTCCCGCGCCGGCGAGTAGTAGCGCAGCCACAGCCGGCGGCGCTCCGCGATGGCCCGGTCGACGTCCGCGAAGACCCCGCCCTCCGCCTCGAAGGTCACCGACAGCCGCGAGCTGGCCCCGGCCGCCTCGCCCGCGGCCGCCTCGAGCTTCGCGGTGGCGCGCAGCAGCGCGTCCCGGTCGCTCTCGCGCAGCCCCGGCAGCGTGGCCACGGCGCGGGCGGCGACCAGCAGCGCGGTCGCCTCGTCGGCGGCGAGGCGCAGCGGCTCGGCGGTGGACTCACCCGAGGCGTCGGGGTTGCGCCACCAGATGCGCTCCCCGTCGGTGTCGATGTCGAGCAGGTCCCCGCCGCGGAAGCTGGTCCCGCACATGGGCAGCACGTCGAGGTCCGAGATCAGCTCGTCCTCGGTGATCCCGAAGGCGCGGGCGACGTCGGCGACGTGCGCCCCGGGGCGCTCGCGCAGGTACGTCACCAGGGACAGCATCCGGCGGGTCTGGTCGATGGCGTTGGCAGCCATGCTGGTACGTCTCCCCCTCAGGGCACGTCTTGCGAACGGTGCGGTGGTGCGGTGATGCGCTGTGCGGTCATGCGGATCGTGCGGCGGCCGCGACGGCTCCGGCCTGTCGGGTCCGGTACGCCCGGCCCGGTCTGCCCGGCCCGGGCGCGCCGGGCCGGTCTCAGCCCTTGGCCACGGCGCGCAGCCGGTCCACGACGTCCGCCCGCAGGTCGGCGGGCTCCACGACCACCACGTCCGGCCCGAACTCGACCAGCCAGGCGTCCAGCCCGTGCCCGTACGGGATCTCCAGCTCGTCCCAGCCGTCCCCGCGCTCGCGCACGGCGGTGGCCTTGGCCCGCAGCGGGTACCCGGCGCCGGCCCGCAGCCGGATCAGCGCGGAGCGGTCCGCGCTCTCCCCGGCCCAGCTGGCCACGGTCTCCCGTACGGTCACCACGTCCGGGACCTCGGCGGTGTACCTGGCCGCCCGGGACTTGACCTTGCCGGTGATCCGGGAGAGCCGGAACACCCGCTCCGCGCCGCGGTCGCGGTCGTATCCGGCCAGGTACCAGTGGCCGCGCCAGCACTCCAGCGCCCACGGCTCGACCTGGCGGGTCTCGGGGCGCGCCGCGGTGGACTTGCGGTAGTCGAAGACCACCGGCCGGCGGTCGCGGCAGGCCAGCATCAGCGGTTCGAAGGCGGCCTCGTGGACCGGGATGCGCGGCTCGATGGCGCTGTGCTGGCCCTCGTACGGGTCCCCCGCCTCCGGCATCCCGCCGGCGCGCAGCTTCTGCAGGGCGCCGCTGGCGGCTCCGGCGAGGCGGGCCTGCTGCCAGACCTTGGCCGCGAGCCCGAGGGCGGCGGCCTCCTCGGCGTCCAGCGAGACGGGCGGCAGCCGGTTGCTGTCGCGGCGGGCGAGGTAGCCGGTCTCACCCTCCAGGTTCTCCACCGTCTCGATGACCAGGCCGAGTTCACGCAGATCGTCCTTGTCCCGCTCGAACATGCGGTTGAAGGACTCGTCGTTGCCGGCCTCCATGTACGCCTCGATGGAACCGCGCAGCTCGCGCTTGCTCAGCGGCCGACGGGTCCCCAGCAGACACAGCGCCAGGTTCATCAGCCGCTCGGCCTTGGCAATCGCCATCGACGCCCTTCCGCCCTTCTCCGCTTACAAGTTGCATTGACCGTTGACCGTACCGCCCCGGCGGGCCCCGGCAAAAGCGAGGGCCCCCGCCTCACGGCGGGGGCCCCTTCACTGATCGCGGGTAGCCGGATCAGACGCCCATCAGGTCGCAGACGAAGATCAGCGTCTCGCCCGGCTTGATGGCCGGGGTCGGGCTCTGGTCGCCGTACGCGAGGTGGGCGGGGATCGTCAGCTTGCGACGGCCGCCGACCTTCATGCCCTGGACACCCTTGTCCCAGCCGGCGATGACCTGGCCGATGCCCAGGATGAACTGCAGCGGGGCGCCGCGGTTCCAGGACGCGTCGAACTCCTCACCGGTGGAGAAGGCCACGCCCACGTAGTGGACGGAGACCTTGTTGCCGGCCGTGGCCTCGGCGCCGTCGCCCTCCCAGATGTCCTCGATGACGAGGTCGGCCGGGACCGGGCCCTCGGGGAAGTCGATCTCGGGCTTCTCGAGCTGGTTGCTCACGGAACTGCTCCTCAAAAACGAATCAGGTCAACTGGGACAGTCTTACATCACGGCGAGGATGTCGAGGCTGAAGACCAGCGTCGAGTTCGCCGGAATGGTGCCCTGCTCCTTGTCGCCGAACCCCTGGTCCGGCGGGATGACCAGCAGGATGCGGCTGCCGACCTTCTTGCCGAGCAGGCCGTCCTTGAGGCCCTTGACCGAGAGCTGCTCCATCGGCCACGTCACCGTCTGGTCGGTGGCGTACGTGCTTTCGAAGGTCTTGTCGTCCTTCCACGTCTTGCCGTTGAACTTGACGACGACGCTGTCGGTGTCCTTGACGGCCGGGCCGTCACCCTCCAGCACGTAGTTCGAGACGAGCTTGGCCGGCGGGGTGACGTCCTTCGGAACGGTCACGGAGACTTCCTTGCCGTCCGTGTTCGTACCGATCTTCGGCAGGTCCTTGTTGTCCTGCGCGACCTCCTTGCCCGTGGCCGAGGCCGGGACCGAGGTGCCCTTGACGATGTCCACGACGAAGACCAGCGTGGCGTTCGGCTTGATCTTGTCGCCGGAACCCTTCTCGCCGTAGCCGAGGTCCGGCGGGATCACCAGCTCGACGCGGCTGCCGACCTTCTTGCCCTCGAGGCCCTGGTCCCAGCCCTTGATGACCATGCCGGCGCCGACGGTCACCTCGAACGGCTTGCCCTTGCCGAAGCTCTGGTCGAACGGCTCCTTGCCGTCCCACACCTGGCCGAGGTAGTTGACCTGGGCGACATCGCCCTTCTTCAGCGCCGGGCCGGTGCCCTCGCTGACGGTCACCACCTTCAGTTCCTTCGGCGGCTCGCCCTTGCCCTTGGACAGGGTCGGGGTCTCACCGAACTTGGCACCCTTGGTGATCGCGGGCGCCCCGTTCTTCATCTCGGCGGAGTCGGAGCCGCTGTCGCCACAGGCTGCCGTCGACAGCAGCAGAAGGGGTACGACAAGCAGGCCGGCAAGTCGGCGCACGGGTTCCTCAGATCTCAGACGGCTGGCGGTCGTCGCCACTCTAAGGCGTGAGGAGGCCCCGTACGAGATCCGTACGGGGCCCCGGCGAAGATCAGCCTGATGTCACATCCCGGCGATCAGCTTCTCCACCCGGTCGTCCACCGACCGGAACGGGTCCTTGCACAGCACGGTCCGCTGCGCCTGGTCGTTCAGCTTGAGGTGCACCCAGTCCACCGTGAAGTCCCGCCGCTGCTCCTGCGCCCGGCGGATGAAATCGCCGCGCAGCCGCGCCCGCGTGGTCTGCGGGGGCACCGACTTGCCCTCGAAGATCTTCAGGTCGTTGCAGATCCGCGCCGCCTGCCCCTTGCGCTCCAGCAGGTAGTACAGCCCGCGCCGGCGGTGGATGTCGTGGTACGCGAGGTCTATCTGAGCCACCCGCGGATTCGACATGGTCATGCCGTGCTTGGCCCGGTACCGCTCGATCAGCTGGTACTTCATGACCCAGTCGATCTCGGTCCCGATCCGGTCCAGGTCCTCCGCCTCGATCGCGTCGAGGGTGCGGCCCCACAGCTCCAGCACCTGGTCCACCGTGCCGGTACGGATCCCCCGGCGCTCGGCGAAGTCCACGGCCTTGTCGTAGTACTCGCGCTGGATCTCCAGCGCCGAGGCCTCCCGGCCGCTCGCCAGACGCACCTTGCGCTGGCCCGTGATGTCGTGGCTGACCTCGCGGATCGCCCGGATGGGGTTCTCCAGGGTCAGGTCACGCATCACCGTGCCCGCCTCGATCATGCGCAGCACCAGGTCGGTGGCCCCCACCTTGAGCAGCATGGTCGTCTCGGACATGTTCGAGTCCCCGACGATCACGTGCAGGCGGCGGTACCGCTCGGCATCCGCGTGCGGCTCGTCCCGCGTGTTGATGATCGGCCGGGACCGGGTCGTCGCGGAGCTGACGCCCTCCCAGATGTGCTCGGCCCGCTGGCTCACGCAGTAGACCGCACCCCGGGGGGTCTGCAGCACCTTGCCCGCGCCGCAGATCAGCTGCCGCGTGACGAGGAACGGAATGAGGATGTCCGCCAGGCGGGAGAATTCTCCGTGCCGGGCCACGAGATAGTTCTCGTGACAGCCGTACGAGTTGCCGGCCGAGTCGGTGTTGTTCTTGAACAGATAGACGTCGCCCGCGATTCCCTCCTCGTGCAGGCGGCGTTCGGCATCGACGAGCAGGCCTTCGAGAATGCGCTCGCCCGCCTTGTCGTGCGTGACCAGTTCGGTCACGTTGTCGCATTCGGGAGTTGCATATTCCGGATGCGAACCCACGTCGAGATACAGACGGGCGCCGTTCCGCAGGAAGACATTGCTGCTGCGGCCCCATGACACAACACGGCGGAAGAGGTAGCGCGCCACTTCGTCAGGAGACAGTCGGCGCTGTCCCCTGAACGTGCACGTGACGCCGTACTCGTTCTCCAGCCCGAAAATGCGGCGGTCCATGACTGAACATTACGCCTTCTGCACTGTTCTGAAACCGGGTTCGTGAACGCCGTTTCGATCAGTTGTCGACAAGCCGCTCCGCCTGCCCGTCCGCCCGGCCTTCCACACCGCCCCCGCCTGCCCGCTCGCCCGCGCCCACGACCGGGCCCGCACCCGCATCCGCCGCGGACCCCGACGCCGAGCCCGCCACCGTACGCGTCCTGCCCGGAGCGGCCATGACGCGCTGAGTGAGCGTCAGCACCAGCAGCGCAGCCGCACCGGCGACACTCGCCACGGCGAACCCGCTCGCCGTCCCGCCCAGTTCCACCGCAGGCCCCGCCGCAGCCGTACCGATCGCCGCACCCACCCCGAAGAACGTCACCAGCCACGAGAACGCCTCCGTCACCGTCCCCGCCGGAGCATGCCGGTCCACCACGATGAACGCACACGCCAGCGCGGGCGCCAGGAACACACCCGCCAGCGCCGACAGGGCCGTCATCGCCACCACCCCCGGAACCAGCATCAGCGGCAGGTAGCAGACCGCCAACAGCGCCACCAGCAGCCGCAGCCGCCGCTCCGGCGCACCCGCCCACTGCCGCGCCCCGTACAGCACACCGCCGGCCAGCGCGCCCAGACCCAGCGCCGCCATCAGCCAGCCGTACACCGACTGGCCCCCGTGATCGTCGGCGTACGCCACGCCCGCCACCGTGATCGAACCCAGCGCCATGCCCACGAAGAAGAACCCACCCAGCAGCGCCCGCAGCCCCGGCGAGCGCAGCGCGCCCAGCCAGTGCGCCTCACGCGGCTCGGAGCGCCACGTCCGCGAGGGTTCGCTGGCCACGACGGACAGCGCCCCCAGGACGCCGAGCGCATGGATCACCAGCAGCGCCCCGGCCGGATCCCACAGCGAGACGCACAGCGTCACGAGCAGCGGCCCGACGGTGTACATGATCTCCTGGGCCACCGCGTCCATCGCGTACGCGGCGTGCACCTGCTCCTCCTTGCCGCCGAGCACGGAGGGCCACAGCGCCCGCAGCCCGCCCTCCAGCGGCGGCGCGAAGAACCCGCCGACGACCACGGCCCCGTACGCGGCCGCCGCCGACCCGGTACCCGCGAACGCCAGCCACGCCATGCCCAGCGCCGAGAGCACCGCGGCGGGCAGCTGCACCCGCGGCTGCCCGAACAGGTCCACGGCACGGCCGAGCAGCGGCTGACCCACCGCGTTGGCCACCCCGTACACCGCGGCCAGGGCGCCCGCGAGGCTGTAGCTGCCCCCCTCGGCCCGCGTGAACAGCACGATCGCGATGGCCGCGGTCGCGTTCGGCAGGCGGCCGACGAGCGTGCCCGCCAGCAGCCTCGTGGCGTGCCGGGTCCTGAGCAGCTCCGCGTATCCCGCGGCCATGTCCGCCCCCTTCTGCCCGGAACCCAGCCGGGAGTCATCCAAGTAATACGTATAACGTTCGACGTCATACGTACCATGGCCACACCACGGGGTCCAGCCGAACAACCACCCCCACCCCCGCCGACCTCGTACAACAGGAGCACGGTGTGACAAGACCCACCAGCCGCGACGTCGCCACCGCCGCCGGGGTCTCCCAGGCCACCGTCTCCCTCGTCCTCGGCGACAAATGGCGCGGCCGCGTCTCCGAACGCACCGCCGCCCACGTCCGCGAAGCCGCCACAGAACTCGGCTACCGCCCCAACCTCGCCGCCCGCAGCCTCCGCCTCGGCAGCACCCGCACCGCCCTCCTCGTCGTCCCCGCCCTCACCAACGAATTCTTCGCCCGCGTCTACACCGGCGCCGCCCGCATCGCCGCCGAACACGACTTCGGCGTCGTCCTCTACCCCTCCCCCGACGGCACCGGCCCCGCCCGCGACCCCTTCGCCTCCGCCCGCGCCGCCCTCGACGGCGTCATCGCCTCCTCCATGGCCGCCCACGCCCTCGACGCCATCGGCGACGCCGCACTCCCCCTCGTCATGCTCGACAGCGACCCCACCGCCGGCCGCGCCGCCGCCCACGTCAACCTCGCCATGGCCGACGGCATGCGCCAAGTCACCGAACACCTCCTCACCCTCGGCCACCGCCGCATCCTCCACCTCGCCTCCGCCGTCGACTCCTGGACCTTCGACATCCGCGCCGACGCCCTCGCCGCCCTCGTACAGCCCCACGCCGAGCTGCGCACCGTACGGGCCCCCCTCACCGTCACCGACGCCCGCACGGCCATGGAAGCCGCCCTGGCCACCCCCGAGAGCCGCCCCACCGCCGTCGTCTGCGACGACGACATCCTCGCCGCCGGCACCTGCAAGGCCGCCCGCCGCCTCGGCCTGCGCATCCCCGAGGACCTCTCCGTCACCGGCTTCGACGACCTCGCCCTCGCCACCGCCGTCGAACCCGAGCTCACCACCGTCCGCCTGCCCGCCGAACGCGTCGGCGAGCAGGGCATGGCCGCCCTCCTCGCCGTCCTCGAAGGCACCCCCTGGACCGCCCCCGACATCCCCGTCGACCTGATCGTCCGCGCCTCCACCGGCCCGGCCCCCGCCTGAAACGCAAAACGGCGCCCCCGGCCGAAATGGCCGGGGGCGCCGCTCCATGCGCATCTACTCGGAATCGTCCTCGGGAGCCTCGTCGTTCGAAACGGCATCGGCCTGCACGGCCGCCGTGACATCCGCCTCCAGCAGCCGCGACAGCTGCCGGCCACGGATCCGCTTGAACTTCCGCTGCTGAGCCCGCGTCCGGTCCAGCACCGCAACCTCCAGCCGCTCCGCCGGAATCGCCTTGTCCGCACCGTTCGCCTGACTGGACAGCGCCTGCACCGCCAGCTTCAGCGCCTCGGACAGCGTCATCCCGTCCCGGTGACGCTGATCCAGGTACGTACTGATCTGCTCGGCGTTGCCACCGACCGCGACCGAACCGTGCTCGTCCACGATCGAACCGTCGTGCGGCAGCCGGTAGATCTGGTCACCCGCGGCCGTCGCACCCACCTCGGCCACGACCAACTCCACCTCGTACGGCTTCTCACCGGCACTCGAGAAGATCGTGCCCAACGTCTGCGCATAGACGTTGGCCAGCCCACGGGCCGTCACATCGTCACGGTCGTACGTGTATCCACGCAGATCCGCGTAACGCACACCACCGATCCGCAGGTTCTCGTACTCGTTGTACTTGCCGGCGGCCGCGAAGCCGATCCGGTCGTAGATCTCGCTGAACTTGTGCAGCGCACGGGACGGGTTCTCGCCGACGAACACGATGCCGTCGGCGTACTGAATCACGACAAGGCTGCGACCCCGGGCGATGCCCTTCCGGGCGTATTCCGCCCGGTCGGCCATGGCCTGCTGGGGTGAGACGTAGAACGGAGTCGACACCGGTTATCCGTCCCTTTCTTCTGGGCGACGAGGAGGACTGGTCAGAGCAGGGCCGCGCGCGGCCCGTCGGGCTGCTCGAGCCGCCGGTTGGTGACGCTGCGGGCGAGTTCCTGAGACTCCTCGTCCGTCAGCCTGCGGAAACCCTCGTCGGTGATGACGGTGACGATGGGATAGATGTGGCGGTACAGGTCCGGCCCACCGGTCGCCGAGTCGTCGTCGGCAGCGTCGTACAGCGCCTGCACGACGAGGGTGGTGGCCTGCTCCTCCGTCAGATCGGGGCGGTACAGCTTCTTCATGGAGCCGCGCGCGAAGATCGAGCCGGAACCGGTGGCGGCGAAGCCGTGCTCCTCGGAGCGGCCGCCGGTCACGTCGTAGGAGAAGATCCGGCCCTTCTCCTTGCCCTCGTCCCACCCCGCGAAGAGCGGTACGACGGCCAGCCCCTGCATGGCCATCCCGAGGTTGCTCCGGATCATGGTGGAGAGCCGATTCGCCTTGCCCTCGAGGCTCAGGGTCGCCCCCTCCACCTTCTCGAAGTGCTCCAGCTCCAACTGGAACAGCTTCACCATCTCCACGGCCAGGCCGGCCGTGCCCGCGATGCCCACCGCGGAGTACTCGTCGGCCGGGAACACCTTCTCGATGTCCCGCTGCGCGATCATGTTCCCCATGGTCGCCCGCCGGTCACCGGCGAGCACGACCCCGCCGGGGAACGTCGTCGCCACGATGGTCGTCCCGTGCGGCGCCTCGACAACGCCTTCGGGCAGCTTCCGGTTCCCCGGCAGCATCTCGGGCGAGTGCGCCCCGAGGAAGTCCATGAAGGACGAGGACCCCGGCGTCAGGAAGGCTGCCGGCAGCCGCCCCGTGCTACGAGTGTTGGCTTCCACGCGTTCCCTCCAAATATACGGCTGCCCGACGGATCCGGTCGGGGTTGTCTTTCAACAGCCCGAGGCCTGAGTTGCAGTTGAAGCAAAGTACGCCACGGACCCTACCCGTCCGATGACAATGATCAACCTGTGTGGCCGGAGCTCTCAGACAGATGATGCACACGCCGCCTTGGGTTGCGATCATCTGTTCGCGCTCAGCTTCAGTGATGCCGTAGGAACGCTTCAGATGGCCGGCTCGGCTTTCCAGGGCACGGCACG
The DNA here is from genome assembly GCF_055570595.1 of Streptomyces sp. NPDC031132. Lineage (NCBI taxonomy): Bacteria > Bacillati > Actinomycetota > Actinomycetes > Kitasatosporales > Streptomycetaceae > Streptomyces > Streptomyces sp. NPDC031132. The sequence continues at coordinate 112,753 of NZ_JBVIGX010000010.1, forward strand.
CCTCGCAACGCGTCGCCAAGGCGCTTGCGGTGAGACTCGGCACCGCAAGCGCGACAGCGCCGTTGCAGGCCGTCCAGATTGGCCCGCTTGGGAGCGAACGCCCGATGCGGCTTCTCCTCACCGCACCGGGCGCACGGCTTCGTCGGCTCCGGGCTGACCATCCCCCACCGTTACCTTCGATTCGAAGGCAAACAGGGACTACTGGCCACCTTTTTGAACGAAGGAACGCACGAAGTCCTCGGCATTCTCTTCGAGTACATCGTCAATCTCGTCAAGTACCGAGTCGACGTCGTCGGAGAGCTTTTCCTGTCGTTCCTTGAGGTCGGACTGTGCCTCTGCGGCCTGCTCTTCGACCTCTTCAGTCGAGCGAGTCGCCTTCTGCTGTCCGCCGCCGGTGTCCTTGGTCGCCATGTCTACCTCACCCCGCTCGGTTCGCACGCTCACGTGGAAAGGCCCCGGATCGGGACCTCTCCCAAGATCAGACCCTACGTCGGACCCTACAAGGAGGGTCCGGCATTCGTCCCCGCACTTTCATAACGTCCGGGTGTTCCCATGATTCCCGGACAGGGACCTTTTCAGGCCCCCTCCGGTACACCGAAGAACTCAGTTCCCGCTGAGCACCCGCACCAGGTCCTCCGCCGTGCGGCAGCGGTCCAGGAGCTCCTTCACGTGCTTGCGGGTACCCCGCAGGGGTTCCAGCGTCGGGACGCGCTGGAGGGAGTCGCGGCCCGGGAGGTCGAAGATCACCGAGTCCCACGAGGCCGCGGCGACGTCGTCCGCGTACTGCTCCAGGCACCGGCCCCGGAAATACGCCCGGGTGTCCTCCGGCGGCTTGCCCTGGGCGCGCTCCACCGCCGGCTCCTCCACCAGCCGCTTCATCTTGCCGCGGGCCACCAGGCGGTTGTACAGGCCCTTCTCGGGCCGTACGTCCGCGTACTGGAGGTCCACCAGGTGGAGCCGGGCCGCGTCCCAGTCGAGGCCGTCGCGCCTGCGGTAGCCCTCGAGGATCTCGCGCTTCGCGATCCAGTCGAGCTCTCCCGACAGGCTCATCGGGTCGCTCTCGAGCCGGCCGAGCACGTCCTCCCAGCGGACCAGCACATCCTTGGTCTGCTCGTCGGCGTCGGAGCCGAAACGCTCGTCCACGTACTTCCTGGCCAGCTCGAAGTACTCCATCTGGAGTTGCACGGCGGTCAGGGTGCGGCCGCTGCGCAGCGTGATGAGGTGGTGCAGGTCGGGGTCGTGGGAGACCTGGTGCAGGGTGCGCACGGGCTGGTCCACGGCCAGGTCGACGTTGATGAAGGAGTCCTCGATCATGGAGAGCACGAGGGCGGTGGTGCCGAGCTTGAGGTACGTCGAGATCTCGGAGAGGTTGGCGTCGCCGATGATCACGTGCAGGCGGCGGTACTTCTCGGCGTCCGAGTGCGGCTCGTCGCGGGTGTTGATGATGGGGCGCTTGAGGGTGGTCTCGAGGCCGACCTCGACTTCGAAGTAGTCCGCGCGCTGGCTGATCTGGAAGCCGTGCTCGCGGCCGTCCTGGCCGATGCCGACGCGGCCGGCGCCCGTGACGACCTGGCGGGAGACGAAGAAGGGCGTGAGGTGGCGCACGATCTCCGAGAAGGGGGTTTCCCGCTTCATCAGGTAGTTCTCGTGCGTGCCGTAGGAGGCGCCCTTGTTGTCGGTGTTGTTCTTGTAGAGGTGGATGGGCTGGGCTCCGGGGAGCTGGGCGGCCCGTACGGCCGCCTCGGCCATGATCCGTTCGCCGGCCTTGTCCCAGAGGACGGCGTCGAGCGGGTTGGTGATCTCCGGGGAGCTGTATTCGGGGTGCGCGTGGTCGACGTAGAGCCGTGCGCCGTTGGTGAGGATGACGTTGGCGAGGCCGATGTCCTCGTCGGTGAGCTGGCTGTTGTCGGCGGCCTCGCGGGCGAGGTCGAAGCCGCGGGCGTCCCGCAGCGGATTCTCCTCCTCGAAGTCCCAGCGGGCGCGTCGCGCCCGGTGCATCGCCGCCGCGTAGGCGTTGACGATCTGGGACGAGGTGAGCATGGCATTGGCGTTCGGGTGGCCCGGGACGGAGATCCCGTACTCCGTCTCGATTCCCATTACTCGCCGTACGGTCATGCGGCCCTCCTTGCCCGGCGGCGCTCCCGTTCGGGAGCGGCGCTCAAGTACCGCTGGTGCTCCGGTGCGTGTGCGGTGCCCGTCCCCGCACTGCGCGACCGGCGGTACGGAAGAGCCTAGAACCACTCCGCGCTGGTGGGGAGATCATTTCAGTCATTGACTTCGCCCCGTCACCGGCTGAAAAGAGCAGTCGGTAAAGCAGTCGGCTGCGGGTGCCCGGTGAGGGCATCCGCAGCCGCCCTGTTTGATCAGAGGTACTGACCGGTGTTTGCCACCGTGTCGATGGAGCGCCCGGTGTCTGCGCCCTGCTTTCCGGTGACGAGGGTGCGGATGAAGACGATCCGCTCGCCCTTCTTTCCGGAGATACGGGCCCAGTCGTCCGGGTTGGTGGTGTTGGGCAGGTCTTCGTTCTCCTTGAACTCGTCCACGCAAGCCTGGAGGAGGTGGGCGACGCGAAGGCCCTTCTGGTTGTGCTCGAGGAAGGCCTTGATGGCCATCTTCTTGGCACGGTCCACGATGTTCTGGATCATGGCGCCGGAGTTGAAGTCCTTGAAGTAGAGGACTTCCTTGTCGCCGTTGGCGTACGTGACCTCAAGGAAGCGGTTCTCCTCGGTTTCGGCGTACATCTGCTCGACGACGGTCTGGATCATGCTGTGGACGGCGACCTCGGGCGAGCCGGAGTGCTCGGTGAGGTCGTCGCTGTGGAGCGGCAGCGAGGCCTTGAGGTACTTGGCGAAGATGTCCCTGGCGGCTTCGGCGTCGGGGCGCTCGATCTTGATCTTCACGTCGAGCCGGCCGGGGCGCAGGATGGCCGGGTCGATCATGTCCTCGCGGTTGGAGGCGCCGATGACGATGACGTTCTCCAGGCCTTCCACGCCGTCGATCTCGGCGAGCAGCTGGGGGACGATGGTGTTCTCCACGTCCGAGCTGACTCCGGATCCGCGGGTGCGGAAGAGGGATTCCATCTCGTCGAAGAAGACGATGACGGGGGTGCCCTCGCTCGCCTTCTCCCGGGCACGCTGGAAGACGAGGCGGATGTGCCGCTCGGTCTCGCCGACGTACTTGTTGAGGAGTTCGGGGCCCTTGATGTTCAGGAAGTAGGACTTCCCGGCGGGCTGGCCGGTCACCTCGGCGACCTTCTTGGCAAGGGAGTTGGCCACGGCCTTGGCGATGAGCGTCTTGCCGCAGCCGGGGGGGCCGTAGAGCAGGATGCCCTTGGGGGGCCGCAGTTCGTGCTCTTTGAAGAGGTCGGGGTAGAGGTACGGGAGCTCGACCGCGTCGCGGATCAGCTCGATCTGGTCGCCCAGGCCGCCGATCTTGCTGTAGTCGATGTCGGGGACCTCTTCGAGGACGAGTTCTTCGACCTCGCTCTTGGGGACGACCTCGTAGACGTAGCCGGAGCGGGGTTCGAGCAGGAGGGCGTCGCCGGGGCGGATGGTGATGTCCAGGAGCGGCTCGGCGAGCCTCACCACCCTTTCCTCGTCGGTGTGCCCGACCACCAGGGCGCGCTCGCCGTCCTCGAGGATTTCCTTGAGGGTGACGATGTCCCCGGCCCGTTCGAACTCCATGGCCTCGACCACGTTGAGGGCCTCGTTGAGCATGACCTCCTGGCCGCGCCGGAGGTCTTCCGGTTCGACGCTGGGGCTGACGTTCACGCGGAGCTTTCGGCCGCCGGTGAAGATGTCGACGGTGCCGTCTTCGTTCGCCTGAAGGAAGACACCGAAGCCGGCCGGCGGCTGTGCGAGCCGGTCGACTTCTTCTTTGAGTGCAACGATCTGGTCGCGGGCCTCACGGAGCGTATTTGCCAGTCGCTCGTTTTGTGCGGAGACGCCGGCCAGGTTTGTCTGGAGCTCGACGATCCGCTCTTCGAGAATCCTCGTGTGTCGCGGAGAGTCGGCGAGCTTACGTCGCAGGACGGCGATTTCCTGCTCGAGATAGGCAACCTGGCCGGCGGGGTCCTCAGACCCTCGCCCCGGCCGGATGCCGCGGTTGTTGTCGTCGTCGTGGGCTGCCACGGTCCTCACCTCCTCCAAGGGGAGCTGGACGCTTCCTGACCCTACCTGGGCTGGTGGTGATTGAAACCCCTAGATCACAAAGACGGTAGGGGTGTGTCCGATCTTCACCCTTGCGTACTCCCTCACGCCAAGGAAATACCCACCCATCAACATCGGAAAGCGGCCGGTTGTAAGGTCGAACTGTTCAACACCCGTCAGGGCTCGCGCGACTTGCCGCGGGCCGGTGGCGGAAACGGATCACTGAGCGCAGGGAACGGCAGGAGATATGACCGTGCAGCAGGAGGCTTCCGCGGGCGGCGGTGGGCAGGCCGGCGAGCCGCTGGAGGTCTGGATCGACCAGGACCTCTGCACCGGTGACGGGATCTGCGTCCAGTACGCGCCGGAGGTGTTCGAGCTGGACATCGATGGTCTGGCGTACGTGAAGAGCCCGGAGGACGAGCTGCTGGTGGACGCGGGGGCGACCACTCCGGTTCCTCTGACGCTGTTGCAGGACGTGGTGGACTCGGCGAAGGAGTGCCCGGGTGACTGCATCCACGTGAGGCGTGTTTCGGACAGGGTCGAGGTGTACGGCCCGGACGCGGAGTGACGGTTCAAACACTCCTGGCGTCTGAGTTCGTCAGCTCCTGGCGGAATTTTCCGCCGCTCCAGCGCCACTTGGCGAGCTGTTTCAGGTCGGGACTGTAGCGCGGTACCTCGGGTGAGGAGTAGCCGAGGAGACTGGCGGTGACGACTCCGTCGCGGATCGTGAGATCGGTGGCGGTCTGTCGTTTTCCGGCCTCGAGGAGGGTGGCGACGACCCTGGGTGCGGCGCCGGGGGTCTTGTCCTGGGTGAGTACGTAGATCGCGTGGGGCGGGGTGCCGGAACCGGCGTCGCAGCGGACGGCGGCGACGGTTTCGGGGCGGCCGTCGCCGTCGAGGTCCCCTTGGGCGGTGGCCGTGACGGCCACGGGGAGGCCCTTGCAGTCCAGGGGGTAGCCGACTGCGGCCGGGTCGGGTGCGGCGGCCTGGGAGGCGTGGGGGCCGTTTGCGGGGGCCGTGGAGCGGCCGGTGGCGGCCGCGTCCGGCTGGACGAATCCCGCGGCGGCCACGACGGCGGCCATGGCGGTGGCCGTGGCGAGCCAGTGGAGGGGCCCCGCGCTGTTGTGCGCGAGGGTTTCCAGTGTCGGCGTCAGCTCGGAGGGGCGGTGCGGCACGCGGGGTGTCTCCTGTGCGAACGGTGACGGGGAGCCAGCATCGTGCCACACCTCACACCGGGGTGGAACGGCCGGGTCCGCGTCGGCTGGGCCGGTGTGCCGGACAACGAAAAGGCGCTGTGGCGCAGTTCCCGGATCGTTCGGGGAACTGCGCCACAGCGCCTTGGTGTTGGCTGGGGCCGGGCGGCCTCGGTCGCCGTGCCGTTCTCTATGCGGACCGGTCGCTGCCGGGTCCGTCGTAGTCCTCGCCGTACGCGCCCTTGGCGGGGCGGCGGCGGCGCATGGGGGGCTCGACGCCGTCGGCGAGGCGACGGGCGGTGACGAGGAAGCCGGTGTGGCCGATCATCCGGTGGTCCGGGCGGACGGCGAGGCCTTCGACGTGCCAGTTGCGGATCATCGATTCCCAGGGCTGCGGTTCGGCGAAGCAGCCGATCTCGCGGATGGACTCGACGGTCTTGGACAGCTGGGTGGTGGTGGCCACGTAGCAGCAGAGGATGCCGCCGGGGACGAGGGCCTTGGAGACGGCCTCCAGGCATTCCCAGGGGGCGAGCATGTCGAGGATCACGCGGTCGACGTCGGTGTCGGACAAGTTGTCCTGGAGGTCGCCGACGGTCAGCTGCCACGCGGGGTGGGGGCCGCCGAAGTAGCGCTCGACGTTGGCGGTGGCGATCTCGGCGAAGTCCGCGCGGCGCTCGTAGCTGTGGAGCATGCCCTGGTCGCCGATGGCGCGCAGCAGGAAGCTGCTCAGGGAGCCGGAGCCGACGCCTGCTTCGACGACGCGAGCGCCGGGGAAGATGTCGGCGAAGGCCAGGATCTGGCCTGCGTCCTTGGGGTAGACCACGGCGGCACCGCGGGGCATGGACAGGACATAGTCGGGGAGCAGGGGGCGCAGCGCGAGGTACGCGACGTTCCCCGTGGTACGGACAACACTGCCCTCGGGAGCACCGATCAGCTCGTCGTGCGGGAAGGAACCCTTGTGGGTGTGGAAATTCTTCCCGGCTTCGAGCGTGAACGTGTAGTGGCGGCCCTTGGGGTCGGTGAGCTGAACCTGGTCCCCGACCTCGAAGGGCCCGCGTCGGCGGGCGGCACCGGTCGGTTCGGACATGTGACCAGTGTATTGGCTTCAGGACTGGGGCCGCGCCATGGCCTTCACGAAGGCCTTCTCGACGTCGAGGGTGGACAGGACGCCGTAGATCTCGCCGCCGGGTTCGAGTACGAGGTACTCGGTGGCGGGGGTGGCGCGGAGGTGGTCGAGGAGTTCTTCGCCGGCGAGGTCCGCTGAAACCTTCATTCCGTCGGTGAGCTCTTGCGCGAGGGTGCTGACGTCGACCCAGGGGCGGCGGTGTTCGGGGACGGAGGCGATGGCGGTTTCGCGGACGATGGAGAGGGGGTTGCCGTGGCCGTCGACGATGACGATGGCGCGGGCGCCGTGGGTGTTGGCGCGGCGCAGGGCCTCGGAGAGGGGGGTGGTGTTCTCGACGGGGACGGCGCGGCGGGTGAGGGTGCGGGCGCGCAGTTCGGGGAGGTGTTCGCGCAGGCGGGCCATGCGCAGGCTGTTTCCGGCGCCGGTCCAGATGATGGCGGCGAGGATCGCGGCGAGCAGGGCGTCCATGACGGTGTTCATGCCGCCGATGTCGTCGGTGCCCGGGCCGAGGATGCCGGTGTGGGTGATCATCGGGAGGCCGAGGAGGACGGCGACGGCGAGGGCGCGGCCGACCCAGGCGGCGGCGACGGTGCCGGTCATGGGTTTGCCGGTGATGCCCCAGATGACGGCGCGGAGCATGCGGCCGCCGTCGAGGGGGAGGCCGGGGAGCAGGTTGAAGGCGGCGACGAGCAGGTTGGAGATCATCAGGCCGGCGAGGAGGACGCCGGGGACGCTGGCGGGGTCGACGCGTTCCATGCCGAGGTAGAAGGCGCCGGCGAGGAGGAGGGAGAGGAGGGGGCCGACGAAGGCGAGGACGAATTCGCGGCCGGGGGTCTCGGATTCCTTCTCGATCTCGGAGACTCCGCCGAAGAACTGGAGCTGGATGCGTCGCACGGGGAGTTTGAAGCGGAGGGCGGCGACGGTGTGGGCGAGTTCGTGGACGAGGACGGAGGCGTAGAAGGCGACGGCGAAGAAGAGGGAGACGAGGTAGCGGGCGGGGCCGAGGTCGGGCAGGACGCGGTCGAGCTGGTCGCCGAAGACCCAGGTGATGAGGGCGGCGACGAGGAACCAGCTGGGCGAGACGTAGACGGGGACGCCGAAGGGGCGGCCCATGAGGATGCCGCCGCCCGGTCCGGGGCGCTTGGCTGCGCGCTCGCCGGTTTCGTCGGTGTCTGCCACGGGTGTCCTTCGTTCGGTGCTGTCCGGCGGGGTGCGGCCGGCGGTGCTTTCAGTGTGGTTCAGGTGCACGGTCGGTGCGGGGCGGGGTGCGTGGTGGCGCGGTGTGATGCTCCGATCATGCAGTGCGAGGGGGCCCGGCGTCGATGGTATGCGCGCGCTGTCGGTGGCGGGTCGTAGGGTTTTGTCCATGACGACGAGCCCCGGTCCGGTTCCTGGCGCAGCCGATGCCGATGCAGCGCCGAGCGCTGTGGCGCCTTCTTCGCTGTCCCCTTCGCGGGCGAGCGATTTCATGCAGTGCCCGCTGCTGTACCGGTTCCGGGTGATCGACAAGCTGCCGGAGAAGCCGAGCGCGGCGGCGACGCGGGGCACGCTGGTGCATGCGGTGCTGGAGCGGCTGTTCGACCATCCGGCGGCGGAGCGGACGGCGCCGCGGGCGAAGGCGCTGGTTCCGGGGCAGTGGGGCCGGCTGTTGGAGTCGAAGCCGGAGCTGGTGGAGCTGTTCCCGGCGGGGGACGAGGGGGCGGGGCTGGCGCGCTGGCTGACGGAGGCCGAGGCCCTGGTGGAGCGGTGGTTCACGCTGGAGGACCCGACGCGGCTGGAGCCGGTGGAGCGGGAGTTCTTCGTGGAGACGGAGCTGGAGTCGGGGCTGCGGCTGCGCGGGATCATCGACCGGGTGGACGTGGCTGCGTCGGGCGAGGTGCGGATCGTCGACTACAAGACGGGCAAGGCGCCGCGGCCGGAGTACGCCGAGGGTGCGCTGTTCCAGATGAAGTTCTATGCGCTGGTGGTGTGGCGGCTGAAGCAGGTGGTGCCGCGGCGGCTGCAGCTGGTGTACCTGGGCAGTGGGGACGTGCTGACGTACGACCCGGTGGTCGCGGATCTGGAGCGGGTGGAGCGCAAGCTGCTGGCGCTGTGGGAGGCCATCAAGGAGGCGACGGAGACGGGTGAGTGGCGGCCGCGGCCGACGAAGCTGTGCGGCTGGTGTGACCACCGGGCGGTGTGTCCGGAGTTCGGGGGGACTCCCCCGGCCTATCCTCTGATGATCATCCCGAGGCCGGGGGCGGGGGAAGGGGCGGGCCGCCCCGAGGAATCCTGACGGGCCGATCAGGGCAGAATGGGCGGCGTCCGTCGATGCCGCCGTACGAATACGAGGTACACCTGTGGCGATCCGCGTCCTACTGGTCGACGACCAGCCGCTGCTGCGCACCGGCTTCCGGATGATCCTGGAGGCCGAACAGGACCTGGCGGTCGTCGGGGAGGCCGGGGACGGTCTGCAGGCGCTGGACCAGGTGCGGGCGCTGCAGCCCGATGTGGTGCTGATGGACATCCGGATGCCCCGGATGGACGGGGTGGAGGCGACGCGGCAGATCACCGGTCCGGGCCGGGACGGGCCGGCGAAGGTGCTCGTGCTGACGACGTTCGATCTGGACGAGTACGTGGTGGAGGCGCTGCGGGCGGGGGCGAGCGGGTTCCTGCTGAAGGATGCGCCGGCCATTGAGCTGGTGCAGGCGATCCGGGTGGTGGCGGGCGGCGAGGCGATGCTGGCGCCGAGCATCACGCGGCGGCTGCTGGACAAGTACGCGGGCCACTTGCCGTCGGGCGAGGACAGCGTGCCGGACACCTTGGGGACGTTGACCGAGCGGGAGGTCGAGGTGCTGAAGCTGGTGGCGCGGGGCCTGTCGAACGCGGAGATCGCGGCGGACCTGTTCGTGAGCGAGACGACGGTGAAGACGCATGTGGGGCACGTGTTGACGAAGCTGGGCCTGCGCGACCGGGTCCAGGCGGCGGTGTACGCGTACGAGAGCGGTCTGGTGCGCCCCGGCGCCGGGCAGTAGCGCCGCCGGGCGCAGCACGCGGGCCGGAAGCCTGCCGGGAGCGGCCGAAGGGGCCGGCAGCCGCATGGTGCGGCTGCCGGCCCCTTTGCCGTACCGGGTAGGGGTCAGCCCTTGCTGATCTCCCAGAAGCGGAAGACGGTGGAGGCGTCGAGCGACCACTGAAGGCCCGTCACGTTCTGGCGGGTGACGGCGTACTGCTTGCCCTGCCAGAGCGGGAGGAGCGGGACCTCGTCGGCGACGATGTCCTGGAGGCGGTTGTAGTCGACGGTGGCCGCGGTGCGGTCGGACTTCGTGGAGGTCGACGGGATGATGGTCCCGGTGATCTCCTTGTTGTCGTAGTTGTTGTGCAGGACGTTGTCCGGGCCGAAGAACGGCTGCGTGAAGTTGTCGGCGTCCGGGTAGTCGGGGACCCAGCCCTTGACGTACACGCCGTACTTGCCGTCCTGGATGTCCTTCTCGTACTGCCCGAACTCGACGGACTTGACGTCGGCCTCGAAGAGTCCGCTGTCGTTGAGCTGCTTGGCGATGAGCTGGAATTCCTGGTCCGTGGAGGGGCCGTAGCGGGTGGGCGTCGAGTACAGGGTGATCTTCACCTTGTCCTTGATGCCCGCGGCGCGCAGGACGGCTTCGGCCTTCTTCGGCTGCGGGCTGCCGCCGTAGCGGTCGAAGAAGGCGGTGTTGTGGGAGCCGATGCCGGCCGGGACGATCGAGTAGAGCGAGGTCGCGGTGCCGTCGTAGACGTCCTTGACGAGCGCTTCGCGGTCGACGAGGTAGGCGATGGCCTTGCGGACGGGGAGCTTTCCGGCGACCGGGTCGTTCATGTTGAAGACGAGGTGCTCGACTTCGGCGCCGGTGCCCTGGACGACCTCGACCTTGTGGTCCCCGGTCTTGGTGGAGGACAGGCTCGCGATGTCCTTGGCGGCGAGGCCGCGGAAGGCGAAGTCGACCTCGCCGCTTTCCAGGACCTTCTTGAGGGCGGCCTGGTCCTCGTTGAAGAACTTGAGGGTGACGCCGGTGTTCTTGGCCTTGGCCTTGCCGCTGTAGGAGTCGTTGACGGAGAAGCTGGCGCTCTTCTCGTTCATCGAGTCCAGCTTGTAGACGCCGGAGCCGACGGCCTTGCCGTCGGTGCGGAGCTTGTCGGCCGGGTATTCGCTGTGGTCGACGATGGAGCCCGCGCCCGATGCGATCTTGCTGGGGAAGGTCGCGTCGGACGTCTTGAGGCGGAAGACGACGGTCTTGTCGTCGGGGGTGTCGATGCCGGCGATCGACGACAGCATCACGGAGGGCCCGTTGGCGTCATTGATCTTCAGCGTGCGCTCGAAGGAGAACTTGACGTCCTTCGAGGTGAGGGCGTGGCCGTTGCTGAACTTCAGGCCGGTGCGCAGGGTGCACTTGTAGAGCTTGCTGTCGCCGCCTTCGAAGTTGCAGGCCTGGGCGGCGTCGGGCTCGGGGGTGGTGCCGCCCTTGGGGAAGCTCAGCAGGGACTGGAAGACGTTGTTGAAGAGCAGCCAGGACCCCGGGTCGTAACCCGATGCGGGGTCGGTGGACTTCACCTTGTCGGATATGCCCATGACCACACCCTTGCCGCCGCCGGCGGTGGGGCTGCCGGTCGAACCGCAACCGCTGAGCAGCGCGGCGGCGGTGGCTGCGCCGAGCGGGGCCGCCAACCACTGGTTACGTCGATTCACGCGAACGTCCTTCACAGTCTCACTGTTTCGTTCCGCCGGCCTGCGACACCCGCCGCCGGTTGCTGCCGGTTGCTGCCGGTCTCAGCCGCTGACGACACCGCGGCCGAGTTCCCACAGCTGGAGGTCGGAGATGGCGTTGACCGACCACTCCACTCCGGTGATCCCGTCGCGTGCGGCGACGTACTGCTTGCCCTGCCACAGCGGCAGGACGGGCACGTCCTCGGCGACGATGTCCTGCATCTCCGTGATCGCGGGGACGGCGACGTCGCGGTCGACGGCGCGCCGGGATTCGGGGATGAGCTTGGTGCGCACCGCGGCGTTGGCGTACGGCGTGCCCAGGAAGTTGTCCTGCTCCAGGAAGGGAGCGAGGAAGTTGTCCGCGTCGGGGTAGTCGGGGAACCAGCCGAGCCCGTAGGCGGCGTAGTCGCCCTTCTTCTGCGCGGGCCGGAAGTCGGACCAGTCGGAGCCCTGGACGGTGACGTCGAACAGCTGGGTGGAGTTCAGCTGGTTCTTCAGGGTTTCGAACTCGGTGGCCGTGCCGTCGCCGTAGTGGTCCTTGGTGTAGTTCAGCGTCAGCTTGACCGGGGTCTTGATCCCGGCGCTCTTCAGCAGGTCGGCGGCCTTCGCGGTGTTGGCCTCGCCGTACTTGTTGAAGAAGGAGTTGACGTGGCCCGTCAGGGTGGTGGGGACCAGCGAGTACAGGGGCTGCGCGGACTTGCCGTAGACCTTGTCGATGATCGCGTTGCGGTCGACGGCGGCGGCGATGGCCTGGCGTACGGCCTTGTCCTTGACGGCCGGGGCCTCGGTGTTGAAGCCGATGTAGCGGATCTCCAGGCCGGGCATCGGGACCAGCTTGACGCCCTTGGGCGGCTTGGCGGCGAACTCGGAGATCTGGGCGGGCGAGAGGGTGCGGGAGACCATCTGGATGGACCCGCCGGTGAGTGCGTTGCCCATGGCCGCGGAGTCGGCGAAGGTGCGCAGTTCGACCTTGTCGTTCTGCAGCTTGAGGTCGCCCTTGTAGTGCGGGTTCTTGCTGAAGACGGCGCGGACGAGGTGGTTGTCCTTGACCTCGGCCTTCATCGTGTACGGGCCGGAGCCGTCGACGGAGAAGCCCTCGCGGAGCTTCTTGGCGTCGTAGTTCTTCTCGCTCACGATGCCGGCGGCGGGGGTGGAGAGCTTTTGCGGGAAGGTCGCGTCGGGGGTCTTCAGGTGGAAGACGACGGTGTCGGCGGCCTTCACCTCGACGGTGTCGACGGTGGAGAGCAGCGAGGAGGGGCCGTTCTCGTCCTTGATGGCGAGGACGCGCTCGATGGAGAACTTGACGTCCTTCGCGGTGAGCGGCTCGCCGTTCGCGAACTTGAGGTCGGGCCGCAGGGTGCAGCGGTAGCTCTCGTTGCCGGTGTCGGTGAAGCGGCAGTCGGAGGCTGCTTCAGGGACGGGCTGGCCGCCGCCGCGGGGGGTGTGCATCAGCGTCTGGACGGTCTGCCGCAGGACGTTCCAGGCGCCGGCGTCGTAGGCGTAGGCCGGGTCGAACGGTGCGGGAGCGTAGTCGGCTGCCTCGAACCGGTCGGTGGTGCCGACGACGATCGCTCCGGATCCTGCTCCGCCTCCGCTCGTGCTGCCGCATGCGGCGAGCGTGGGGGTGAGCAGTCCGGCCGCAGCCGTCAGCACCAGGGTCTTGCGGTTCATGCTGGAAGTACTCCCTTGACCGGCACTTGCTCAAAGCGGCGTAAAGGGCACTTCGCGGCGGTCGCCCGTTCAGGGCGGAACGATCGGGCCGGTGTTGTGACGATCGGTCCACGCGGTCCCGGCACGAATGGGGTGTGTGTCCGGGTCAGCAGAGGTGCGGCGTAGTGCCCGCGTCGACATTAGTGGCCTGGGACGGGATGGCTTGAACTGGCAGGACTTGGGACGTAATCGCACGGTGATGGGTGCGGACTGCCTGTCTATGTGGGAGTCACCGCAGATTCGGTCAGGAGCTGATCAATCCGGACACAAGGGAAGGTTTCCGAGGCTCCGGACAGGTCCGTAGGGACCTTGGCGCGTGACAAAGGTCACCCGCGACGACCGCCAGGGAAAGGATGGAATTTCAGCCTCCGGGCCATGGAACGGAAGATCCTTCCGCGGCACCTCGATCCGGCGGTCGTTCCGTTCGGCACCGAGCGTGTGCGATCAGTTCATCGGAGTGATGAGGGAGCGCAGGAACGGAAGGTCCACGTCCTCCAGCGAGCGGACGATCGTACGGCCCGGGGCGGGCTGGATGACGCCGACGGAAGGAACGGCCACGACCCGGCAGCCGGCCGCCTCGGCAGCGGCCACGCCCGTCGCGGTGTCCTCGATGACCGCGCAGCGCGAGGGGTGCGCGCCGAGGGTGCGGGCGGCGAGCAGGTAGGGGTCGGGGTGCGGCTTCGTGCGGGGCACCTCGTCGCCGGCCACGCTCAGCGCGAACCGCTCGGGGCCCAGGGTGCGCAGCACCCGGTCGATGACGCGGCGGTGCGAGGCGGAGACGAGGGCGGTGGGCACGTTGTGCCGGGCCAGCTCGGCCAGCAGCCGCTCGGCGCCGGGCATCAGGGGGACCTGGTCGGCGATCCGCGCCTCGAAGCGCTCGTTGAGCAGGACGCTCAGCTCCGAAAGGGTGATGGCGGCGCCGGTGGACTCGATGAGGAAGGCGGCACTGCGGGTCATGGGCCCGCCGACGACGATGTCGCGCCAGGCCTCGTCGAGCCGGTGACCGAGCTCGCCGAAGACGCCCACCTCGATCTCCCACCAGAAACCCTCGGTGTCGACGAGGGTGCCGTCCATGTCGAGCAGCACCGCCTGCAGGGCATGCCCGTCGGCCGTACGGGCGACGGGGGCGGGAACGGTGCTGGTCATCCGGCACACCTCTCTCGGGGGACGAGAAGGCCGGCCGCCTCTTCCCCATGGGGCATCCCCCGGGGGAACAGGCGACCGGCCTGTATGGGACCGACAAGTGTACGTCGGTCCGCGTCAGCGTGCGTTGAAATACTTCGCTTCGGGGTGGTGAATGACGATCGCGTCGGTGGACTGCTCCGGGTGGAGCTGGAACTCCTCGGAGAGGTGGACCCCGATCCGCTCCGGCTGGAGGAGGTCGGCGATCTTGGCGCGGTCCTCCAGGTCGGGGCAGGCGCCGTAGCCGAGCGAGAAGCGGGCGCCGCGGTACTTCAGGTCGAACATGTCTTCCACGGCGGCCGGGTCCTCGCCGCCGAAGCCGAGCTCGGCGCGGACGCGGGCGTGCCAGTACTCGGCCATGGCCTCGGCGAGCTGCACCGACAGGCCGTGCAGCTCCAGGTACTCGCGGTAGGAGTCGGACTCGAACAGCTTGGCCGTGGCCTCGCCGATCTTCGACCCGACGGTGACCACCTGGAGGCCGACCACGTCGGTCTCGCCGGACTCCTCCGGGCGGAAGAAATCGGCGAGGCACAGGCGGCGGCCGCGGCGCTGGCGCGGGAAGGTGAAGCGGGTCCGCTCGTTCCCGTCGTCGTCGAGGATGATCAGGTCCTCGCCCTTGGACACGCAGGGGAAGTACCCGTAGACCACCGCGGCCTCGAGCAGGTTCTCGGTGTGCAGCTTGTCGAGGAGGCCGCGCAGCCGCGGCCGGCCCTCGCTCTCGACGAGCTCCTCGTACGTGGCGCCGCCGGCGCGGGCCTGCTTGAGGCCCCACTGGCCCTTGAACAGGGCGCCCTCGTCCAGCCAGGAGGCGTAGTCCTTGAGCGGGATGCCCTTGACCACGCGGGTGCCCCAGAACGGCGGGGCCGGGACCGGGTTGTCGATCGCGACGTCGGAGCGGCCGCCCGGCTCCTCGGGCTCCTCCACCTGGAGGGCCGGGGTGTCCCGCTTGGCCACCCGGCGCTGCTTCAGCTCGGGCAGGGAGGCGCCCGGCACACCGCGCTTGACGGCGATCAGGGCGTCCATCAGGCGCAGGCCCTCGAAGGCGTCGCGGGCGTAGCGGACCTCGCCCTCGTAGATCTCGTGGAGGTCCTGTTCGACGTAGGCGCGGGTCAGGGCGGCGCCGCCGAGGATGACCGGGTAGTCGGCCGCCAGCTTGCGCTGGTTGAGCTCCTCCAGGTTCTCCTTCATGATCACGGTCGACTTCACGAGCAGTCCGGACATGCCGATGACGTCGGCCCTGTGCTCCTGCGCGGCCTCCAGGATCGCGGAGACCGGCTGCTTGATGCCGATGTTGACGACGTTGTAGCCGTTGTTCGTGAGGATGATGTCGACGAGGTTCTTGCCGATGTCGTGGACGTCGCCGCGGACGGTGGCGAGGACGATCGTGCCCTTGCCCTCGTCGTCGGTCTTCTCCATGTGCGGCTCGAGGTAGGCGACCGCGGTCTTCATGACCTCGGCGGACTGCAGGACGAACGGCAGCTGCATCTGGCCGGAACCGAACAGCTCACCGACGACCTTCATGCCCTCCAGCAGGGTGTCGTTGACGATGTCCAGGGCCGGACGGGTCTGGAGCGCCTCGTCGAGGTCGGCCTCCAGGCCGTTCTTCTCGCCGTCGATGATGCGGCGCTGGAGCCGCTCGTCCAGGGGCAGCGCCATGAGCTCCTCGGCGCGGCCGGCCTTCAGCGACTTGGTGTTGACGCCCTCGAAGAGGGCCATCAGCTTCTGCAGCGGGTCGTAGCCCTCGGCGCGGCGGTCGTAGACCAGGTCGAGGGCGGTGTTCACCTGCTCGTCGTCGAACCGGGCGATGGGCAGGATCTTGCTCGCGTGGACGATCGCCGAGTCCAGGCCCGCCTTGACGCACTCGTCGAGGAAGACCGAGTTCAGCAGGACACGGGCGGCCGGGTTCAGGCCGAAGGAGATGTTCGACAGGCCGAGCGTGGTCTGGACGTCCGGGTGGCGGCGCTTGAGCTCGCGGATCGCCTCGATGGTGGCGATGCCGTCGCCCCGGGACTCCTCCTGACCGGTGCAGATCGTGAAGGTCAGGGTGTCGATGAGGATGTCCGACTCGTTGATGCCCCAGTTGCCGGTCAGGTCGTCGATCAGCCGTTCGGCGATGGCGACCTTGTGCTCGGCGGTGCGGGCCTGGCCCTCCTCGTCGATGGTCAGCGCGATCAGCGCGGCGCCGTGCTCCTGGGCCAGTCGGGTGACCTTGGCGAAACGCGACTCCGGGCCGTCGCCGTCCTCGTAGTTGACGGAGTTGATGACGGCGCGGCCGCCGAGCTTCTCCAGGCCGGCCTGGATGACGGGAACCTCGGTGGAGTCCAGGACGATCGGCAGCGTCGAGGCCGTCGCGAACCGGCCGGCGAGCTCCTTCATGTCGGCGACGCCGTCGCGGCCCACGTAGTCCACGCACAGGTCGAGCATGTGCGCGCCCTCGCGGATCTGGTCGCGGGCCATCTCGACGCAGTCGTCCCAGCGGGCCTCGAGCATGGCCTCGCGGAACTTCTTCGACCCGTTCGCGTTCGTCCGCTCGCCGATCGCCATGTACGAGGTGTCCTGCCGGAACGGCACCGTCTGGTAGAGCGAGGACGCGCCGGGCTCCGGCCGGGGCTCGCGGACGGCCGGGTCCAGGGCGCGGACCCGCTCGACGACCTGGCGCAGGTGCTCCGGGGTCGTACCGCAGCAGCCGCCGACGAGGGAGAGACCGTACTCGCGGACGAAGGTCTCCTGGGCGTCGGCGAGCTCGGGGGCGGACAGCGGGTAGTGCGCGCCGTTCTTGCCGAGGACGGGCAGGCCGGCGTTCGGCATGCAGGAGAGCGGGATGCGCGAGTGCCGCGCCAGGTAGCGCAGGTGCTCGCTCATCTCGGCGGGGCCGGTGGCGCAGTTCAGGCCGATCATGTCGATGCCGAGCGGCTCCAGCGCGGTGAGCGCGGCGCCGATCTCGGAGCCGAGGAGCATGGTGCCGGTGGTCTCGACGGTCACCGAGCAGATGAGCGGGACGGAGACGCCGAGCGCCTCCATCGCGCGCCGGGCGCCGATGATGGAGGACTTGGTCTGCAGGAGGTCCTGGGTGGTCTCGACGAGCAGGGCGTCGGCCCCGCCGGAGATCAGGCCCTCGGCGTTGACCTGGTAGGCGTCGCGGATCGTCGCGTAGTCGATGTGGCCGAGGGTGGGCAGCTTGGTGCCGGGGCCCATGGATCCGAGGACCCAGCGCTGCTGTCCGCTCTTCGCGGTGTACTCGTCGGCGACCTCGCGGGCGATCCGGGCGCCGGACTCGGACAACTCGAAGTTGCGTTCGGGAATGTCGTACTCGGCGAGTGCCGCGAAGTTCGCACCGAAGGTGTTCGTCTCGACGCAGTCCACGCCCACCGCGAAGTACGCGTCGTGGACCGTGCGCACGATGTCGGGACGGGTGACGTTCAGGACCTCGTTGCAGCCTTCCAGCTGCTGGAAGTCCTCCATCGAGGGGTCCTGCGCCTGGAGCATCGTTCCCATGGCTCCGTCGGCGACGACCACGCGGGTCGCGAGCGCCTCTCGGAGGGCGTCGGCCCTGGTCTGGGTGTCGGCGGGCGGGTTCGGCAACGAGGCCATGGTTGAGCTCCCTGGGATGCGACGGCTGTCGGCTTTGCACCCTTGCTGTGTCAAGGGTGCACGCGGTCAGGGTAACCGCGCGGCACCAACCCCGGTGGGGGCGTCCCACGTGGCGGACTGCATTCTGTGCGCGAGGGTCTTCCAGGGGTGTCCTGGTCGACGGAGGCGTGAACAGTTGCCCAACCGTGCACAAGGTCGACATCGACCGATACTGTTCAGCATTGTCGAACTACGTCAGCAGGAGGCTGCGCGATGGCACGGAACATCCAGTCGCTCGAACGAGCCGCTGCGATGCTGCGACTCCTGGCAGGCGGCGAGCGCCGGCTGGGTCTTTCGGACGTGGCCAGTTCCCTGGGCCTGGCCAAGGGCACGGCCCACGGGATCCTGCGCACGCTGCAGGCCGAGGGCTTCGTGGAGCAGGACCCCGCCTCGGGCCGGTACCAGCTGGGCGCGGAGCTGCTGCGCCTGGGCAACAGCTATCTGGACGTGCACGAGCTGCGCGCCCGTGCGCTGGTCTGGACGGATGATCTGGCCCGGGCGAGCGGCGAGAGCGTCTACGTGGGCGTACTCCACAAGAGCGGGGTGCTGATCATGCACCACGTGTTCCGTCCGGACGACAGCCGTCAGGTGCTGGAGGTGGGGGCCATGCAGCCGCTGCACTCGACGGCCCTGGGCAAGGTGCTGTCGGCCTACGACCCGGTCGCCCATACGGAGGCACTGGAGGCGGAGCGCGAGGCGTTCACCCCCCGGACGGTCACGGACGGCGCGGGCTTCGAGGAGGTCCTCGACCTGACCCGGGCGCGCGGCTGGGCCGCGGACGTGGAGGAGACCTGGGACGGCATCGCCTCGGTGGCGGCGCCGATCCACGACCGGCGCCGGATGCCGGTGGGCGCGGTGGCGGTCGCGGGTGCCGTGGAGCGGGTCTGCGGGGAGTCCGGGGAGCCCCGGGCGAGCCTCGTCGCGTCCGTACGGGACTGTGCGCGCTCCGTTTCACGCGACCTCGGCGCGGGCCGGTTCTAGACCCCTTCCAGCGGCTTTCAGCCACTACCTGGCCGCTTTCTGCCCTCTTTTCGCCATATCCCGGCCATCCGATGGCCGGGTTTGGCTGATCGCACCTAGTGGTAACGATCCGACACTTTGGCCTGGCCGACCCTTGACGCGTTCTTCACTTGGGCGGAAAACTGCCGTTCATCGGTCGGCATTGTCGAACACCTACCGGCAATACGCGTTAGGGTGTGGCAAGGCCAAGGACCGGTGAACCACTCACCGAGTGCGCGGACCACCGGACGGGACCCGGTGTCCGCCCACCCCTGCAAGGCAAAGGAGTCGCGGGTGTCCACCTCCGACATCTTCATCGGCGAGACCATCGGTACCGCCCTGCTCACCCTGCTCGGCGGTGGCGTCTGCGCCGCCGTGACCCTCAAGAGTTCCAAGGCCCGGAACGCAGGCTGGCTCGCGATCACCTTCGGCTGGGGTTTCGCCGTTCTGATCGCCGCCTACGTGTCCGCCCCGCTCTCCGGTGCGCACCTCAACCCGGCGGTCACCGTCGGCCTGGCCATCAAGAGCGGCGACTGGAGCGACGTTCCGGTCTACTTCGCCGGACAGCTGCTGGGCGCCATGCTCGGCGCGGTCCTGATGTGGGTCACGTACTACGGACAGTTCCGGGTGCACCTCTCGGACCCGGAGCACATCCGTGACGCCAAGCTCGGCCCGGAGGACCCGCACCCGCACGACCAGGCCGGTCCGGTCCTCGGTGTCTTCTCCACCGGCCCCGAGATCCGCAACGTCGTCCAGAACCTCGCGACCGAGATCATCGGTACGGCCGTCCTGGTCCTGGCCATCCTGACCCAGGGCCTCCAGGACGACGGCAAGGGCCTCGGCGTCATCGGCGTCCTCATCACCTCCTTCGTCGTCGTCGGCATCGGCCTCTCGCTCGGCGGTCCGACCGGCTACGCCATCAACCCGGTCCGCGACCTCGGTCCGCGCATCGTCCACGCCCTGCTGCCGCTCCCCAACAAGGGCGGCTCCGACTGGGGATACTCCTGGATCCCGGTGGTCGGCCCGCTCGCCGGTGCCGCCCTCGCCGGTGGTCTGTACAACATCGCGTTCGCCTGATCAGCATCGGCACGTATCGCAAGATCCGCACTGCCCACCTGATTCCGCCTACCTAGACCTGCCAGGAGCAGCCACATGACCAGCAGCACCGGCCCCTTCATCGCCGCGATCGACCAGGGCACCACCTCCTCCCGCTGCATCGTCTTCGACCGCGACGGCCGCATCGTCGCCGTCGACCAGAAGGAGCACGAGCAGATCTTCCCGAAGCCGGGCTGGGTCGAGCACGACGCCACCGAGATCTGGACCAACGTCCAGGAGGTCGTCGCCGGGGCCATCGCCAAGGCCGAGATCACCGCCGCCGACGTCAAGGCGATCGGCATCACCAACCAGCGCGAGACCACCGTCCTGTGGGACAAGAACACCGGTGAGCCGGTGCACAACGCGCTGGTCTGGCAGGACACCCGCACCGACGCCCTCTGCAAGGAGCTCGGCCGCAACGTCGGCCAGGACCGCTTCCGCCGCGAGACCGGCCTGCCGCTGGCGAGCTACTTCGCCGGCCCGAAGGCCCGCTGGCTGCTCGACAACGTCGAGGGCCTGCGCGAGCGCGCCGATGCAGGCGACATCCTCTTCGGCACCATGGACTCCTGGGTCATCTGGAACCTCACCGGTGGCGCCGAGGGCGGTGTGCACGTCACGGACGTCACCAACGCCTCGCGCACCATGCTGATGAACCTCCACACCCTGGAGTGGGACGCCAAGATCGCGGAGTCCATGGAGGTGCCGCTCGACATCCTCCCCGAGATCAAGTCCTCCGCCGAGGTCTACGGCCACGTCAAGGACGGCGTCCTCGCCGGTGTCCCGGTCGCCTCGGCGCTCGGTGACCAGCAGGCCGCCCTCTTCGGCCAGACCTGTTTCGCCGAGGGCGAGGCCAAGTCCACGTACGGCACCGGCACGTTCATGCTGATGAACACCGGCGACAAGGTCATCAACTCCTACAGCGGCCTGCTGACCACGGTCGGCTACAAGATCGGCGACCAGAAGCCGGTCTACGCGCTGGAGGGCTCCATCGCCGTCACCGGCTCGCTCGTCCAGTGGATGCGCGACCAGATGGGCATGATCAAGACCGCGGCCGAGATCGAGACCCTCGCGCTCTCGGTCGAGGACAACGGCGGCGCCTACTTCGTGCCGGCCTTCTCCGGCCTGTTCGCCCCGTACTGGCGCTCCGACGCCCGCGGTGTGATCGCCGGCCTCACCCGGTACGTCACCAAGGCGCACATCGCCCGTGCCGTCCTGGAGGCCACCGCCTGGCAGACCCGCGAGATCACCGACGCCATGACCAAGGACTCGGGCGTCGAGCTCGCGGCCCTCAAGGTCGACGGCGGCATGACCTCCAACAACCTGCTGATGCAGACCCTCTCCGACTTCGTGGACGCCCCCGTGGTCCGTCCCATGGTCGCGGAGACCACCTGCCTCGGCGCCGCCTACGCCGCCGGCCTGGCCGTCGGCTTCTGGCCCGACACCGACGCCCTGCGCGCCAACTGGCGCCGCGCGGCGGAGTGGACCCCGCGGATGCCCGCCGAGCAGCGGGACCGCGAGTACAAGAACTGGCTCAAGGCCGTCGAGCGGTCCATGGGCTGGATCGACGACGAAGACGCCAGCTGACGCACCAGCTGAGTCAATCGACGAGGAGCTAAGAGATATGAGCAGCCTGCAGAGCGTCCCCACTCTGGGCACGCACCCGACCGCCGGTTCGAACGCGAGCCGCGCCGAGACCCGTGAGCAGCTGGCCAAGGCCACGTACGACCTGCTGGTCATCGGCGGTGGAATCCTGGGCACCTCGGTGGCCTGGCACGCCGCGCAGTCGGGTCTGCGGGTTGCCATGGTGGACGCCGGCGACTTCGCCGGCGCCACCTCCTCGGCCTCCTCCAAGCTCGTCCACGGCGGCTTGCGCTACCTGCAGACCGGCGCGGTCAAGCTGGTCGCCGAGAACCACCACGAGCGTCGGGTGCTGGCCAAGGACGTGGCCCCGCACCTGGTCAACCCGCTCACCTTCTACCTGCCGGTCTACAAGGGCGGACCGGTCGGTGCGGCCAAGCTGGGCGCGGGCGTCTTCGCCTACTCCGCCCTCTCGGCGTTCGGCGACGGCATGGGCAAGGTCATATCCCCGGCCCGTGCCGCCGCCGACAACCCGGGCCTGAAGACGGACAACCTGAAGGCCGTCGCGGTCTACTACGACCACCAGATGAACGACTCCCGCGTCGCCGTCATGACGGTCCGCGCGGCCGTCGAGTCGGGGGCCGTCGTCCTGAACCACGCCGAGGTCACCGGCCTGCGCACGACGCGCGGCCGGGTCACCGGTGCCGAGCTCAAGGACCGCCTGGACGGCACCGAGTTCGGCGTCGACGCGCGCGTCGTGCTCAACGCCACCGGCCCGTGGGTGGACCACCTGCGGCGCATGGAAGACAAGCACTCGATGCCGTCGATCCGCCTCTCCAAGGGCGCGCACATCGTCATGAAGCGCAAGTCGCCGTGGAAGGCCGCCATGGCCACCCCGATCGACAAGTACCGCATCACCTTCGCCCTCCCGTGGGAGGACCAGCTGCTGCTCGGCACCACCGACGAGGTGTACGAGGGCGACCCGGCGGACGTGCGCGCCACCGAGTCCGACATCCAGCAGATCCTTGACGAGGCCGCGTTCTCGGTGAAGGACGCGGACCTCGACCGCTCGCTGATGACGTACGCCTTCGCCGGCCTGCGGGTGCTGCCCGGCGGCCCCGGCGGCGTCGAGAAGGCCAAGCGCGAGACGGTCGTCTCCGAGGGCGCCGGCGGCATGCTGTCGGTGGCCGGCGGCAAGTGGACGACGTACCGCCACATCGGCCGCGTCGTCATGGACAAGCTGGCCAAGCTGCCCGGCAGCCCGCTCACCGACGACATGGAGCCGGTGAAGTCGCTCGTACGCCGGGTCCCGCTGCCCGGTGTCGCCAACCCGAACGCCGTCGCGCACCGCCTGCTGGTGGACCGCGAGCCCGGCACGCGGATGGACCCGCTCACCGCCCGCCACCTGGCCTCGCACTACGGCTCGCTGGCCTTCGACATCGCGCGCCTCGCGAACGAGGACCCGGCGCTGGCCGAGCGGATCCACCCGGACGGCCCGGAGATCTGGGCACAGGTCGCCTACGCCCGCGACAACGAGTGGGCCGAGACGGTCGACGACGTGCTGCGCCGGCGCACCACGGTGACGGTCCGCGGCCTGGACGACGACTCCGTGCGCGCGCGGGTCGAGGAGATGCTGAGCCGCAAGGCATAGCTCGTACGCAGGTGGGGAAGAGGGGCGGTTCCGAGGGGAACCGCCCCTCTGTCGTGGGCTGTGGCTGGTGTCGTCTCAAGGCTTAGGCTGACCCACGTACGCAAGGGAACTTCGGAAGGAGACCTGGGTGATCGAGCTTGAGGGCGTGCCCGAGCTGATCGACCCGGTCATGGTGGCCGCGTTCGAGGGCTGGAACGACGCGGGTGACGCGGCCTCCGGTGCGGTCGCGCACCTGGACCGGGAGTGGAAGGGCGAGGTCTTCGCGGCGCTGGACGCCGAGGACTACTACGACTTCCAGGTCAACCGGCCGACGGTGTGGCTGGACAACGGGGTACGGAAGATCACGTGGCCGACGACGAGGCTGTCGGTGGTCCGGATCGGCGGCGCGAAGCCGCGTGACCTCGTCCTCGTACGGGGCATCGAACCGTCCATGCGGTGGCGGTCGTTCTGCAACGAGATCCTGGGCTTCGCGCACGAACTGGGCGTGGAGATGGTGGTGATCCTGGGCGCGCTGCTCGGGGACACCCCGCACACGCGGCCGGTGCCGGTCAGCGGGGTCACCTCGGACCCGGACCTGGCGCGCACGATGGACCTGGAGGAGACCAAGTACGAGGGCCCGACCGGGATCGTGGGCATCCTCCAGGAGGCCTGTACGCACGCGGGGGTGCCCGCGGTGTCCCTGTGGGCGGCGGTCCCGCACTACGTGTCCCAGCCGCCGAACCCGAAGGCGACGCTGGCCCTGCTGAACCGGCTGGAGGATCTCATCGACATCCGGATCCCGCTGGGCGAACTCCCGGAGGACGCGCGGGCGTGGCAGCTCGGCGTGGACCAACTGGCCGCGGAGGACAGCGAGGTGGCGGAGTACGTCCAGACGCTCGAGGAGGCGCGTGACACCGCCGACCTCCCGGAGGCGTCGGGCGACGCCATCGCCCGCGAATTCGAGCGGTACCTGCGCCGCCGCGACCCGGCGGGCCCCTCGCCTGAGCCGGGCGACGGCTCGTACCTCCGTGACACGAGCAGCGGCCTGACCCGCCCCCCGAAGCGCAAGCCGGACCCGTCGGGCGAGGAGCCGCAGGCCCCGGACGAGGACGACACGCCTCCCGAGGCGTAGCCGGCCGGCGCGGAACGCAGCGGTGCCCCCTGTCCGGAAGGACAGGGGGCACCGGCAGCTTCGGCCGCGGCGGGTTACAGGGCCACGCCCAGGAGGGCGTCGACCGTGCGCGAGACCAGGCCCGGCGCGGACTCGTCGTCCCCGTCGGAGGCGTTCTGGGCGTCCACCCAGCGGTCCACGGCCGCCAGCGCAGCCGGCGCGTCCAGGTCGTTCGACAGCGCCTCGCGGACCTCCTCGACGAGGGCGTCCGCCGGCAGGCCGTCCGGCCGGGACACGGCCGCGCGCCAGCGCTCCAGGCGGGCCACCGCCTGCTCGAGGACCTCGTCCGTCCACTCCCAGTCGGCCCGGTAGTGGTGCGAGAGCAGGGCGAGGCGGATCGCCGCCGGGTCCACCCCGGCGCGCCGCAGCGCGGAGACGAAGACCAGGTTGCCCTTCGACTTCGACATCTTCTCGCCGTGCAGCGCGACCATGCCCGCGTGCACGTACGCCTTGGCCATCGGGAACTCGCCCGTCAGCACCTGCGCGTGCGAGGCGCCCATCTCGTGGTGCGGGAACGCCAGGTCGGAGCCGCCGCCCTGGATGTCGAAGCCCATGCCCAGGTGGTCCAGGGCGATGGCGACGCACTCGATGTGCCAGCCGGGCCGGCCGGGGCCCAGGGAGGCGCCGTCCCAGCTCGGCTCGCCCGGACGCGCCGCCATCCACAGCATCGGGTCCAGCGGGTTCTTCTTCCCCGGGCGCTCCGGGTCGCCGCCGCGCTCCGCGGACAGCAGCCGCATCGCCTCGGCGTCCAGGTTGGAGACCTTGCCGAAGTTCGCGTCGGACTCGACCGAGAAGTAGACGTCGCCGTCCAGCTCGTACGCCGCGCCGGCGTCCCGCAGCCGCTCCACCAGCGGCACGATGCCCGGTATGGCCTCGACGGCGCCGATGTACTGCTGCGGGGGCAGCATCCGCAGGGCGGTCATGTCCTCGCGGAACAGGGCCGTCTCGCGTTCCGCGAGCTCGGTCCAGTCCAGGTTGTCGCGCAGCGCCCGCTCCAGCAGCGGATCGTCCACGTCCGTCACGTTCTGGACGTAGTGAACCTGCCGCTTGGTGTCGAGCCACACGCGTTGTACGAGGTCGAACGCGTTGTAGGTCGCCGCGTGACCGATGTGGGTCGCGTCGTACGGAGTGATGCCGCAGACGTAGATACGGGCGACGGGACCGGGGGCGAGGGTGATCGTCCCCTGGGTCGCGGTGTCGTGGATCTGGAGGTCGCGGCCCTTGCCAGGCAGGGCGGGGACCTCAGAAGCGGGCCAGGCATGCATGTCTCGAGCCTAACCGGACGCCTGTTCCGAAAACGAACCGGACCTGCACTGTTGGCTTGATCAGCACTCTTGCGATCTGGCCGGTTCTATGCGTGCCCGGTCCGTACGGTTCAGACCGGCGGCCAGGGGATCGCGGGCCACTGGCCGGACGGCTGCGGATGTACCCCGGTGCGCAGCAGATCGGCCACCCGGGCCCGTACGGCGGCCAGCTCGAGCGGTGTGATCAGTTCGGCCAGCCGGGTGGCGAGCGGCTCCCCGTCGGCCAGCCCGGCGGCCAGGGAGGCCAGCACCTCGCGCGCCTCGTCGGTCAGCGGTTCGCCCGCCCAGCCCCACAGCAGGGTCCGCAGCTTGTCCTCGCGGTGGAAGGTCACCCCGTGGTCGATGCCGTAGAGCTGCCCGTCGGGCGCGATCAGCAGGTGGCCGCCCTTCCGGTCGCCGTTGTTGATCACGGCGTCGAGGACGGCGAGCCGGCGCAGCCGCGGGTCGTCGGCGTGGACGAGCAGCGCGGTGCGGCCCTCCCCGACGTCGGCGAGGGCGACCGGCTTCCAGCCCTCCCCCGCCTCCTCGCCCTCCACGAGGGCCAGCAGGCCGCTCTCGTCCGCCTCCTCGGCGTCTTGCGGCCCGTCCTCGGCGGGAGCGGACTCGATCCACTGCTGGACCATGCCCTCGCCGTACGGCCCGTCGCGCAGCACGGTCGGCGGCACCAGGCCCCATCCGGTGGCCTCGGAGACGAGATAGGCGGCGACCTCCCGCTGCGCCAGGCTCCCGTCCGGGAAGTCCCACAGCGGGCGCTCCCCCTTGACCGGCTTGTACACGCAGTCGGCGCCGGCGTCGCCGTACGTCACCTTGCACAGGAGCACGGCGTTGGACGCCTCGCGGATCCGGCCGACGACGGCCAGCTCGCCCTTGGCGAGCAGCTCCTCAAGTTCCCCCGTGGCGCTCACGCCTGGCGCCGGTAGCCGTTCTGGCGCGGGCACACGTGTCCCTCGGGATCCAGGGGCAGACTGCACAGCGGGCACGGCGGCCGGCCGGCGTTGACCACGTCCAGGGCCCGCTTGGCGAAGGCCCGGGCCTGGGCGCCGGTGAGGCGGACCCGCAGCATCGGCGGGCCGTTCTCCTCGTCCTGGAGCAGCCGCTCCTCCGCCTCGGCGAGATCCTCCTCCGAGTCGGCCTCGAGTTCCACCAGAGCCTGCGCCTCGACGATCATGCGCTGTTCCTCGCCGTCCCAGGCCAGGGCCATGGTGCCGACGCGGAACTCCTCGTCGACCGGGACGTCCAGCGGCGCGGTGTCGGTGGCCTCGGCGGGGGCGACGGCCGGGACCGGGGCATTGCCGCCGGTGCGCCGTACGACCTCGTCCAGCAGCTCGTCCATCCGCTCGGCCAGCGCAGCGACCTGGGTCTTCTCCAGGGAGACGCTGGTGACGCGGGGGCCGGACGATGCCTGCAGGAAGAACGTACGGCGTCCCGGAAGGCCGACCGTGCCGGCCACGAAGCGGTCCGGCGGATCGTAGAGGAACACCTGACGGGGCACGTCCAGTCTCCAAGTCTCGGCGGCAGGGGGAGGGCTGCACGCGTGTGGCTGCTCTTGTGGCTTTGCTTCTGGCTGTGCTCGCGGAGCCGTGCTCGCCCCGCCGTGCTCGTTTATTTGGGCCAGTCCACCCTACTGCGCCGTTCGATCACGCCGCGCCCGCGCCGCCCCCCACGACGGCGTTCCCGCCGTCTTCGGTCGCGCTTTCGAAGGTCTCCGTTTCCGCCGCGGCCGCGTCCGGTGCACGGGCCGGGCGCGGGGCGAGCGAGCCGAAGTCCCCGGTGTCGCCGAGCCGGAGCAGGAACGGGCGTGTCGGCGTGTAGCGGACGGCCGTGACCGAGCAGGGGTCGACGTGGATGCGCTGGAAGAGGTCCAGGTGCATGCCCAGGGCGTCCGCGACAAGGGACTTGATGATGTCGCCGTGCGAGCACATGAGGAAGACGGCGTCGCTCCCGTGCTCCTCCTCGATCCGCGCGTTCCACTCCTGCACGGCGTCCACGGCGCGCGCCTGCATGGCGCGCATGGACTCCCCGCCCGGGAAGGTGGCGGCCGAGGGGTGCTGTTGGACGATCTTCATCAGCGGTTCGTCGCCCAGCTCCGAGAGTTTGCGGTTCGACCAGTCGCCGTAGTGGCATTCGCCGATCCGGTCGTCGGTGTGCAGCGCCAGCTCCGGGCGTGCGGCGAGCAGCGGGGCGAGGGTCTCGCGGCAGCGCTGGAGCGGGCTGCTGACGGCCGCGGCGAGCGGCACCGCGGC
Source organism: Streptomyces sp. NPDC031132 (assembly GCF_055570595.1). Taxonomy (NCBI): domain Bacteria; kingdom Bacillati; phylum Actinomycetota; class Actinomycetes; order Kitasatosporales; family Streptomycetaceae; genus Streptomyces; species Streptomyces sp. NPDC031132. The sequence continues at coordinate 140,482 of NZ_JBVIGX010000010.1, forward strand.
GAGCCGCCCGGGCAGCGCCGCCGCCTGCTCGGCGCCGCGCTCGTCGAGGGCCACCCCCGGGGTCCATCCGGCGAGCAGCCCTGCGGTGTTGGCGGTGGACCGCCCGTGTCGTACGAGGATCAGCGTGGCCATGACGCAAAGCCTAGGCGCTGCCGGCCGGGAACAGAGGGGCGCGGGTGCCCGTCGGGTGCGGGTCGGGCGCGGGCAGGGGAGAATGCCCCTCGTGATTGTCGACTGCGCCATGTACCGGGACGGCCGCCGCTCCCCTGCGCCCGAGGACCTCTCGGACGCCCTCGACGAGGCGCGGGCGAGCGGCGACGCCTTCCTCTGGATCGGGATGTACGAGCCGACGGAGGAGGAATTCGAGCACGTCAGCCACGAGTTCCGGCTCCACAAGCTGGCGGTGGAGGACGCGCTGACCGCGCACCAGCGCCCCAAGCTCGAGGTGTACGACGACTCGCTGTTCGTCGTCCTCAAGCCGGTGACGTACGACGACGCCGCCGACACGGTGACCGCGGGCGAGCTGATGCTGTTCATCGGCGACTCCTTCGTGGTCACGGTCCGGCACGGCGAGGGGGCCGCGCTGGCCGCCGTGCGCCACCGGCTGGAGCAGGAGCCCGAGGTCCTGCGGCACGGTCCGACGGCGGTCCTGTACGCGGTGTCCGACGCGGTGGTCGACCACTACATCGAGGTCGCGGCCGAGCTCCAGGCCGACCTGGAGGAGGTGGAGGCCGATGTCTTCGCGCCGACCGCCACGGACACGAAGAACACCGCCGCCCGGATCTACGGGTTCAAGCGGCAGGTGCTGGAGTTCCGCCGGGCGACGAGCCCGCTGCTCCAGCCGATGGACCGCCTCGCCTTCGGGAACGTGCCCTTCGTGCACGAGCACGCGCAGCCGTTCTTCCGCGACGTCGCCGACCACCTGACGAAGGCGAGCGAGTACATCGAGGGTCTGGACCGGCTGCTGTCGGACGCGCTGTCCGCGCACCTGGCGCAGATGGGCGTCCGGCAGAACGACGACATGCGCAAGATCTCGGCCTGGGCGGCGATGGCGGCCGTCCCGACGATGGTGGCGGGGATCTACGGGATGAACTTCGACCACATGTGGGAGCTGCGGCAGTCCTGGGGCTATCCGGCAGTGGTGCTGGTGATGGTGGGCGTCTGTCTGGGCCTGCACCGCATGTTCAAGTCCCGCGGCTGGCTGTAGCCGCCCCGACGGCCGTTACGACACCCCCTGGACGAACTCGGGTGCGCCGACCGGTACGCCGCCCAGCGCATTGCGCCGCTCCGGCAGGTTCAGGCTGATCATCCGGTGCCAGCCGGCGAACCGCTCGTACGCGTACATGCCGCGGATCCCGGCGGCCAGCGCGGCCGCCTTGGGCGCGGGCCAGCGCAGCAGCCGGCCCATGTGCCCCATCACGGCGAGGCTCACGTCCCGGTGGACGGAGATCTCGACGAGGGCGCTCTCGCGCAGCACCTGCTGGATGGTCCGGCCGTACCCCTCGTGCACGAGGCGGAGCAGCTCCTCGTGGCAGTAGGCGAGGTGGTTGTCCTCGTCGTTGCTGATCATGCGGATGGCCCTGCCGACCTCGGGGTGGCCCCCGAACTGCCGGACGAGCATGATCATCTGGTCGGCGGCGCGCTGTTCGGTGACCCGGCTGTGCGAGAGGTAGACGACGATGTCCCGCTCGGTCAGCGGCTCTGCCCTGCGGAGCTTCTCGTGCGCGAGGCCGATGCCGCGCCGCTCCAGCAGCATCGTGTAGTCGGTCTCGGGCGGCACGGGGACGGGCGGCAGGCCGCGCTTGCGGAGCAGAGCCTGGAAGATCCGGCCGTGCTTGTCCTCGTCGGCGCCGTGCCGGGTGATCTTGGGCGCCAGCTCGCGCATGCTGTCGGGCACCAGGGCCGCGATCCGGGCGTTCTCCCAGCCGCCCTGGGACTCCCCGCTGGCTGCGATGGAGCAGAACAGCTGGAACGAGTCGTCGTTGTCGACGATCTCCTGGAACAGGCTGCGCGCAGAGAGCATGCATCGAGTCAACGGCCGATCCGGGGGCCGGGCAACCGAGAGGTCGCGCTGATCGGCCGAATGAACGATGCGAAGGCGTGGAGGCGCGGGCGTAACCCGGAGGGTGCCGCCCGCGTTGTTGCGTGTGTCGGCCGTGGCGGGGAAGACCCCCGAGCCCCCACCACGGCCGCAGGCGTTCTCCTGGTCCCCTACTACGCCAGGCCGGCGCGCTCCATGGCCTCCGTACCCGCCCGCAGGGCGGTGATCCGCTCGTCCAGGGTGAACCCGGCCGGGGCGAGGGTGAGGGTGGTGACCCCGGCCTCGGCGTAGGCGCGCATCCCGTCCGCGATCCGCTCGACGGAGCCGAGCAGGGTGGTGGAGTCGATCAGCGAGTGCGGGACGGCCTCGGCGGCGCCCGTCTTGTCGCCCGCCAGGTACTTGTCCTGGATCTCGGCGGCTTCCTTCTCATAGCCCATGCGCTGGGCGAGCTGGTTGTAGAAGTTCTGCTTGCGGCTGCCCATGCCGCCGACGTACAGGGCGGTGTACGGGCGGAACATGTCGGCGAGGGCGGTCACGTCGTCGCCGACGGCCAGCGGCACGGTCGGGCAGACGTCGAAGCCCTCCATGGTCAGCCCGGCCTTCTCGCGGCCCGCCCGGATGTGGGTGAGCGCGGTGGCCTCCAGGTGCTCGGCGGCCGGGAAGATGAGCAGGGCGCCGTCGGCGATCTCGCCGGTCTGCTCCAGGTTCTTCGGCCCGATGGCGGCGATGTAGAGCGGGATGTGCTCGCGCTCCGGGTGCACGGTGAGCTTGATCGGCTTGCCGGGGCCGCCGGGCAGCGGGAGGGTCCAGTGCTCGCCCTCGTAGCTGAGGCGCTCGCGGGTCATCGCCTTGCGGACGATCTCCACGTACTCCCGGGTGCGGGCGAGCGGCTTGTCGAACTTGACGCCGTACCAGCCCTCGGAGACCTGGGGGCCGGAGACGCCGAGGCCGAGCCGGAAGCGGCCCTTGGTGAGGGAGTCGAGGGTGGCGGCCGTCATGGCGGTCATCGCGGGCTGGCGGGCCGGGATCTGCAGGATCGCGGAGCCGACGTCGATGCGCTCGGTCTGGGCGGCGACCCAGGCGAGCACGGTCGGGGCGTCGGAGCCGTAGGCCTCCGCGGCCCAGCAGACGTCGTAGCCGAGGCGGTCCGCCTCCTGGGCCACGGCGAGGTTGTCGGCGTCCATGCCAGCGCCCCAGTAGCCGAGATTGATGCCGAGCCGCATGTGTCGTCCCCTTACGGTGTTGCCGGTTTACCGATCAGTAACGTGGGTCTGCGGGGGACTGTAGCGCGCCAGGGCTCCCCGCGTCAGCGCCCCAGTAGTCTCAGCGGTCATGGAGCAGAGGCATCTCGGCCGCACCGGACTGCGCGTGTCCCGGATCGGCCTCGGCACCCTGACCTGGGGCCGTTCCGCGGAGGGACCGGACGAGTCGGGCGCCGCCGAGCAGTTGAAGACGTTCTGGGAGGCGGGCGGCACGCTCGTCGACACCGCCGACGTGTACGGGGGCGGTGAGGCGGAGTACCTGCTGGGGCAGCTGGTGGGCGGGCTGGTCCCCCGCCAGGACCTGGTGATCGCCACCAAGTCGGGCTCCGTACGGGATCCGGACCGCCGGTTCAACGGCTCGCGCGGCCACCTCCTGTCGGCGCTGGACGCCTCGCTGGCCCGCCTGGGCACCGACTACGTGGACCTCTGGCAGGTCCACGCCTTCGACCCGGGGACCCCGCTGGAGGAGACCCTCCAGGCGCTGGACCTGGCCGTGAGCAGCGGCCGGGTCCGGTACGCGGGGGTCTCGGGCTTCAGCGGCTGGCAGCTGGCGAAGGCGGCGACCTGGCAGCTCGCCGCCCCGGGACTGCGGACGCGACTGGCGTCGGCGCAGATGGAGTACTCGCTGCTCCAGCGGGGCGTGGAGCGCGAGGTCCTCCCGGCGGCGCTGGACCTCGGCGTCGGACTGCTCCCGTCCTCCCCGCTGGGCCGCGGCGTCCTGACGGGCAAGTACCGGGACGGCACCCCGGCGGACTCGCGGGGAGCCTCGCCGACCATGGCGGGCTTCGTGGACCCGTACCTGGACGACGCGGCGAGCCGCATCGTGGACGCGGTGGCGACGGCGGCCCAGGGCCTGGCCGTGACCCCGCTCCAGGTGGCCCTGGCGTGGATCCGGGACCGGCCGGGGGTGGTCGCGCCGATCGTCGGTGCGCGGACGTCCGCGCAGCTCAGCGAGGCGTTGTCGGTGGAGCCCCTTACCCTTCCCGAGGAGATCTGCCGGGCGCTGGACGATGTGTCGGCGCCCGTGCACCGCTACCCCGACCACGACTGGAGCACGCTGTGAGCACGGACCGCCAAGCCGCATCCGCGGAGGACCCGGCCACCCCCGGCCCCCGTCCCCAGGCGGCCACCCCGACGGAGCCTCCACCCCGGCCCACCGACGTCCCGGCCGGCTCCGGCGGAGCCGGGAGCAACGCCGACGGCGTGGAAGCGGCGGACTCCGGCGAAGCCGGGAGCGAGGTCGAGGGTCCGGGCACGGCCGGCTCCGGCGCAGCCGGGAGCGGGGTCGGGGGTCCGGGTACGGCCGGCTCCGGCGCAGCCGGGAGCGGGGTCGGGGGTCCGGGGGCGGAGCCCACGGTTTCGGGAAGGGGCGGGGTGGGGGAAAGCCCCGCAGGGACCACCTCCGCCGAACCGCACACCGACCAGCCCCCCGCCGCCGAGCCCGAGCCCGATGCGGATCAGTCGGGTCCGGACGACTCGGCCGAGCCCGAGCCCGACGCGGATCAGTCGGGTCCGGACACCTCAGCGGAGTCAGGGGGCGGCGGCGCCGAGAAGGGCGAGGCCGCGCCCGTGCTGAGCGAGGCCGAGGCCGAGTTGGCCGCGCAGAAGGTCGAGCGGGAGCGCATCGCCCGCCGCAAGGCGGAACGGCAGGGCCCCGTCGACGCCGGAGCCAAGCTCAGCGGGAAGGCCGCCGACCTGCTGGCCGCCGTACGGGCCGTGGAGAGCGGGGAGAAAGCCTCCCCGGTGTACTTCGACGAGGCCCCGACCGCGCCCCGCAAGCCCGCGGCCCCCGCCGCGCAACCGGCCCCCCGTCCCGCACCCCCCGCCCCCACCGCCGCCGGCATCGAGGGCGTGCGCTCCGTACTGGCTCGCGGCGGCGCCCCCGAGGCGCTGGCCGCACCCGCCGCCACCGCCCTCGGCGAAGACGCCGCGGAGCAGCTCGCCCACGACCCCTGGCGGCTCCTCGCCGTGGCCGGCGTGCGTCCCACCCAGGCCGACGGCTTCGCCCGGGCCCTGCTCGGCCCGGAGGCCGGTCCCGGCGACGAGCGGCGTGCCGCCGCACTCGTGGGCTGGCTGCTGGAGCAGGCCGCGCTCAAGGGGCACACCGCCCTGGAGGCCCCCACCCTGGAATCCGCGCTCGCCCAGTACGGCGTCCCAGACCCCGCCGCGTCCCTGGAGCAGGCCATCGGCGAGGGCACCGTCCTCGTCTTCCACGAACCGCTCGGCCCGCCCGTCGCCGAAGGCGAGGAGCAGCCCGTACGCGTCCTCGTCGGCCTCGAGGGGTACGCGCTCGCCGAGGAGAGCCTGGCCGACGGCCTGGCCCGGCTGGCCAACACCTTCAGCGACCCGGCGGACTGGGAGAAGGCCGCCACCGGCCCCGGCGCCGACCTGATCCGCGCGGTCTCCGGCCACGGCCTGGTCACCCACACCGGCGGCGAGGCCGCCCGCTCCGAGCCGCAGGCCCTGTCGGCGGCCGCCCGCGACCTGGGCCTGCGCGTCTGCCTGGCCGCGCACACCCCCGCGCAGGGCGCCGTCACCGTGGCCGGGCTGCTCGCCGGGACGGAGGGGCCCGGGCGGGACGCGGACGGGCAGTTCGCGCTGGACCTGCTCGTCGTCCTCGACGCCCCGCAGCTGGACGTGGAAACCGCCGCCGCGCTCGTCGAGTCCGTCCCCGACGGGGCCCGGCTGGTCTTGTCGGGGGATCCCGGGGTGCTCGGTTCCGCCGGGCCCGGGCGGGTGTTCGGCGATGTGCTGGCGGCCCGCGCCTGCCCGCAGCTGGTCTCCCGCACCCCCGACCCGGGCCCGATCGGCGAGCTGGTCTCCGGGGTCGGGATCGGGGAGCTGAACCAGGTCGACGCCCCCGGCCGGGAGGTCGTCATCGTCCCGGTGCACGACGCCGGGGAGGCCGTGCACCGCGCGGTGCAGCTGGTGGCCGAGTCGGTGCCGCGCGCCTTCGGGATCCCGGCGGACGCCGTGCAGGTGATCACCCCGGGCCACGGCGGCTCGGCGGGCACCCGGGCGCTGAACGCGGCCCTGAAGGAGCGGCTGAACCCCGGCCCCGGCCGGTTCGGCGGCTTCGACCCCGACGACCGTGTCGTCCACGTGCCCTCGCCCGGGCGGGCGGTGCCGGCCCGGGTGGTGTCGGCCGACGCGCAGGGGCTGCACCTGGACGCCGCGGGCGCGCGGATCGTCGTACCGAAGGAACAGGTGGAGTCACAGGTGCGGCACGGCTGGGCGGTCACGGCGCACCAGGCCGTCGGCGCGCGCTGGCCGGCCGTGGTCGTCGTCCTGCCCGGTGACGCGGCCCAGGCCCTCTCCCGGGACTGGGTGTACACGGCGTTCGGTCGGGCGGAGCAGCACCTGTCCGTGGTGCACGGCGTCGACCAGGCGCTGCCGCGCGCGGTCGCGGAGGTGCTGCCGAAGCCGCGTACGACCCGGCTGACCGGCCTCCTGCGCGCCCTCGCCGCCGCGGCGCAGGACCAGCCGGAGTAGCCGGCACGCACCGCGGCCCCCGCCCTGTCCGGGTCGGGGGCCGCGGTGTCGTGGGCGCGGGCCGGGATCAGGCGGGCGTCAGGCCGGGCTGCGCCGCCTGGCCGCCCACATCGTCCGCATCCTCCTCGTCGTCGAAATCGTCGGCTTCCTCGTCGAAGACGGAGCTGACGTCGAACCGGTGCAGTACGTCCTGGGGGTCGGTGTGCCCGAAGGGCGAGCCCAGCCACTCCCCCGGTTCCGCGACCTCCTCCGAGGCGGCGATCCAGAGCGTGGAGTCGCCCTCCTCCAGGCCGAACTCCTTGTAGCGGGAGGCGATCTCGTCGGGCTCGTACTCCCCGAAGAGCACGCCCAGCGCACCTGCCGTGCCACCGTCGAAGGCGAGCTCGGCCTCCCGGTCGTGCGCGGCGACCCGCTCGGCTTGGGCGATCAGCCTCGGCGGTTCGACGACGGCGTAGTCACGGCGGATGAGCACGCTGAAGGCGGCGGGCTCGGCGGGCCCGGTGTACGGGACACCGTCCTCGGGCGTGGGGATCTCGAAGGGGGTGACCTCGTCGTACCGGTCGTAGAGGAGTTCGTCGTACTCCTCCGCAGCGGCGGCGAGTTCGTTGAAAGCGGCGTAGACGGCCGGGTCCTCGTCCCCGATCCTGCTCTCGACCGCGGCGAGGTGACGGTCGAGCGCGGCCTTGACCGCCTCGGCGGCGGCGCGTACCTCGGCAACACTGGGCAGAGCGGCATCAGACATAGTGCAGACGCTATCCGTAGCAGGGCTCTGCCCGCACAATAGATGCGATGCCGGAATACGAATTTGTCGACGTGTACGTGCCCCGCGGTGTGCCCCGCAACGAGGCGACCCGCCTGATCACCGACCATGCCGAGTACGGGAACTGGGAACTCGACCGGCTGGCCCTGTACCGGGACGGCAGTCGTCGTGTGCGGCTGCGCCGGCGGATCATCCGTCAGGTCCGCGCGACCTGGTGACGCGGGCCCCGTGGCGGGGCCCGCGTCGTGAGGGCGCCGGTCAGGCCGCGTTGCGGGCGCGCCGGTAGAGCAGGGCACCGGCCAGCAGCGTGCCGGCGGCGAGCGGCAGGCCCACGCCGAGGACGTCCCCCGCACCGGTGGCGGCGAGCCCCGCGTGCTGAGCGGGCGCGATCCCGGTGCCGGTCCCCTGACCGGCATGGGTCACGGGCGTGACACTGCCCGCGCCGGGGCCGGTGGGACCACCGGGCTGACCGGGCGTGCCAGGCGTACCCGGAGTGCCGGGCTGGCCGGGGTGGCCGGGCGTACCCGGGTTGCCGGGCGTACCCGGGTTGCCGGGCGTACCCGGGTTGCCGGGCTGGCCGGGGTGGCCAGGAGTTCCGGGATTGCCGGGCTGACCGGGATTGCCGGGGTTACCCGGGTGACCGGGCTGGCCGGGCGTACCCGGGTTCCCGGGAGTCCCGGGGTTGCCGGGCGTACCCGGCGTACCGGGGTTGCCCGGGTGGTTCGGCTCGTCCTCGTCGCACGGCTCGTCCGGCTGCCCGGGCCCGCCCGGGTGGCCGGGACTGCCCGGGTGACTCGGGTGGTGGTCCGGCGTGGCCGAGTGGTTCGAACAGCGGTTCCCGAAGGCCGGGTTCAGCAGCCCCACGACCGAGACGGTGTTGCCGCAGGCGTTCACCGGAACATCCACGGGTGCCTGGACGGTGTTCCCGGACAGCACGCCCGGAGAGTTCGCGGCATGGCCGGACGCGCCGGAGTCCGCATGTGCGTAACCCCCACCCAGCGCGAGCACACCCCCCGCGGCCGCCATGGTGATCAGGACTTTGCGTCGCATGTGTTGTCATCCCCCTGCTGTGTACGAACAGCCGGGCCCTGAAGCCCGGCGGGGGGGGGGGGGGGGGGGGGGGGGGGGGGGGGGGGGGGGGGGGGGGAGGGGGGGGGGAGGGGGGGGGGGGGGGGGGGCGGGGGGGTGGGGGGGGCGACG